>NZ_JBITUQ010000065.1:0-1077 GCF_044542515.1 Rhodococcus sp. NPDC078407 | reverse complement strand
TGTTCTTCCCGGGGAGGTTGTGGACGGTGAGTCGCTCGATGGGTGACTTACCGCCGATGCCTGTGTGGGGTCGGTGGTGATTGTAGTGATGGATCCAATCTTGGTAGGTCGCCGCTCGGGCTTCGTCGGAGAGATAGGTGTTCGCGTAGGCCCATTCCTGGTTGAGGGTTCGGTTGAATCGTTCGACTTTCCCGTTGGTCTGCGGCCGATACGGCCTGGTTCGCTTGTGCTTGATCTCAGGACCCAGTGCCTGCGCGAATAGCGTTGAGCGGTAACAGGATCCGTTGTCGGTCAGTACCCGCGCGATCGTGATGTCATGGGCTGCGAAGTAGGCTTTGGCACGCTCGAAGAACCCCGAGGCGGTTTCTTTGCGTTCGTCACCGAGGATCTCCGAATACGCCAGCCGGCTGTGATCGTCGACGGCGTGATGGACGTACGAGTATCCGCGGCCCTGTTTGTTGTTGTGGCGGTTGCCGATCGTGCGACCGAGCTTGCGGTGCCCACCGCCGTTGGGGATCCGGCCGAGCTTCTTGATGTCGATGTGGATCAGATCCCCGGGAGCGGGATGCTCGTAGCGGCGGGGTTGTGGTCGGCGTACAGCAAGTCCGGTGTTCTGGTCGAGGTGACGCAGCAGCGGCATCTTGTAGCGGCGCAAGACCGCTGAGACGGTGCTGTGTGCCATGTGTAGGTGGTAGGCGATGCGGTGTGGTCCCCACCGGCGGAGGAAGCGCAGGTTGATGATTCGGCGTTCGGTGCGGGTAGGTGTCCGGTTCGGGTTGTGGTGGGGTCTGCTCGAGCGGTCGGCCATTGCTGCCGCGCCGTCGGTGCGGTAGCGGTCGGCCCATTTCTTGGCTGTGGTCGGTGACACCTGGAATCGTTCGGCCGCTCGGCGGATCGACCATCCGTCGTCGACGATCGATGTCGCGAGTTTCAATCGCCCCTTCGGGGTGAGCAAGGCATTAGCGTGTGACACGAGGACCTCTCGGTTGTCGGTGCAGTTGTGGTAACCACACCGATACCGGAGGTCCTCACCTATCTGTCGCTGCCACGCCGTCCACAACGTCCCTGGTCATTACA
>NZ_JBITUQ010000064.1:0-1093 GCF_044542515.1 Rhodococcus sp. NPDC078407 | reverse complement strand
TTCGCCCTACAGGCTTACACCAGTACAACCACTGACTGGCCCAGCTACCTTCCTGCGTCACCCCATCGCTTGGCTACTACCAGATCAGGTCCCACGCATCCACCACACGCCTCACTCTCGAAAGAGATCGGTCATGCAGATTCAGGGTGGTTAGTGTCACTGATTCACCATGGGCGCGGTTACACGGGTACGGGAATATCAACCCGTTGTCCATCGGCTACGCCTGTCGGCCTCGTCTTAGGTCCCGACTCACCCTGGGCGGATTAACCTGGCCCAGGAACCCTTGGTCATTCGGCGGACGAGTTTCTCACTCGTCTTTCGCTACTCATGCCTGCATTCTCACTCGCGCAGCCTCCACACCTGGATCACTCCGATGCTTCCATGGCTGCACGACGCTCCCCTACCCACCCACACACCTGCACACAGATCCGCAGACCTGAATGGGGCTATTGTGTGAGTGCCGCAGCTTCGGTGGTGTACTTGAGCCCCGCTACATTGTCGGCGCAGGATCACTTGACCAGTGAGCTATTACGCACTCTTTCAAGGGTGGCTGCTTCTAAGCCAACCTCCTGGTTGTCTTCGCGACCCCACATCCTTTTCCACTTAGTACACGCTTAGGGACCTTAGCTGGCGATCTGGGCTGTTTCCCTCTCGACTACGAACCTTATCGCCCGCAGTCTCACTGCCACGCTCTCACTCACCGGCATTCGGAGTTTGGCTGATTTCGGTAAGCTTGTAGGCCCCCTAGACCATCCAGTAGCTCTACCTCCGGCGAGAAACACGTGACGCTGCACCTAAATGCATTTCGGGGAGAACCAGCTATCACGGAGTTTGATTGGCCTTTCACCCCTACCCACAACTCATCCCCTCAGTTTTCAACCTAAGTGGGTTCGGTCCTCCACGACGTCTTACCGTCGCTTCAACCTGGCCATGGGTAGATCACTCCGCTTCGGGTCTAGAACACGCCACTACACACCTCACGGTGATACGCCCTATTCGGACTCGCTTTCGCTACGGCTACCCCACACGGGTTAACCTCGCGACATGCCACTAACTCGCAGGCTCATTCTTCAAAAGGCACGCCATCACCAGC
>NZ_JBITUQ010000063.1:0-1132 GCF_044542515.1 Rhodococcus sp. NPDC078407 | reverse complement strand
AACTCCTCTGGGAACGCTTTCGGCATGGTGAACATCCTTCCACCGTGAGGAGCGATCCTCACAGATCAGATGTCAACCAAACCTGGGGCAGTCCCCCAGTCCAGGTATCGGACATCGACCTGTGAGCCCATATGTGCCTGCGCTTCCCGCTGCTGCGGTCGCACGCTATCGAGCACATCAACGGCTCACCATGGAACTGCTCGGCTATGCCGATGAGGTGTGGGGCAAGCGTCCACCGTTGGACCTCGATGCCTGGTATGAGAAGAACGTTGCCCAGCTTGTCGAGTTAACCATCATCGGCCAGCAGCGTGCAGTAGCAACGGCTGAGAGCTACACAGCGGAGGTATTGGACCAGCAGGGCACTCCAGTCGATCCGATTGCGACCCCCGTGACGGACGGTCTGGTGGGTGTCGCATCAGACGGTCGGACGTTGGACGGGTTGTACTACGGTGCAATCGCTCAGGTAGGTCAGCAGACGGAAGCTAAAGGCCCTCAGAAGGCTTGGGCTGATGGGCTTTCCAAGTTGCACGTATACATGCAGACTCAGCTTTCTGATGCGTCCAGGGCGGCTACAACCCTGTCTATGGTGGCACGCCCGAGCACCGGCTATGTCCGCATGATCAACCCGCCTGCATGCTCACGGTGTGTGATCCTCGCGGGCCGCTTCTACCGCTACAACGCGGCGTTCAGACGTCATCCCTCGTGTGACTGTTTGCAGATTATTTCGCTGGAGGACAACACCGAAGATGTGCGCACTGACCCGGTGAAGTACTTCAACTCATTGAGTGCCGAGCAGCAGGATAAGACGTTCACCCGTGCCGGCGCAGAAGCTATCCGGCTTGGCGCTGACATCAACCAGGTGGTGAATGTTCGGCGCGGTGCCGCTGGTCTCGATTCCGCAGTGGGTTCGACAGGCAGACTGCAACGCCAGAACGTGTACGGGCAGGACTTGTTCACGTCGACTGAGGGCGTGACCCGTCGCGGTGTCGCTGGTCAAGTGATTCGGGCTCGTGGGCGTGATCCGCGGACTACACCACTGATGGCGCTCATCGAAAGTGCTCAACTTCGCTCAGCGAAAGTGCTCACCCGGTAGCGGTGATCACTGTAGCGGTTGACGGCTCCCGGTGACGGC
>NZ_JBITUQ010000062.1:0-1186 GCF_044542515.1 Rhodococcus sp. NPDC078407 | reverse complement strand
CTCTCGGGGCCGGGCGCGGTCAGATTCGCCTCGGTCAGATATCCCGCATCGGCGAGCAGCACTCCGATCTCATTGTCCACGTTCGGATCCGAATCGACACGAGCACTCGACACGACGTCGGCGGCAGCGACGGCCTTGTCGAGCATCGAGGTGAACGTGGTGCCGTCGTTGGGATTGTTGCCCACCGATGTGGCGATGATGATCCCGTCGCTGGTGGTCACCGCTTGGCAGTTGTAGCCCTGAATCCAGCCACCACCACGCAACTGCATCGACCTCGACTGGGGGTCGGTGATGTTGCGTTTGGGTTCGACAGGCTTCGCAGATTCGACGACAGCCGAGACGGTGGCGGCCTCGACCGCGGCGCGTACTCGTTCCTGCTCTGCAGCTTTCGCGTCGGCGGCGGCGCGGTCGGCGATCGCGCGGTCCAGGAAACGCTGCACGCGAACGACTTTCCAGTTCTTCTCCACCGGGCCCGGAACATGCCCTTTCGCGGTGCCCGCAGCCTTCCTCGCCAGGTAGTTCTCGATGGTGGCCTGATGCTTGGCCCGCGCGTCGGCCAGGTTCATCTGCAATATCTCGACTCTGATCTCCATCGGGGGTTTACCCCTGACCGGACCCGATTCCTCACGCCTGCGCAGATGGTTCGCCACCAGCTTCTCCCGCCGCGCCAGCGTCGCAGTACGGAGCTCGGACTTGTTCTTCTCGACCTGCTCCCGCTTCGCGGCTTTGTCGGCGTTGATCTTTTCGAGTTCGGCCAACGCCTGCGCGATCCGCGCTGCCCGCGACCGCGGATCTGTCATCTCCTCGGGCACTTCGTCGCCGGTCGAGCCCGGCCCGAACATCTCGTCCTCGCGAGCGTCGGCCGCAGCATGCTCAGCCGCGGCAGTCCGTGCGTGCTCGCGAAGTCGCTGCTCGGCCGCCTCGGCAGCCGCTGCGCGGAGTCCTTTTTCGGTGCGATTGGCGCTCAGCGAAGCGTCGGAGGAGATTTTGACTCCGTCGAGGGCGACGACACCCAACCTGGCCAATCCCAATTGCCCGCACAGCAGCAGGACCTGCGTGAACAAGGCATCCATGTGCGGGGCCACGTCGGCGCGGAACCGAGAGATCGTCACATGATCAGGAGTGTTGCCCGCGCAAATGATCCGGAACGCGGCATCACGCTGACACAACCGCTCGAGCACCCGGG
>NZ_JBITUQ010000061.1:0-1196 GCF_044542515.1 Rhodococcus sp. NPDC078407 | reverse complement strand
CAATGCCGTTAAGTTAGCGGCACGCGGAGCTGCAGCCGAGGAGGATGCTTCTCGTGACGCCCGTGATGGTGTGGTCGCTTCGTGTTGTGAAACGCGGCGAAGTGTCGCTTGACCACGCGCGGGTAAAATCGGTGTCTGCGTGGCGGATTCGGGTGTTCGGTTAATTCACCCAGCACCACGGGGAGTGTGCTGGGGGGAAAAGTCCGCGCCGTTGGTGAGTTGGCGACGGACGATGCGTAAGGCGCGGATGAACGATAATCGATCCGGATCGATTTCAGCGACACCCGACGCTCTGTGGACCAGTTTGCGAACCGCGTAATGCGCTAGCAGCACGCCCCAAATTTCTTGTTTGATGAGCGCTGGGGATTTCGATCGTAGTACGCGCCCGTGACCAAGCTGGTGTACTTCGATCTCGTCGAAGACATTCTCGACTTCCCACCGTTCGTGGTACAACGCAGCGATCTCCAATGCAGGAATTGCGACGTGGTCTCGCAATGTTGTGATCACTCGGTATGGCTCGTCGGACCCTTCGACTTCGTATTCCACGACTCGGCACGGGACTCCGTGAGCCAATAAATACTGATTCTCGGCCGCGACGTCTCCTCGTGAGCTTCGGCGCGACGTTTTCCGGATCGCGCTTTGACTCTTCGAGGGTAGTAGCACTGAGAGGTACGAACCGTCCGTGAATTCTTTTATGGCGGGGAGGTTCATATTTCGAGGGATTCGAAAGACTGCGTCGACTTCGTGTTCGATCAATCTTTCCCAGAGCGCAAGGCTGAAGAACCCGCGGTCGGCCAACAAGACGGATCCCGGGTCCAGAGCCGCAACAAGGCTCCAGGCTTCGGTCCGTTCGGACGTACCAGCCTCGCCGATTGCGGCGTGCAACACCGCGTGTGTGCCGCATTCGACGACAGCCACGACGCGCACGCGCGGGAACGCACCCTTACCCTTCCCGCCGACGCTGTACCCGAAGACTTCCGCGTTTTCTGGAGAATCCGGCGCATCAAGGACAACGCCGTCGATCGCGAGAACCCGTTGCCCGTGAAACCAGGCCGAAGGTGTAGCCGACGATGCCAGCGGTTTAGCGGTCACGTGAAACAAAATTTTTAAGGGTTCCTCCCCGAGCCTTTTGCGGGCTTGTGTTATTGCACTCGGGGTAGGAACGTGCCAACTCGGTAACCACCCTCCGAGAAACT
>NZ_JBITUQ010000060.1:0-1264 GCF_044542515.1 Rhodococcus sp. NPDC078407 | reverse complement strand
GGGACTGCCCCAGGTTTGGTTGACATCTGATCTGTGAGGATCGCTCCTCACGGTGGAAGGATGTTCACCATGCCGAAAGCGTTCCCAGAGGAGTTCCGCCGCGACGTCATCGCTGTTGCACGCAAGGGCGAGGCCCCATTGCGTCAGATCGCGAAGGACTTCGGAATATCCGAGGGCTGTCTGCATCGGTGGCTGAAGATCGCCGACCGCGACGACGGCATCGAACGAGGCACGACGCCGGCCGGCTTGGACGAGTCCGCCGAGCTACGGGAGGCCCGCAAACGGATCAAGCTCCTCGAGCAAGAAGCAGAGGTCATGCGCCGTGCGGTCGCCTACCTGTCCCGGGATGTCAACCCAAAATGATCTACCCGCTGGTCCTCGACCTTGCTGCCGACGGGGTACCCGTCACAGTGACCTGCCGGGTGCTCGGATTCTCCACCCAAGCGTTCTACAAATGGAAGAAACAACCAGTCACACAACGTGATTGGGACGACGCGCATCTGATCAACATCGCTCGTGAAATCCACGCCGACGACCCGGCATTCGGCTACCGCTTCATCGCCGACGAACTGCCGGACCGCGGCATCACCGCCAGCGAGAACAGAGTCGCACGACTGTGCTCACAGGAACGGCTGTGGTCCGTGTTCTCCAAGAAGCGCGGCCTGAACAAGAAAGCCGGCCCGCCCGTCCACGACGACCTCGTCGACCGCCAATTCACCGCACAGGAACGCAACCAGATCTGGCTGACCGACATCACCGAGCACCGTACCGACGAAGGCAAGCTCTACCTCTGCGCCATCAAAGACCTGTACTCGAACAAGATCGTCGGATACTCGATCGACAGCCGTATGAAAGCCTCACTGGCAGTATCTGCACTGCGAAACGCCGTCGATCAACGAGACCCAGACGGCACCATCGTCCACTCCGATCGAGGTAGCCAATTCCGTTCACGAAAATTCGTACATGAGCTGTCCCGCAACGGTTTACAGGGATCCATGGGGCGGGTTGGGGCGTGCGGAGACAATGCTGCGATGGAGTCATTCTTCGCGCTTCTGCAGAAGAACGTGCTCGATCGACAACGTTGGTCCACGCGAGAGCAGTTACGGCTGGCGATCGTCACCTGGATCGAACGGACCTACCATCGCAAGCGTCGCCAACGCCGGCTCGGCAAACTCACCCCAACCGAGTTTGAGACAATCAATCAGTCCGCACACGCGGCCTGATTCACTCAACCCAACGAGTCAACCGAACTCGGGGCAGTCCC
>NZ_JBITUQ010000059.1:0-1293 GCF_044542515.1 Rhodococcus sp. NPDC078407 | reverse complement strand
CTGAGGTTCCCCCCGAAAAGTGGACAGTGGTCACGCGGCCATGATGGGCGCGATCAGTGACTGTTCGTACGTGGTGGGGCTGAGCATCCCGATCGTGGAGTGCCTACGCCGAGTGTTGTAGAAGTTCATCCAGTTGTCAACTGCAGCAACCAATTCAGTGGCATGAACGAAGGTGTGGCGGTAGTAGTACTCGTGCTTGAACGTCGACCACAGACTCTCCGCGCCGGCGTTGTCCCAGCAAATACCGGTTTCACCCATCGAACGCCGCAACCCGTAGCGTTCACACGCCTGCTTCATGATGTCAGCTGTGTACTGAGATCCTCTGTCTGAGTGCATGATTGTGCCCGCAACATCGCCGCCGCGTTCGGCGACCGCCATCTCCAACGCTTCGAGGACAAGCTCGGTGCGCATGTGATCGGCCACGGCCCACCCGAGCACCTTCTTCGAGTGCTCGTCCTTGATCGCACAAAGGTACATATCACCCTCCCCGCAGGTCAGATATGTGATGTCCGAGGTCCACACTGCGTCGAGTTCGCCCTGATCGAAGTGGCGCTGAACCAGATCATCGGGGAACGAGGCGAACGGATCGACCACGGTGGTGCGGACCTTGAATGTGCGTGGGCTGATGCCGACGACACCGAGTGACCGCATGATCTTGGCGACGGTTTTCTCGGTGATCACCTCTCCTCGATCGTGGAGCTCAGCGGTGATGCGGGGTGCTCCGTACACGCCTTTCGACTCCTGGTGGATCGCGAGGATCTTGATCTCCAGATCGGCTCTACGTTGCTGTCGTTCTGCCAATCGGGTAGTCACACTGCGTCCTTGGTGCTTGTAGAAGCCGGAGGCTGACACCTCGAGAAGGCGTGCCATCCGGTGAACTGCGGAGTTCGCGTACTCCGCGGCCATCAACGTGTAGAGCTCTACTTTTGTTGATTGGCCGCGAAGTACGCGGACGCTTTTTTCAGGAACGCGATGTCTTTCTCTTGCTCGGATACCTGCTTGCGCAACCTGGCGAGTTCGGTGCGCTCGGCGGCGGTGAGCGGTTGATCGCCGGATGCTGCGGCGGCTTCGATTCGCCGGCGCTCATCGGCGACCCATCGACCGAGGAGGGCTTCGTTGATACCCAGTTCGCGGGCGACCTCGGCGATGGTGCGGCCGGAATCGATCACCCTGCGGGCGGCCTCGACCTTGTACTCGGTCGTGAAAGACCTGCGTTTGCGGGACATGAGGACATCCTTCCAGCGGAACCATTGATCCCGCTATCTCGGTGTCCACCATCCGGGGGGAACCTCA
>NZ_JBITUQ010000057.1:0-1359 GCF_044542515.1 Rhodococcus sp. NPDC078407 | reverse complement strand
TGAATCACCCTAGGTTCTGTGCCGCCTCCAGTTGGGGCTGATCCTCGGTGGTGAGGTCAGCGTAGTGGAGCGTTTCGTATTCGACCGGGGGCATGTGGCCGATGCTGGAATGAAGGCGCTTGACGTTGTACCACTCGACCCAACCAGCGGTTGCGAACTCGACGTCTGTGATCGTCTTGTACGACCCCGAGTGGAAGATCGTCGTTCGGATGCACTCGGTCTTGTACAACCCGTTCGCTGATTCGACGAGGGCATTGTCGTAGGCGTCCCCGACCGATCCGATGGACGCGGCGATGTTCTCAAGCGCCAACTTCTCGGTCAGCTTCACGGACGTATACTGACTACCCGCGTCCGAATGATGTATCAGCTCAGCAGCTTTCACTGGATTACCCTCACGGCGGCGCTGCCACAGCGCCATCCTGAGCGGAATCGTCACCAGGTCCACAGTCTTCGACATCGACGCATGCCACGCGACGATCCTCCGGGAGAAGACGTCGATGATGAACACCACGTAGACCCACCCGGCCCATGTTCGGACGTAAGTGAAATCGGTGACCCATACCCGATTCGGTTCCTCGGCCCGAAACTGTCGGTTGAGCAGGTCGCCCGCTCGCACGCCGTCCGCCGAGCGGATTGTGGTTCTGATTCCTTTCGCTCGTCGAATACCGTTGTGGCGCAGTAGCTTCATTGCACGGTCCACTGCACCGTAGGACACCCCGGGGATCGCGGTCCGGTCCAGATGTGCGCGCATCTTCACCCTCCCGTACAACCCTTCCGGTGTCATCTTCCGCCGGCCGTCTGCGCCGGTGTTCCACACCACCTCCCTGACCGCATCGATGACGTGGGCGTCGGCGACGGTACGCGCAGCGGGCTTGCGTACTCGCCATGCTCGGTAGGTTCTCGCGGCGATCTTGCAGCCCTGATCGCTCAGGACCCGGCAGATCGACTCGACCGCAGAACCGTTGGCACGCAACGAATCTATGAAAGCGATAATCATCGGTTGCGGGGGTCGAGTTCCCCCGCGAAGAAAGTCGTCGCAGCCTTGAGGATGGCGACGTCCTCGCGCAGCTGCTTGTTCTCGGCCTTGAGCTTTTTGATCTCCGCCGATTCTTTCGAGGTAGTGCCGGCGCGGGTGCCTTGGTCGACCTGGGCTTGCACGGCCCACCGCCGCACTGTCTCCTGACCGACGCCGACCTGCTTGGCAATCGCTTCCGCCGCGGCAGTCACCGAGGCGTACTCAGCTCCGTGAGCTTCGAGTAGCCGCAGGGCCCTCGCACGGACCTCCGGATCGATTTTCTTGGGCATGACATGCATCCTTCCTGACTCAGAAGGAAGCGGCATCAAACCTGGGGTGATTCA
>NZ_JBITUQ010000056.1:0-1424 GCF_044542515.1 Rhodococcus sp. NPDC078407 | reverse complement strand
TGCACTGGACCCCGCGGGTTGGACTGCTAATGCAAATCCTAGGCTGCGAGGGCCTGGGCTCGGTATCGCACCGGGCTCAGGCCGTCGAGGCGTAGCGAGATGCGGTCATTGTTGAACCAGTCGATGTAGTCCTCGATCGCGGTGTGCAAGGCGTCGAGGTTCGAGTATCGGACGTGATGAAACATCTCCTCTTTGAGGTGACCGAAGAAGTTCTCGATGATCGCATTGTCGTAACAGTTCGATTTGCGGGACATCGACTGGATCGCCCCAGCATCGGCCAGCAACCGCCGCCACGACGAGTGCTGATAGTGAAAACCCTGATCCGAGTGCACAATTGGGCACTCCTGTTCGCCGAGGGTAGCCAACGCGGCCCGCAGGGAACGGTTGGTGAACTCCGTCGTCGGGGACCGACCGATCGAATACGAGATGATCTGACGGTCGAACAAATCCATCACCGGCGACAGATACAACTTCGCCTCCCCGACCCGGAACTCTGTGACATCGGTGACCCACTTCTCGTTCGGGGCCGTAGCTGTGAACTGACGGTCGAGGATGTTCGCCGCGACCGCCCCGACCTGACCCTGATACGAGACATACCGTCGACGGCGCCGCACACGGCACGCCAACCCGAGCTCACGCATCACCGCGAGCACGGTCTTCTTCGCCACCCGCCACCCCGCGTCGACGAGAACTCGGTGCACGCGTCGATGCCCGTAGCGTCGATGATTGTTGTCGAACGCGCTGCTCACCGCCGCTTTCAACGCAGCCTTCGGGTCGGGCCTGCGTAACTGCGCCTGACGGTAGAAGAACGTCGACCGAGCCAAGCCGGCGACGTCGAGCAACACATCGAGACGGTACTGCGCCTTGAGGGCGATGACAGCGAGAACCTTCACCGTCGTCCCTGTTCCCTCAAGGCCCGCAATTTTCCCAGGTACGCCACCTGTGTCCGCAGCCGCTCGTTCTCCTCACGGAGGCGGTCGAGCTCACTGCCCCCATCGACATCTGCCGTCGACTGTTTCCGCGGTCGACCCGCACTCTTGGGACGCAATCCCTCGTCGCCGTCGCGGCGATACGCACGCACCCACGGTTCGATGATCTTTCCCGACGACAGGCCGTACTCACGCGCCAACTCGATCTTGCTCTCACCCGCCAGAAAGCGTTGCACCACAGCAAGTTTGAACTCGAACGAGAACTTCTTCCGGTCCGGTTTCTCCACCAACACGCTCCCGCCTCGAACCCGCCAACGGTCGTGAAGACTCCTCACCGCCCACGACCCGATATCCAACTGCGCAGCGACCGAGGACGACCCACGGCCCTCCTCGAACAACGCTACCGCCGCGACCCGCTGATCCTCGGTAAGCGAACTTCGTACACGCATACACACGCTCCCCAATAGTCGGAACTGAATTACTCAGTCCAACTTT
>NZ_JBITUQ010000055.1:0-1663 GCF_044542515.1 Rhodococcus sp. NPDC078407 | reverse complement strand
GTGTTCGGCGGTGTCCTACTCTCCCACACCCTGTCGAGTGCAGTACCATCGGCGCTGGAGGGCTTAGCTTCCGGGTTCGGAATGGGACCGGGCGTTTCCCCTCCGCTATGGCCGCCGTAACTCTGCGAAACAGTGTCACGAGCGAACCTGCCACCCACATGTGTGGGCTACGGATTCGTGTATTCGGTTGTGTGACTGAACAACTCGTGTGTTGTTTCAGATATTGCACAGTGGACGCGTAGCTTCTTTGTGGTAAGTCCTCGGCCTATTAGTACCAGTCACCTGCACCCATTGCTGGGCTTCCAGTTCTGGCCTATCAACCCGGTGGTCTGCCGGGGGCCTTACCCCCTCGAGGGGGTGAGAAACCTCATCTTGGAACAGGCTTCCCGCTTAGATGCTTTCAGCGGTTATCCCTTCCGAACGTAGCCAACCAGCGGTGCTCCTGGTGGAACAACTGGCACACCAGAGGTTCGTCCGTCCCGGTCCTCTCGTACTAGGGACAGCCTTCCTCAAGTTTCTTACGCGCGCGGCGGATAGAGACCGAACTGTCTCACGACGTTCTAAACCCAGCTCGCGTGCCGCTTTAATGGGCGAACAGCCCAACCCTTGGGACCTACTCCAGCCCCAGGATGCGACGAGCCGACATCGAGGTGCCAAACCATCCCGTCGATATGGACTCTTGGGGAAGATCAGCCTGTTATCCCCGGGGTACCTTTTATCCGTTGAGCGACACCGCTTCCACTTGCCGGTGCCGGATCACTAGTCCCGACTTTCGTCCCTGCTCGACTTGTCAGTCTCACAGTCAAGCTCCCTTGTGCACTTGCACTCGACACCTGATTGCCAACCAGGCTGAGGGAACCTTTGGGCGCCTCCGTTACATTTTAGGAGGCAACCGCCCCAGTTAAACTACCCACCAGGCACTGTCCCTGAACCAGATCATGGTCCGAGGTTGAGGTATCCAATACGATCAGAGTGGTATTTCAACAACGACTCCACAGTAACTGGCGTCACCGCTTCACAGTCTCCCACCTATCCTACACAAACCGAACCGAACACCAATACCAAGCTGTAGTGAAGGTCCCGGGGTCTTTTCGTCCTGCCGCGCGTAACGAGCATCTTTACTCGTAATGCAATTTCGCCGAGTCTATGGTTGAGACAGCTGAGAAGTCGTTACGCCATTCGTGCAGGTCGGAACTTACCCGACAAGGAATTTCGCTACCTTAGGATGGTTATAGTTACCACCGCCGTTTACTGGGGCTTAAATTCTCAGCTTCGCTCTTACGAGCTAACCGGTCCTCTTAACCTTCCAGCACCGGGCAGGCGTCAGTCCGTATACATCGTCTTACGACTTCGCACGGACCTGTGTTTTTAGTAAACAGTCGCTTCTCACTGGTCTCTGCGGCCCCACCCAGCTCACACTGCAAGAGTGATCACCGGACAGGGCCCCCCTTCTCCCGAAGTTACGGGGGCATTTTGCCGAGTTCCTTAACCATAGTTATCTCGATCGCCTTAGTATTCTCTACCTGACCACCTGTGTCGGTTTGGGGTACGGGCCGTGTAACAACTCACTAGAGGCTTTTCTCGGCAGCATAGGATCACTGAATTCGCCTCAATCGGCTACGCATCACCTCTCAGGCTTATATGAACGGCGGATTTGCCTACC
>NZ_JBITUQ010000054.1:0-1793 GCF_044542515.1 Rhodococcus sp. NPDC078407 | reverse complement strand
GCACTCACTTGAGGTCGGTGGCCCGCCCGTGGCCGCATCGATATCCGCCGTCCAACACTGCTCAATGGAAGCCATCTCGAAATCGCAACAGCCCGGATCCAGTTTCTCGATGCGAATGGTGGACATTCAGCGGAGTTGGTCCACAGTGAAATCAGTTGGCTCCGGCCCGACCTGGGTGTTTTCATATACCTATGACCCTCAGCCTGTTGCTCAGTTTCGCCGGTGTGTGCTTTCTGCTGGCAATTCTTCCGGGCCCGGATTCGTTTCTGGTGCTTCGTTACAGCATCGGCGGCCTCAAGCCCGGTGTCGGGGCAGCAATGGGCGTCGCGATCGGCGGATTGTTCTGGGCCGTGCTGGTAGCCGTCGGACTGGCGGCGATCGTCGAACAGTCGGCGACGGCATATCGAGTCGTCAAGGTTCTCGGTGGACTGTATCTGCTGTACCTGGGCGTGAAGGCGTTCCGGGCTCGTCGCAAGAACAAGGTGGCCGGTGAGCCGCTGGTACCCGTCGCCGCGTCCGCCTGGTCGGCGTTCGGTGCCGGGGTTCTCTCGTGCGCGCTCAACCCCAAGGTCGGACTGTTCTACCTCGCGGTGGTGCCGCAGTTCCTCACGGTGGTCACGTTGACCGGTGCGATGACGCTCGGCTTGGTCGAGGTGGTGGTGGCAGCCCTGGTGATGGGAGTGTTCTCCGTCGTCGCCTCGCGGGCGGTCGCGTTGCTGCGTAAGCCCGCAGTGACGGACTGGTTGGACCGCATCAGCGCCGGATTCCTGGTTGCCCTCGGTATCGGAACGGTCGCGTCCTCGGCCTAGTCGATAGCAGCAAGTCTAGGAAGGGGCAAGCATTACGCTCCACGACTGACGGTTATTGGTGCGCGGCCTGGATCTCGCAAACGCGCGCGCACTTGCCATGCGCGCGCAGAATCGTGACGCGAAGCCGCTCGCGTTCAGCAAACGCGCGCGCGTTTGCGAGGACTGAGGGGCCGCGCTGATCACGGCTCCAGATCCGGCTCGCCCACGTCCCAGCCACCGCGGCGGATGCGCAGGATGTAGACCAGCTCGTTGCTACCGAATGCTTCGACGGTGGTGAACCGCTTCGGTTCGGCGTTGACCTCGGGATTGCGGGCGTGGGCTTCTTCGTAGAGCTGAGTGGCTCGCAGATCCGCAAGTTCGACCCGCGTCCAGAAATCGTCCGACTGAACCGAGTAGACGAGCCTAGGCGCGCCGTCGGTGACGTGCGCGGCATCGATGGTGTCGTCTTCGGAATCCTCGTCCTCGAGATCCAGGTCGAGATCGTCCTCCGAATCGACGTCCTGCTCCGCGTCGGTACCGATCAGATAGACACCCGCCTGCAGGTCACCGGCAGCGACCGTCATGTACTCGGCGTAGTCGCCGGTGTCGATTCCGTCCACGTCCATGTATGTACGGTAGCCATGTGCTGCTTCGTTCACTGAACCCACTCGCCGTTGCGCGGGGAGACGATATTCCCGACGCCATCACCATCGACGGAGGCGCACTGTCTCGTGCCGACATCCTGGGCGCGGCGACATCGGTAGCCGAGCGGATCGCGCGGGCAGACCGACTCGCGATCCACGCAACGCCGTCGGTCAAGACCGTGCTCGCGGTAGTGGGTGCCCTGATCGCCGGTGTCACGGTGGTGCCGGTCCCGCCGGACGCGGGAACCGCCGAACGTGAACACATTTGTCAATTTCAGAAGACGGCTGCACTCTTTGCAGGCGTTTCGAGGGTGAGTGCACGTGTCTTCTGACATTCTGACGTCAGAAGTGCGGTGCACGG
>NZ_JBITUQ010000053.1:0-2425 GCF_044542515.1 Rhodococcus sp. NPDC078407 | reverse complement strand
TGACGGCGCTCAGTGAAAATACCCAGATCTGATCCCTGAAAGTGCTCACCCGTGTGGCTCCGCCAATGAGGGCGGGCCTCCTCCGATGCTGATGGTCTCTGACCACACACCAGCGTCCCGAAGGAGACCCGCGATCTCATGCTTACATGGGAAGAGGACATGGAGATATCCGCACTGCACAAACGAGGCATGTCGATCTCGGACATCGCCCGCCACACCGGCCGCAACCGCCGCACCGTCCGCAACTACATCAACGGCACCACCACCCCCGGAATGCGAAAAAGGTCGACACCGGACCCGTTCGAGGACTTCGTCGACTACATCCGCTACCGCTTCACCGAAGACCCGCATCTGTGGGCGGTCGCCCTGTTCGACGAACTATTGGCGTTGGGTTTTGCACTGTCGTACCCGACGATGACCCGCAAGATCCGGCAGCAGAAACTGCGCCCGATCTGCCTGGCGTGCAGGACCGCAACCGACCGAGCCAACGCCATCATCGACCACCCACCCGGTGAAGAAACTCAATGGGATTACGTCGACCTCCCGAACCCGCCGACTGAATGGGGTTGGGGCAGAACAGCACACCTGTGGGTCGGCTCACTCGCACACTCGGGAAAGTGGCGGGCGGTGTTGACCCCGTCGATGGATCAACCGCATCTGGTCGACAATCTCGACCGCGTTGTCCGCGCTCTCGGCGGCATCACCCGCGTGTGGCGGTTCGACCGCATGGCCACGGTCTGCCACCCCGAGTCCGGTGCGGTGACCGCCAGCTTCGCCGGCGTCGCGAAGTACTACGGGGTCTCGGTAGCGATCTGCCCACCGCGGCGAGGGAACCGCAAAGGTGTCGTCGAGAAGGCGAATCACACTGCAGCGCAGCGATGGTGGCGATCGTTACCGGACATGAGCGTCGAGCAGGCCCAAGCGCATCTCGACAACTTCTGCGCCTCCATCTCCGACAATCGCACCCGCCACACCCCGGACGGGACCAGCACGGTCGCCGACCTCGCAGCGGCCGAACCCCTGCAAGCACCGCCGGCGAGGGCATATCCAATGATTCTCGGTGACACCCGCACGGCTTCTCGGCAAGCGTTGGTGTCCTACCGCGGCAACCAGTACTCCGTCCCGCCGGAGTTGGCGTCCGCGCAGGTCACCGTCACCCGCCCGGTCGGCGGCAGTCACCTCGACATCGTCACCGCCTCCGGCATCACCGTCGCCAGGCATGCGGTCGCCGCAGACGGTCTCGGCATGATCGTCCGCGACAGCGGTCACGTCGTTGCACTCGAACGACTCGCGATGGCGACCGCGAACACCGGTAAACCGCACCGCCGCAAAGAACGGATACCACCCGGGCCCGATGCACTCAGAGCGGCAGAAGTATTGCGTAACAGCCATTTCCACAGTACGAACAACTCGACTCCGGATGCCGAATCGAGTTCAACGACAACATCATCGGATGTCATCGACCTCTCGACCTACGAGCGGGCTGCACGGGGAAGGAACACTCTCGCATGAGTGAAACACCGACACCACGGACCACCACTGATCGCCTCCCCGCACCGAACACCGCCGAAGCAGCGAGCCTCTACCAACGTCTGCGTGGACATCTCGGGGTCCTCAAACTCGCCGACGCCGCCGAAGCACTGCCGACAGTCCTCGACCAGGCCGCGGCAGAGGAACTGTCGATGACCGCAGCATTGGAACGACTGCTCTCCATCGAGGTCGCCGCCACCGAAGCCCGGCGGTTGACCGGCAGGTTGCGGTTCGCCTGCCTGCCGACCCCGGCATCGCTCGAGGACTTCGACTTCGACAATGCCGCCGGGGTCGACAAGAAGCTGATCGATGAGCTCGCGACCTGCAGATATTTGGAGACTGCGACGAATGTGCTGCTCATCGGACCGCCCGGGGTCGGAAAGACGCATCTGTCGGTCGGGCTGGCACGGGCTGCTGCGCATGCCGGGTATCGGACGTATTTCACCACCGCCGCCGATCTCGCTGCTCGATGTCACCGGGCCGCGATCGAAGGCAGATGGGCGACGACGATGCGGTTCTACGCCGGGCCGACGCTCTTGGTGATCGACGAACTCGGGTATCTTCCGTTGCCGGGCGAAGCTGCGTCGGCGTTGTTTCAGGTTGTCTCGCAACGGTATATGAAGACATCGATCGTGATCACCAGCAACCGCGGGGTCGGATCGTGGGGAACGGTTCTCGGAGACGACACCGTCGCAGCAGCCATGCTCGACCGCCTCCTGCATCGATCTGTAGTCCTCGACATGTCCGGTGATTCCTACCGGCTCCGCGACCACAACGCACGCTCGGAGAAGCTCCGCAAAGCCGTCACCGGGAGCCGTCAACCGCTACAGTGATCACCGCTACCGGGTGAGCACTTTCGCTGAGCGAAGTTGAGCACTTTCGATGAGCGCCATCA
>NZ_JBITUQ010000052.1:0-2428 GCF_044542515.1 Rhodococcus sp. NPDC078407 | reverse complement strand
TGTCAGCGGTCACGTAATTCCCCAGGCTTGAGGGGTTGTCCGTCACCTAATTCCTCACCCGCTGTCACGTAATTCCCCACCCTGGGGCGTGTCGGTGCGGGGTTCGGGTGCTGCTCAGGTTCGCTCCTGACACGGGGTCCTACCAAGGGCTCGTGGAAGGGGCCTGAGGTGGCAAGGAAGTCATTCACCGTGAACGATCTCATCGAGATGTTCCGACACTGGAACGCCGGCCGATCCCAAGTCGAGATCCATCAGGCGCTGGGCATCGACCGCAAAACCATCCGCAAGTACCTCCAACCGGCAGTGCGTGACGGTATCGAACCGGCGCCGGAAGAGGTGTTCGACGAACAGCTCTGGCGTGAACGCATCGACCGCTGGTTCCCGGCACTGTCCGATCCCGCGGCCCGCGCCTTGACGTGGGAGCACATCGCACCGCACCACGAGTGGATCACCACGCAACTCGATGTGCCGGTCACCGTCGCTACCATCGCGCAGCGGCTACGCGACGATCACCACGTCGATGTCTCCGAATCGACCGTACGACGCTACATCGCAACAACATTCGCGCAGCAGCGGCTCGAAGAGAAGGTCACCGTCCCACGCGGGAGCGTCGAACCGGGCAGTGAAGCGCAGATCGATTACGGCAAACTCGGTATGTGGTTCGACCCGGCCCTGGGCCGCCGCATCTCGGTGTGGGCGTTCGTCATGATCCTCGCGTGCTCACGGAAGATGTTCGTCCAACCCGTCTTCCGGATGGACCAAACCTCATGGAACGCCTCCCACGTCGCAGCATTCGAGTACTTCGGCGGCGTTCCCGCCCGGCTGGTGTGCGACAACCTCAAAACCGGTGTCGAACGACCCGATCTCTACGACCCGATGATCAACCCCGCCTACCAAGAACTGGCGAGCTTCTACGGCACCCTCATCGACCCCGCCCGGGCCCGCAAACCCAAGGACAAACCCCGCGTGGAGCGGCCCATGCCCTACATTCGTGACTCGTTCTGGGCGGGCCGCGACTTCACCTCACTCGAGCAGATGCAGAACGCGGCATTGTATTGGGCCACAGAGGTATACGGGCACCACCGCCACCGCTCACTCGACGGCGTGACACCCTCGGCGATGTTCGAGGCGGTCGAACAATCTGCCCTCGCCCCGCTTCCGGCGCGCCCGTTCGAAACCGTGCAGTATTCGGTGGGCACCGTCGCACCGGACTGCCACGTCAAAGCCGGGAAGGCGTTCTACTCGGTGCCGTGGCGCTTGCTCGGGCAGAAGGTCACCGTCCGCACCGCCGGGGACATCGTCCAGGTATTCCACGACGACGCTGTCGCCGCTACTCACGTTCTGCATCTGTCCGGGCGGTCGACGAACTTCGAGCACTACCCACCGCACAAGGTGGCGCATACTTTGCGCAGTGTCACCTGGTGTCGCAGTCAAGCCGAGCAGATCGGTTCGGGTGCAACGAAAGTCATCGAGGAGTTGTCTTCGGTCAACGCCATCCACCGACTCCGCGCCATCCAGGCGATCATCCGACTCCGCGAGAAATATCCCGACGACCGTCTCGATGCCGCCTGCCGCCGGGCACTCGAACTCGATGACGTGCACTACCGCACCATCAAAGGACTGCTCGTCGCGGGAACCGAACACGGGGACCGACCCGACGATCAACCCTCCGTACCACTGCCGCCGGCGCTGCTCCGCGGCCCCGGCGCGTTCGACACCGCGCAGAGCGCATGACCATGCCGTCATCTACATCTGCTGCACTGCAACCACATTCGACACCAAGGACACCGCGATGACCATCCACGACCCATCCCTGCGGACCGCACTGAAAACCCTCAAACTCACCGGGATGCTCGACACCCTCGACGCCAGGCTCGCTCAAACCCGCGACGGTCAACTCGGACACCTCGAATTCCTGCAGGTGCTCTGCGAAGACGAAATCGCCCGCCGCGAATCAGCCGCCCTGACCCGACGAGTGCGCCGAGCGAAGTTCGAGCAGGCCAACACCTTCGAAGACTTCGACTTCACCGTCAGCCCGAAACTACCCGCAGCGATGCTCCGCGACCTCGCCGCTCTCCGGTGGCTCGACGCGGGCGAGTCGGTCATCCTCTACGGACCGGTCGGTGTCGGGAAAACCCATGTCGCACAGGCACTCGGTCATCAAGTCGCCCGCCGCGGCGGCGACATCCGATTCGTCAAATGTTCCCGCATGCTCGCCGACCTCGCCGGTGGGCACGCCGATCGCACCATCGGACAACGCATGCGCGAATACACCCGACCAAATGTGCTGATCATCGACGACTTCGCGATGCGTGAGCACACCACCACCCAATCCGATGATCTCTACGACCTCGTCTCCGATCGAGCGATCGCCGGCAAACCCCTGATTCTGACGAGCAACAGAGCCCCGAAAGATTGGTACCCGCTG
>NZ_JBITUQ010000051.1:0-4865 GCF_044542515.1 Rhodococcus sp. NPDC078407 | reverse complement strand
ACTGCTCGTCGGTGAACTGGCGAAATCGTGACTTCGTCTGTCCCATACGGCCACGGTCTCGCGGGTCACCGCTCAGCTATGGGAGACACGCCCTAGTGGCCGCTGCAGCCATCTCGGTGTCCTCCAGCCTTGGAAATCGCGTCGTGCTCGCTCCTGGTCGGTTCAATGCTGAGCCGATTGGATCCCAGGAGCGTGTAGTGGCGGGTTAATGGCCGTGGCCACCGGGCATTGCGAACATCATCAGGCCCATCATCGCCACGCACAGCGCGCCAAACACGATCACTCCGGTGCCTGCGACCCCGGTCACCAGCAGGACCCCGACAAGAACGAGCATCGGGACACAACACGCGAGCATCATCCAACGATGACCGGAGCGTCCGGGCTTCGAGGGCTCGGGCGGGTACTGCTCTTCCAGAGGCCCATCGCTGTAGGGGGAAGCCGACCCCGCAACGGGGGGCTGATCAGGGGGCGCGTCTAGTGGCTGGCGCCGTCGCTCCTGGGGTGATTGCTCGCTCATGAGGGGTGTCCTTTCCGAAGCGGGAGGCGGCCCAATTTTTTGTACAGTGGACAGTGCCCGGTCCCACCAGTGACGATCAGGTCCAGACCAGCCACGATCAACAACAGCTCCACGATCACCGCGCCCGTGGAGTCCGCCTGGCTGAGCAGAATTCCTCCGCCAACGACACCGAGAAGACCCAACACGATGCGAGCGCCCCTTTCGATAGGGGTGATGTTGATACTCCATCTCGCCTGCATCGTTTCCTCCTGGGTGCTCGATCCAGCCCCGAGTGCACGGGACCATTGATCGGTACACCCCCAATCTGCCAAGTGTTTGTGAAGGACGAACTGTCCTTCACGTGAAGGTTCGGTGAAGCCGGTACGGCGTGTGCCACAAGTGTGGGGAGATGCGCGCCTCAACGCGCTCAGCGGACGCGCGTCGTGCGGCCTGAATCGCGCTGGGTTGGTTGGAGTCTCTGGTGTGCTCTGTGTTCTCACTGGTGTTGGTGGTGTCGCACGGCGAGCCACTGGGCGAGGACGATGGCTAGGGCCACTAGCGCGGTGGTGACGAGGGTGAACGGGTCCGATTGGCTCTTGGTGAGCAGGAAGGGCACCAGTACCGCGAGGTCAAGGATGATCGCGAGCAACGGGATCCAGGAGTTGGCGGCGACGTCGTTTTTGAGACGGCGGATGATCCCGAAGTGGATGGCAATGTCCATGGCCAAATACAAGATAGCGCCAAGGGAGGCGATCTGGGAGAGGTCGAAGAAGGCGGCCATCACGATCGCCAGCCCGGCGGTGATGTAGAGCGACTGATGTCCTGGCCGGCCGGGCAGGCCCGGGGCTTGGCCCATTTCTCGGAGCATGTCGTAGAGCTTCGAGACTGAGAATAGGCTCGCGATCAGTCCAGACAGTGTGGCGACCACCGCGATAAGCACGGTTATTCTCATGCCCCAGTCGCCGAACATCGGCTGGGCTGCTTCGGCCAGTGCGTAGTCGCGGGCCTCGATGATCTCTGGCACGGTCAGGCTCGCAGTGACTGCGACGGTGATCAATAGATAGAGCGCCGTGCACAGGGCGATGGAAATAATGATTGAGCGGCCGATATTGCGCTTGGGGTTCTTCAGATCCCCGCCGTGGTTGGTGATCGTGGTGAACCCCTTGTACGCCAGGATGCATAGGGTGACACCGGCGAGAAAGCCCACCCATCCCTGGTCTGGTGGCGTGCGTCCAGCGGCGGTAATGAGCCGGGGCAGGGAGGAGAGTCCCGCGGCGAGGATTCCCGCGATCGCCAGCACCGCGATGCCGACGATCTTGAGCGCTGCGGTGACCGTGGCAGAGCGCTCCACTAGTTGGTTGCCCACCAGGTTCACCAGTGCGGCGCCGGCGATGGCGAGGACGGCCAGCACCGGGACCCACACGTCGGAGTCCTGCATCCCGAACGGTCGCAGCATGTAGGTACCGAAGGTTCGGCCGAGAAGGGACTCGGCGAGGATCATCGACACGTACATGAACAGCGAAACCGAGCCAGCCACGACCCCGGGTCCATACGCGGCTTTGAGTTGCATCGCGATTCCGCCCGAGGAAGGGTTGGTGGCTGAGTAGCGGATGTAGGAGTAGGAGCTGAAGGCCACCACCACTGCCCCGGCAAGGAAGGCCCACGGCATCCACCCCCCGGCCAGCTCGGCGACCTGCCCTACCAGGGCGAAAATGCCCGCCCCGATCATCACCCCCGTCCCGAGCGCAACGGATCCAGTGAGGGTCAGTGAGTTCGAGGACTGGGCGCTGCGATCCATGCGGTACCGTACTTTCTTCTCGTCGGGCGGGGTTGGCGGTGTGCTTGCGGTCGGGTGCGCCGAGTTTAGCGGGCCAGGATCGTGCCCATCATGCCGAGGTCCTCGTGGTCGAGGATGTGACAGTGGTAGACGGTGCGGCCGACGATGTCGTCGAAGGCCACGCGGATGGTGACGCGGCCGAAGGCCGGAATGTTGACCACGTCCTGCCAGGTGGGTGACTCGCCGTCGTCGAGGACTTGCATGGGCCACACGTGCAGGTGCATTGGGTGGTCCATGGGGCTGGTGTTGGTCAGGGTCCATTCCTCCACAGTTCTGGCGCGAACCGTGATGTCGTTTCGGTCGGCGTCGAACTGTCGGCCGTTGATGGTGAACGACATCATCGATTCGGCTCCGCGCATCCCACGGCCCATGCCCATGCCCATGGCGAATTCCAGGGTTCGACGGGCAGTTACCGGTGCGGTGCGCAGGTCCCGCAGGGCCGGTCCTGCGGGCACGGGATCGGGTTCGTCCGCCGGGGGCCCAGTCACGTCCAGCGTGAGCAGACCGATCGGCTCGTCGTCCGCCGGGAACGCACCGGCCATGGGTCCGCCCATCATGCCAGGCATGGCGCCGCGGTCCACCGGGATGCTGAGCAGAGTGGAGGTGCCCTGGCGAGCGTCCACCAGGAGTTCGACTCTGTTTCCGGGAGCCAGCGTCACCTCGGTGAGGTCGACAGGTTCGGGTAGGCGGCCGGTGTCACGGCCGAGCAGGCGCAGAGACTGACCATCCAGGGTCAGGCGCAGGTAGCGGGACGGGCAGGCGTTGACGATCCGCCACTGCTCTCGCTCTCCCGGCGAAGCGGTGGCCCGGGGCCGAACCTGGCCGTTGACCATCACTATCTCGCCTTGACGGCCCATCATCTTCTCGGGCGGGGACGCGGCAGCCGGGTTGCCAGTGCCGTCGAGGGTGATGTCGGAGACGACCAAGGTGCGCTCACGGGACACCGGGACCGGCTCGGGGTCCTCAACAACGATCGCTCCGTAGAGTCCGGCCGCCAGTTGGTCAGCGACATGGCCGTGGTGGTGGGGGTGGTACCAGAAAGTCCCGGGCGGGTGGTCGTTTGGCAGGACGATTTCGTAGTCGAAGGACTCGCCGGGGGAGATGCTGACGAAGGGGTTGTCGCCATTGCCCTCGGGGGAGACGTGCAACCCGTGTACGTGCAGGTTGGTCGGGGTGTCGAGTTCGTTGGCAATCGCCACTCGGATCGTGTCTCCGCCCCGAACGCGCAGGGTGGGGCCTGGGAGTGTGCCGTTGAACGCCTGCACGTTTGCGTTTCGCCCGCCGATCTTGACCCGGGCGGGGGCGGCGACCAACTCCAGATCGAGCACACCGTCCCGACTGGCCACCACGTCCGGCTCGAGAAGGTCGTCACCACCGTCGGAGAAGCCACCACTGTTCGTGGTGTTGCCCTCACTGACGGTCCACCACAGGCCGGCCCCGCCCACGGCGGCGGTGCCGGCCCCTGCCAAACCCAGTGCGAGGAGCTGCCGTCGGGTCAGCTCGCTCACTGCCGTCCCTCGCCCAGAGTGTGTAGTCGCTCCCGGTACTCCTCGGTGGTTAGCTCTCCACGGGCGTAGCGTTCGTCCAGGATCTCTCGCGGCTGGCGCGGGCGTTCCCCGGTTTTGACATGCTCATGCCCTCCGGTCTGGCCCCGGCCGCCGGTGAACGCTTTCGCCAGGACGACGGTGACCACCACCGTGCCCAGAATGACCAAGAGCCAGAAGATCCACATCCAGCCCATTCCCGAACCCATCCCGTTGTTCCACATCATCGCGATCGTCCTTCGCTACTTCTCAGTCCCGAGCGTGTGGCCCGCCGGTGTCTGGGGGGTGGTGGCGCCGGGTGCGGGGCGTGGCGGTCGGTCTGGAGACCGTGGATCGGCATCGGCACCGAGGGTCTGGGTGTGGAGCAGCACGTGCAGGATTCAGCGATCGCTTCCAACGGAAGGTTACTGCGAGGCTGGATAGACATCTTCTCCTCTTCATATTCGTTGCTGGTGCTCACTGGAACACCTCCAATTATACCTATGGGGTATGTGGGGTAGGTGGTTGAACCCGGCTCACCCATCGATTGGTCCCTGGGTGTCTCACGCCTGGGGAGCGGTCCCTGTCAGGGCGACAATGAGGCAGAGCACGCTGGCCCAGAACACGCCCAGGCCAATGGCCACCACGGTTACACTCGCCCACTCCATACCGCGCCCCTGTCTTCCGGTCGAGTTCCACATTGGCCGGTACGCCCGCGTATTTGTGTGGAGATCAGGTGGAGGTCTGATCAAGAATTTCCGCTGGCGAGCTGACACTCAGGACAGGCTGGAACGATCGAGACCATGGTGGAGAACCCTCGTGCCCTCGAAGATGGGGGAAATTTGGGGAAGGGTGAGTTCGCAGAAACTACAGCTCGGCATCGTTTAGTGGCCCTTCATAGTGAAGGGCCCGTTTAGGGCGTGTCTCCCATAGCTGAGCGGTGACCCGCGAGACCGTGGCCGTATGGGACAGACGAAGTCACGATTTCGCCAGTTCACCGACGAGCAGT
>NZ_JBITUQ010000050.1:0-5085 GCF_044542515.1 Rhodococcus sp. NPDC078407 | reverse complement strand
CCGACACGCCCCAGGGTGGGGAATTACGTGACAGCGGGTGAGGAATTAGGTGACGGACAACCCCTCAAGCCTGGGGAATTACGTGACCGCTGACACCGACCGCGTTTCGTTCCTTTACTGTTGGCTGAACACGCCAGCCGGCCAGGCACCATATCTAGTGTTGTAGGCAGATGTCGGACACTAGGTATAGAATCGAACACACGTTCTAAAGCTCTGCGATTGGATCCGCATCAGATCGACCCTCGCCAGCTTGCCGGACACCCGTTAGAGGCCCCCAGTTCAACGCTGCGGGGCTCTTCGCGTCGGCACCAAATAGCTTCAACATTCTTTTCCCACCTCTTTTGAAGGTAAGGCCATGCCTACTGACTTCACTATAAAACGGACTCGTCTGGACCGTGCAAACGGTAAGCGTCCAACTTCCACCAGGTTCATTTTGACCCGAAAAAGCGAGGATGGCGGGCGTGAATCGTTCTGGCAGCTTTCACCGACCGCAATGAGACTGCTTGCGGATCGTTTGCAAGACGCCTTAGACGATTACGAGGAGCAGGAGCGACATGCCGGAACCTAAAACCTACGTCGTCAGCTTCTGGTCTGACAAGTACAACAAACGCCTTCACAAGGTCGGCATCAATGGCACCAGCAAAGCGCTCATTCTCGATGACGCTGACCTCGCGCATGTTGTTTCTCTAGCTTCAGGAGCTATCGGTGGAAGACCTAGTACGGGCGGATGAAGATTGGCCGGAGTATCGGTCGAACCTGACTCGTATGCCCGGAGGTTGGAACATTATGGAGCGGAAACTTTTCGAGCGTTTGGGTACCGGATCGGTGCCTGCGTGGCAAAAGGCAGCACTTCATTGCTGGGCGCATATTGATCGTCGCGGCCACTGCCCGATGCCGAAGGGCAAATTAACCGAACTGCTCGGTAAGAATTCTGATGTGGATACCCGGAAGGTAGTTCGGCAGGCAGTGAAGAACGGCTGGTTAGCTGACGGGTCCAATGATCGTTGTCTAATTGCGCCCTATGGCGTGGAGTTCAAAGCAGGAAACTACAAACTGCGTTCTACCTGCGAGTTTCACTGACTAAGAGTATTGAGAGGAACTTTGACTTTGTGCAGGTCAAGGCCCAAAAATCGGGAATGAATTGTTCCCGAAGTGGGAGAAATATGTTCCTGCGCATCCCTTGGTGACGTTGGTCGCGCCGAAGTCTCTGACCGTATTTGCTCTTATGCCGATTGCTGCCCTCTGGCGGACACTCTCCGCAGACTTTAAGGCATCCCCTATACCTGAGGTACCTAAATGGTTGAAATTGCTTACAGCGTCAATGCTAGCCCTAAGCCGCCCATACAGTTCTCTCTTCAAGTCATGGTCCAGACCATCCCCGAGGCGATCGCATATCTTCGCGGAGGACTTTACAGGCTACCCAAGGCAGTTCCAGAGGGGGCGTCGGAAACAAAGAATGCCAATGGACCCGGACCCCAAGCCCCTGCCGATCTCAACGTCATCGATGCCGCGGACAAACAGTTGGAGATATTGGCTTACTGGGCAGAAATTTGCGGCGTCGATATGACCGACATCGGCCGAACCTGGCGTTACCATCCCAGCCATCCCGAGCTAGCCGGCTACATCCGAGGTATCGCCAACGACGACCCAAGGCCAGCGGACCGGCTATCCGTCCGTCTCCTCATGGCCATGCGGTCACGCGACTGGGTCGAACCTGCCGGGATGCAAGCAAGCCTGCACGACCTCCTAGCCACTCACTCGAAGGCGTGGCCGGCTGTCCACGACCTATTGCTGGGGGCTCGATGAGAACACCACCAACCATCGACGGCGGCGTGGCCGCGCAAGAGTTCCCAAAGCACTGGCTACCCAAAGCAGAAGCGCTACGACTCATTGACCGATGCGACCGCACACTGAGGGTCTGGACGAGAACCGGATTAGTCCATCGCCGCATACGTGCCGGTGTCAACGTATGGGAAGCATCCGAACTACTCCGCGCCAAAGAGACCAAACGGCAGAACTACCTGAACAAGCCGAAACGTGCAGGGCTCGGGCGCGGCAACCGGCACCCCGCAACAGACAAAGTCCGACAAATGGTAGCCGAGGGTTACCGCAACGTCGACATCATCCGAGCAGTCGGTTGCGGAAACCACATCGTCGGCAAAATACGCAAAGAGATGAGAGACACCAATGCGTAAACCCCCGATAATTTCAGCATCAGATGACCCCGCACCCTACTTTCCTGAACGTTGGATTACGTTGCACGAAGCTGTACGAATATCAGGGAGAAGTCCAAGCACTATCTACAACTGGCACCGAAAGAAGCTGATACGACGTAAACGGCGGGACGGAAAGTCAGTCTATGAAGCCAGTGAATTACTGCTCGCACTGACAACAAGTGCGGATCGCCGAAAAGCCGCACAATTTCAGGTCGGACGCGTCGGTCCAGCCGGCCCTGGACGTGGGCACAAAGGCCCGATGAATAAACCGGTGCGACACATTGAATAGGTAGAATTAGGGTAGGCGTGAGCGCGAAAGTGATCGCCTTTACGCTGCTCCGCCGCTAACCCAATCCCCGTAAATCCGGGGCGTCTAAATTTTTACCATCCAACCGTTGCCAAGATGGCAATACCCCTCAGGAGGTGACTAGGCCAATGCCTGAACCAATCCGATGGTTAACCGAACCGCAAGCCGCAACCTACATTGAGAGAAGCCCGCGCACTCTGCGTATGTGGCGTCAACACAATGAAGTGGTGGCGTATCGACAGTCTCGTTCAAGAGTCCTGTACGAGGTCGAAAGTTTGAACCGTTGTGCAGCCATTCAGAAGGCTCGACGTGAACAGTATTCGGGATGTCCAGTAGACAAGCAGGAAGTAATGGCGTGAGTGCTCCGAGGATAAGTGAGATCGACCGGATTATTGGGGCGCGTGCTGTGAATGCGCGCCGCAACTCCGATGATGTCGCGTTTGATTTGGCATTCGATGATGCTGTGCACCGTTACGGCGGGCTGGAGCGACTGGTGTGGGTGTTGGCTGATGAGCTGGCGAAGGTGCCGGCGTGAGGGACCGTCCCCGCCTATACGGCGGCAAAGGTCGGTACACGCAGTGGACGCAGCAGCCTCAGGAGGCGCTAGCGGGCCTTCCGGTACCCGAAGTTGCAGATGGTCACGAAAGTCCCTCAGAAGCTGACGGGGAGGGTAGCAAGAATGCCTGAGGCGAAGAAACTTCCGTCGTGGAAGATCCGGGAAGTCAATAACCCTGATCTCACGCCAAGGTGGACCATCTCGCGTTTAAAGCGGGACGGAAACTATTTCAGTTGGACAATAAACGAAGCCCAGCTCTTCGCGTTAGCGGACGCAACACAGGACGCAATCGAAAAGCACGAGGGTTATCTAATCCGAGAATCAGTGAAGGTTGATCAATGAGTGGGGATGCAGAAGCGATCGCAGCGGCCAAAGCGCAAGCCGCCGAAGCAACTGCCGAGGCAAGTCGACTAGCTGCCGAAAAGGTGCGGTTGCAGGTCGTGCACGAGAACGGCGTGCCAGCGGTGGTGGCTGACAGGCTGCGTGGCTCGACAGCCGAGGAGTTGGCAGCCGACTGGGCTGAGATAAAGCCTGGGCTGCGTGTACCTGCCGCCCCGGTCTACGACCCGAACGCACCCCGCGTACCTGCGCCGGTCATGCATCAGGGACCACAGCCAGGGACGCGTAAAACGGCAGATGATTACTTCTACGAGAGCATCTTGGAGCCCGAAAATGACTGAAACGGACGAAGGACAGAAGTACTATCGTGTCAAGGCAGCCATCGTGCAGATTCGAAGAATGAACGCTGAGGAGCTTGCCGGCGTTCCACACTCAGTGGCTCGCAGACGCGAAGAGACTGACGCAATCGACGGCGGATATTTGTATTACGGGAATCGCGTTCCGTTGTGGGCCGACGAGTCCCAAATTCGGCACAACCTCGACAACAACCTGATTCGGGAAGTGACGCGGGAAGAATACGAAACGCTTGCCGAACCGGAAACACCCACCTGGTACTTACCTAATGCTGTTGATCATGCGGAGATCAAGGCTGACATCGAACGCAAATACTCGCACCTCTAGACCTAAATCTACGAAAGAGACACAAAATGACTGCACCAGCCATTATTCAGAATTCATTCGATCCCAAGATTGCCACCAGCGTTGACCCGTGGGCTGCCAACGGACTTGCCGATGAGTACCGCGAGGCTTACCCGGATGACTTTGCTATCGCCACCCGCGTCAACGGACCTGTGCCGAAGATGTTTGTCGCCGGCAAGGCGGACCTGCCTGACATGGTGTCTGCTGGCTTTGACCCGGCTGCGCTGATGCGCGTCCCGTGGCGGATGCGGCATTACGTTGCTGCCGAGCCTGTCGCGTCGACCGCGCACGCCCTGATTGAGAAGAACGCCAGCGACCCCGAGGCCAACGCGCACCACGAGGGCCTGAACCTGGCCTACTCACGGATCAAAGAGTGGGCGTCGGTGCCGGCAGACCAGTTGACTGAGGCCGAGTCTGCCGCACTGTTCGAGCGAATCTATGCGCCTGTGCGGGCTGAGGAAGCGCGTCGGGGTGACCGGTTGGCCGCTTACCAGTCCGGGCAGCCGCGCTACCTGTGATGTCTGACGGCCACTATCCCTCAAGCCAGAAAGAACTGACCCCTGTGAATGCGCCAATGAAGAACTACTTCGTCTGGGCTATCGATGAGCCCGTGTATGTGACCGGAAACCCTTGGTCCTTGAACGGGATCGCAGACGAAGCCTGGGCGGTCGACCCAATTCGATACACGGCAGCGATGCGCGTCAACGGTCCGCCCCCCAAGATGTTCCGTGGCGGTCTCGCAGATCTGCCTGGGGTCACGGGATCCGGGCTCGACCCACAGGAGCTGGAGAAGGTTCCTTACCGGCTGAGACACTTCGTAGCGGGTTTGACAGACCTCGAACAGGCACAGTCTTTGGTTGGTAAGATAACGGAGGGACTGCCCCAGGTTTGGTTGACATCTGATCTGTGAGGATCGCTCCTCACGGTGGAAGGATGTTCACCATGCCGAAAGCGTTCCCAGAGGAGTT
>NZ_JBITUQ010000049.1:0-6780 GCF_044542515.1 Rhodococcus sp. NPDC078407 | reverse complement strand
AAACTCACCCCAACCGAGTTTGAGACAATCAATCAGTCCGCACACGCGGCCTGATTCACTCAACCCAACGAGTCAACCGAACTCGGGGCAGTCCCGGACGAGATCCGTCAGTGGCAGGCGCGAATCCCGTATAGCCAAAGCGTGCGCGACCGCGAGAAAGGATTCGATGCCATGCACGAGAGCGTCACGCGCGTCAAACGATGGCTCGAAGTGCCGTCCGAACTTCTGACTAATCAAGAGCATGCATCTATCTATGGTGTCGATGCGGGGGCTCGATGCCTGACTCCAAGTTTCTGACGTTCGATGCTGACGGTATCCCCGACGCAGTAGTTGACGCGGCCGAGATTCGCATGGCCGTGGACCTGCTGTACGCCAAGCTGCTTTCGATGCCGACCGAAGACGGCGAAACCATAGCGACCACGGTTGCTGACGCAGTGGCGAAGGCCGGCCCCGCGGGTGGACTCGTCGCCGTCAACGTCGTAATCAAGCTGTTGAAGTGCGGTGTGGTACCGCTCGCTGCTGAGCTTGGTCGACAGGGAGTGACGCCGACGCAGGTCCTCGCACTGATCCAGGGCGACGCAGCAACGACAAACTAAACGCAGCACCTAAAGCCCCGCAAGCAATCGCTTGCGGGGCTTTTTGCTGTCCAAAGAACCCCACGAGGGTTTACCGAAAGAAGGTGAATTACCTTGGCGGGTGGTTCAATTCAGGTCGAGGTCAATCCCGATCTTTCCAACTTCAACTCTGCGCTATCGCGTGGGCTGAACGGTGCACTGAAGATCGGCGCGCAGTTTGGTGTGGCGTTCGGCGCTGCAACAGCTTTCAGCGAGATTGTCTCGCTGGGCAACGATCTCACAAACACGCTCAACACTATGCAGTCCGTGTCGGGTGCTACGGCGGACCAGATGGCAGCAGTGTCAGCCAGGGCCAAGGAACTGGGCAACGACATTTCGTTGTCGAACACCTCCGCATCCGACGCTGCAGCCGCGATGGGGGAGCTGGCCAAAGGCGGGCTAAATGTCGATCAGGCTATGTCTGCGGCGAAGGGCACCCTGCAGTTGGCGGCTGCTGCAGGTATCGATGCCGCTTCTGCCGCAACAATCCAGTCCCAGGCTTTGCAGTCATTCGGGCTCTCTGCCGACTACGCGGCTACCGCAGCCGATGTGCTCGCCAACGCAGCCAACGCATCTTCTGCCGAGATCACCGATATTTCAGCCGGTTTGGCGCAGTCAGGCGCAGTAGCCAACCAGTTCGGTCTGACAATCGAGGACACTGCTGCGACACTCGGCATTCTCTCTAATGCTGGTATCGCCGGTTCCGATGCAGGAACTCTGCTGAAGTCTGCGTTGCTGGCGATCACCGATCAGGGCAAGCCCGCGCAGGCGGCAATCGAAGAACTCGGGCTGAGCCTGTACGACACAAACGGCCAGTTCGTTGGCATGTCATCACTGTTCGGGCAATTGGATGCAGCCGCTGCCTCGATGACCCCTGAGCTGTACCAGGCCGCAACCGCAACACTCTTCGGCTCCGATGCCATGCGTCTCGCAGGTGTCGCTGCTGAGCAGGGCCAAGCTGGCTACGACAAAATGCACACCGCTATCGAACGGCAGGGAGCTGCCGCGGAGGTGGCAGCGGCGAAGTCTAAAGGCTTGCCGGGTGCGATGGCATCCATTCAGAACTCTGCGGAGACTTTGGCGCTGGAGCTGTACGACCTGATCGACGGTCCTATGGAGCAGTACGCCCGCGCCGGTGCCGAGAAGCTCAATGGTGCATCCGGCGACATCGTGGACGGGTTCAAGACTGTCGGTTCGACTGTCGCGCCCGTAATCGGCGCACTCGGTTCTGCGGCAACAGCTATTGGTGGACTTCCTGGCCCTGTATTGGCTGCTACGGGGGCATTGGTGGCACTCCGGGTTACGGGTGTGGGTGCGGCGCTCGCAGGCGCTATGACAGCCACGTCCGCTGCCACATATCGGTTCACGCAGGCGATGGCAGCACAGACGATTGCGGCGAACCTTGCTGGTCGGTCTATGGGCATGCTGGGTGCTGCGACAGCGGTTGCTGGTGCACGTGTTGGTGGCGGTGCCAAAGCAATGCTCAGTGCTTTCGGCGGACCATGGATGTTGGCGATCGTCGCTGCGGGCGCTTCGATCTACGCGATTTCCAACGAGTTCAAGAACCTTGAGGCTCAGCAGGACGCGATCACAGGTTCGGCACGGGACATCTCCGCCGCTCAACGTGACATGGCGAAAGCTTTTCAGGAGTCCAACGGGGCGGTTTCGGACAACGTTCTTGGTGCTGTCGGCATGCAGATCGATGAGGTGCGTGAGAAGGCCAACGCCCTTGCCGAGAACGGTCCAGGCGCGTTTGGGATCTTTGCTGCCGCGGGTAGCGACATCAAGGGCTGGTTCTCGGGTGTGGCGGAGGCCGGCGGGGATGCGATGGACGCTCAGGAGGCGTTGGCCGAGCAGGGCGCGAAGACTGAATCAGGACTGCGCAATCTCGGCAAGACGAATCAGGAAGTCGCTGCTGCTGTCGCTGGCTCCGATGCGGAGTGGAACGCTCTCGCTGAGGGATTGCGGGGCACCGCTGATGGTGGTGCTGAGGCGCTCGACGCTTTGCAGCCGCTACGTGAGGAGTTCGTCAAGGCTCAGGCCACCGCGAAGAACACGACCCCCGGATTCTTCGATTTGCGCGATGCAGTGAAGGTGCTCTCGGACGAGTCATCGTCTGCGGCAGACCGAATCAACGCGATGAAGACGGCACTGGATGTGTTGTCTGGCAAACCGATTCCGCTTTCTGATGCTCTCCAGACATACAACGATCAGGTTCGCGCGACCGCCGAGGCAACCACCGATGTGTGGGCTGCCGCCGATGGTTGGGGAGATGCCCTGATCGGCCAGAACGGCACCGTCAACACGGCAACGGCCAACGGTTCGAAGCTGCGTGATGCACTGACCGAGATCAAGGATGCCACCGTTACCGCGGCTGAGGCTGGCGCGGACATGGCTCCGATCTGGGCTCAGAACGAGCAGCAGTTGGAGCAGTTGTCGACCGCGACTGGTGTCAGTGTCGATGCTCTGCGCACGATGATCGAGACCGAGGGTCTGATCCCGAAGAATATCGAGATGCTCGCTGCGTTGCGGGGCGCGGACACAGTCGAACAGCAACTGCAGATCATTGGCGGGTTGCTGCATGGTGTCGGCCAGCCGGTCGAGATCCCGGTGGATGCACTGACCGATGACGCCAAGGCCAAGATCGTCGCATTGGGTGGCTCGGTTGAGGAGAACATTAACGGCAAGCCAGGCATTGTGCGGTTGTCCGCGCCGAACCAGGAAGCTCTCGATGCGATCCAGGCCGTCAACTACAAGCTAGGCGGGCTACCTCCAGACAAGGCGACACAGCTCCGTATCGACGGCGCTGAGAACGCACTCAAGCAGATCGGCGCGGTGCAGGGTGCACTCGACAATCTGTCCGGTCGCTCGACTGCGACCGTTCCGAAGCTGAACATTCCTACCCCTGGCGGTGTCCCGCTGCCCGGTGGTCGTGCTGATGGTGGGCGTCTACCGACCACAGGTCCAGGCACCAACACGGTCGACGGAATATTGGGCGTTTCGTCCGCGGGCATGCCCCTGGCACGGGTGGATGCAGGCGAGTGGGTCGTCAACGGGGACTCCTCGGAGAAGTACAACCGCGAACTTTCGATGATCAATGCGGGGACGTTCCCCAAGCTCCCCGGATTCAACTCCGGTGGCGTCGTCGGCGGGATGAAGGAATGGGTAGACCAGGTTGCTCCCGGCCTGTCGATGACTTCGGGCCTACGCAACACCGATGACGGCTATCACTCGACCGGTAACGCAGCAGACTTCAGCAACGGCAGCGGGAACACTCCCGAACAACTTGCTCTGGCACAGGCGATCTCAGAGGCCTACCCGGACTCTTTGGAGCTGATTTACGATGACCCAGCCTTCGCCGGCCAGGAGATCAAAAACGGTCAGCGAGTTGACTCTTCGTTCTATGACGGGGCGGGCAATCACGCCAACCACGTCCATTGGGCGATGTCTGCACCACCATCGCTGGACCGTATGCCAGGTGCGCTCGGATACGCAGCACAGATGCCGCTGTCCGAACGGGACCAGATCGCGCAGGCCATCATTGACGAGGGCAAGCGCCGAGGCATCACGCCCAACGGGATACGTGCCGCGCTCGCAACAGGTCTCGCCGAGTCCGACCTACAGAACCTGCCCTACGGCGACCGCGACTCAACAGGTGTGTTCCAACAGCGCGACAACGGCGCTTGGGGTACCGCGGAAGATCGTATGGACCCCACGCGTGCAGCGGGCATGTTCTACGACAAGCTCGCTGCGTTCGACTACGAGAACATGGATGCCGCAGCCGCAGCTCAACGGGTGCAGCAGTCGGGGTACGCGGACGGCAGCAACTACGCCGCACGCATGGCCGAGGCAGATGCATTGCTCGCAGCATCCGAAGCACGCAGCAGCGGGTACAACGCGGATACGGCAAGAGGCTTCAACGGTGCAGCCAACGCAGACTGGGCCGAGAAAGACAAGCTCGCACTTGACTCCGCAATGGTCGCAGTACGTCAGGCTCAAGAGGACCGAGACGCAACGTTCGCCAACGACAAGAAGACGCAGGCTGACCGTGAGCAGGCCGACATCAAAGTTACCCAGGCTGAGCAGAAGGTTCGTGACCTAGAGGCTAAGCGGGACAGGGCAACTGCATCGAAGGATGACAAGACGCCGGCACCGAACGCGCCCGAACTCACCACCAACTTCACCGATGATGAGATCAGCCTGAAGTCGGCCGAGTTGGCTGTCGAGAAGGCCAGGCTTGCACGCAACGAAGTGTATGCCGAAGCGGGTGTCACAGAGGCGGAGAAGCTCGATGCCGATTTGTCGTTGCAGCGGGCGAAGAATGCTCTCGATGCTGAACGAAAGAACCAGGCCGAGGGCGGGACAAGCGCCAGCGGGGGATCAGCAACCGCATCAAACCCTATTGATTTGATCGGCAATGTTGCCAAGTCGTTCGTGACAGGCCAGCTATCGGATGCATTGGGTGTCATCGGACTGAGCGAAGATATGGGCAGCATCGGTGCTCTGGTCACTGGGATTGCGAACTATAAGCCAGTCGACGGCAGTGAGGCTGCAACAGGCTTGCAGCAGTTGTTCGGCAAACCGTTCAGCGAGCAGTTGGGAATGGCAGCAGAAGCCAACCCCGACAAGCCGTTCGATCCGCAAGAGTGGATGCGGAAGATGGCAGAACAGATAGCGATACCGGCGGTGCTTCGAGACTCGGGTGGTCCACTGCCTCACGGTATGGCCGCGCTCAACATGTCCGGCGACACGGAACAGGTCTACACCGGTAAGCAGAACAGTGACATGTTCAAGGAGTTGGCTGATATCCGTCACGCTGTCGGCAGTAAGGGCGGCGGAGGTTCACTCGATTTGAGTGAGTTCACGAAGCAGGTTGACCGTCTGGCCGAGAACGCTACCCGCCCGAACGTCACCTATCAGACCGATTCCATTGCTGCGGCTATGCGCGAAGACCGCGTGAGGCAAACACGGCAGTCGCTCACGTACTCGCGGAGGTGAGCGGAATGCCAAGAGCAGCAAACGCAGTATGCAACGAACTCGGATGCCCGCAAGTAATCAAGTCCGGTCAAGGCAAATGCTTCGCCCATCGACGGGCAGCCGACAGGAAACGCGGGACAGCAGCAGAACGAGGCTACGGCGCAAAGCATCGCCAGTTGCGAGAGATATGGGCTAAGCGAGTCTCCACGGGAACAGTGCCCTGTGCTCGCTGCCAGCAACTGATTGTGCCCGGCACATCGTGGGATCTCGGGCACGACGACCACGACCGCAGCGTGTACGTCGGACCCGAACACGCAACCTGCAACCGCGCAGCAGCAGGACGCGCAAGCCACCAGTACCGCTAACAGCATCAACCGCAGGCCAGAAGGACACACAAGCCCTCTGGCCTGCGGTAACGCGGTCTACCCACCCTGGCGCTGACCCCCACACGCACGCGCAGACGGAGCCCCTGGGCGAGGCGTCTCCCTGGTTTTTCAAGCAATCAACCCCAATCTGACCCTGAAAGAGAGGCAGTAAATGCCCCCGAAAAGGAACCTGACCAGACAGCATTCTCGATACCGAGGACCAACCGCGTCCGGTCGCAAAGGTGGTCTGGTTGTGCTGCCTCGTGACGGATGCAGTTTGCCTGTTCCGAGCATGCCGGCTGGCGATTGGACTGCCGCCGAGCAGGAACGGTGGATTGAGGTTTGGGAGTCTCCGCAGGCTTCACAGTTCGATGACGCGAGCGCCGTGACCGTGGCTGTGATGATCCGCTACGAGGGTCTGTTGCTCACTGGAAAAGGCACTGCATGGGTGGCGGCTGAGTGGCGTCACGCTACCGAGAGTTTGGGGCTGACTCCGAAAGCGATGGCCGCACTCGGTTGGGTGCTGGAGGAAGATTCTCAGTGAGCGCGAGACGCAAAGTGTTTGAGGCTGAGGCTGTTCCACCGTCAGAGAGGGTGGTCTCTCACCGAAAGCAGAACGACCAGGTTATTCGGCTCTGCCATGACTGTAAGGCCGAGATCGATGTGAATGCGTTGCAGTCGTACACGTGCAAACCGTGTGTGCCGGCTCAGTTCCAGGAGCCTAAGCCAGGGACTGCCCCGAGTTCGGTTGACTCGTTGGGTTGAGTGAATCAGGCCGCGTGTGCGGACTGATTGATTGTCTCAAACTCGGTTGGGGTGAGTTT
>NZ_JBITUQ010000048.1:0-8375 GCF_044542515.1 Rhodococcus sp. NPDC078407 | reverse complement strand
CTACCGCCGCGACCCGCTGATCCTCGGTAAGCGAACTTCGTACACGCATACACACGCTCCCCAATAGTCGGAACTGAATTACTCAGTCCAACTTTTGGGGAGCGGTGCAACCTGCCCAGACGGGGGTCAATGGACCATTCACGTGTTCGAAGGGGGTCAGCTCTCGGCCAGTCGCTTCTTCTCGTGCTCGACGTCGAAATCTGCTGTCGGCCATTGGAGATCGAGTTTCTCGAGGGCGTCGATCAATATCTCGGTGACGGCGAGTCTGCTGTACCACTTGCGGTCCGCCGGAACTACGAACCACGGCGCGTGGTCGACGTCCGTACGATCCAACACCCGCTGATATGCCGCACGGTACTGCGGTAGGAAGCCTCGCTCGGTGACGTCACCCGGGTTGTACTTCCAATGCTTGTCCGGTCGATCGAGTCTCTCCTGAAGGCGCTTCTTCTGTTGTTCGGGCGAGACGAACAGGGCTACTTTGACGACGACCGTGCCCTCGTCGACCAATTCCCGCTCGAAGGCGTTGATCTCGTCGAATCGCTTCTCCCACACCTGCCGTGGCACCAGGTCGTGAACAGCGACGACGAGAACGTCCTCGTAGTGGGATCGATCGAACACACCGATCCGACCGGCTCGCGGTAGCGCTTTTCGGATGCGCCACAGGTAATGGTGCTGCTTCTCCTCCTGCGTCGGAACTCCGAACGACGCCAGGTCGACGCCCTGGGGATCGACCATTCCGATGACGTGCTTGACCATCCCGCCCTTGCCCGCGGTGTCCATGCCCTGCAGCACCAACAGAACCGACCTGTTGCCGCCGGTCCGGCCGTGGGCGTAGAGCTTCTCCTGTAGTGCAGCGAGAACTTCGCCGCGCTCGGCCAGCAGTGCAGTGCCGTCGGATTTCGAACCGGAGAATCCCGGAGTGACCGTGAAGTCGATATCCTCCACCCGCGGCGAAGCGGCGGCGCGCAACGCGTCCACGGGCGAGGATGTCCACTGTGTCGACTTGTCGGCCATGAAGGAGAACCCTACTTCTCTACGATGGGGTTCATGGCCCCTACCATTGCAAAAGCCGAAACCGTGTCGCGTGAGCAACTGCTCGAATTCGTCTCTCCGCGGCACCATCACACGTTGATCACCCGCAAGCGGGACGACGGTCTGCAGGTCTCGCCGGTGTCGGCCGGCGTGGACTCGGAAGGCCGCATCGTCATCGCCACGTACCCCGAGCGCGCGAAAGTTCTGAACATCCGCCGCAATTCCGCCGTCACGGTGCTGGTGCACAGTGACGACTGGAACGGCGACTACGTGCAGGTCGACGGTACCGCCGAGATCATCGATCTGCCCGACGCCGTCGAACCCCTGGTGGAGTACTTCCGCAGCATCGCCGGCGAGCACTCGGATTGGGACGAGTATCGCGCGGCGATGGTGAAGCAGGGAAAGTCGTTGATACGCATCGTGATCGACACCTGGGGCCCGATTGCCGCGGGTGGATTCCCGCCAGGGAGAGTGTGACAAGCCCCCCGGGAAGAGTGTGACCAGCCCGCCAGGGAGAGTGTGACAAGCCCCGGCGGGCTTGTGATCTAGCTCTTCAGCGGCTCCGCGAACAGCGGCACTGCGTTGTCAAGTGCGTATCGGGTTCCCGCTACCGAGGCGGCCGAGAATGCGTTGGCCAGGTCCAGGTCGCCGAGGACGACGAGGCGTCCGTCGCGTGCCGACGGCAGTCCCTGGATCAGTGGGTTGTCGGTGATCACCTCGGGTCCGGTGCCGATGGGGAACATCACGGTCAGGTCGGCGTCGAGCGCTGAGATGTTCTCCTCGGACAGGTCGACGCTGAAGTTGCCGGGTTCGGCGAGATCCTGGATGGCCGGGGTGTTCGTCATTCCCAGTGCTTCGAGGAAGTCGACGCGGGTGTCCCCGCGCACGTAGGCCCCGACCTGTCCGCTGTAGATGGTGCCGACGGCGACCGTCTTGTCGGCGAATTCCGGGTTGGCGGCGACGGCGTCGGCGAACTGGGCTTCGGTGTCTTCGACGAGCTTGTTGCCCTCGTCGATCTTGCCGAGAGCCTGAGACACGATTTCGGTCTGGTCGTCCCAGGTGGTGCCGTAGGCGATGTCGGTTCCGGGTGGCGCGGCGACGGTGGGGGCAATTTCGGTCAGCTGGTCGTAGACGGCTTTGTCGTTGGTGCTGCGGGTCCACAGGATCAGATCCGGTGCCAGTGCAGCGACCGATTCCATGTCGACGTCGAAGGTGCCGACAATGGTGGGGTCGGTGTCGTACGTTTCCTCGACCCATGGGCCCAGCCCGTTTCCGCCGACACCGAGCCAGTCGCTGGCACCGACCGGCTGCACACCCAGGGCCAATGCTGTCTCGGCATCGGACCATCCGAGTGCCACCACTCGCTGAGGGTCGGCCGGTACTTCCACCTCACCGAACATGTCGGTGACGACGACACTGCTGGATCCGGCGGAGTCGGCGTCGGAATTAGCTCCGTCGGAATTACCTTCGTCGGAGCTGCATGCGGTCAGGGAAAGGGCGAGGGCCAGGGCTGTCGCAGGCAGGGCCAACGATCGAGAAATGCGCATAGGGCACGCTAACCTATCAAGCAGCGAAATGCTCCACGATCTTCGCGCAGAAGGCCGGCAGGTCGTCGGGGTTGCGGCTCGACACCAGGTTGTTGTCCACGACGACCTCCTCGTCGACGACGGTAGCGCCGGCGTTGCGGAGATCGGTTCGGATACTCGGGTAGGACGTCAACGTGCGGCCCTTCAGGACGCCCGCTTCGGCGAGTGTCCATGCGCCGTGACAGATGACGCCAACCGGTTTACGCGAATCCATGAACGCGCGAACGAACTCCACGGCATCCGAGTCGACGCGCAGGTGGTCGGGATTGGTCGTTCCGCCGGGCAGGATCAATGCATCGAAATCGTCGACCGAGACCTCACCGGCGATGCGGTCGACCGCGAATGTGTCGGCAGCGTTCACGTCACTGTTCATGGCTTGGATCTCGCCGTGGTCGAGTGAGACCAATGTGACTGTGGCACCGGCGTTCTCGACGGCTTCACGAGGCTGAACCAGCTCTACCTGCTCGACGCCGTCGGCGGCGAGGATGGCTATGCGGCGTCCGGACAATGTTGTTGTGGTCATGTTTTTCGGATTACCGGCGCAATCGACTTTCAAACGAGAAACGACGGTGCGACGGTGGTACGAATGGAGGCATGAGCGAATCACCCATCGAAACTCCGACCGAGGATCGCGTGGAGCAGAATCTGCCGATCGTGGATGAGCCGGACGAGGCGAGTGTGGATGACCTGCCCACCGAAGCCGATGCCCGTGACGTGCTGGACCAGCGAGCAGAAGTGCCGCTGGACGACGACGGGTACGACGAGCGCTAGGAGTTCGGCTCGCCGTCGACGAGCGGATGTGGCTGCGACTTGAACTTCGCCGGCGAGCCGTCGGCCATCGCGACGCCGTGGATTCCGCCCCACATCATCATGCAGAGGTAATCGATCAGGTCGTCCGCCGACATCGACTTGTTGGAGCTCCACCAGTGGGTGGCCAGCTGAACCGCCCCGACGATGGCGAAAGCCCACGGCACCGATCCGCCGGAATCCATCTCGCGCTGGCGTAGCCGCTCACCCAACACGGTCGAGAGCAGCTCGGCGATCATTCGCTCGGATTCGGCGACGACATCGCGGTTGTTTCCCGCGTTGTTCGCCATCACGTAGAGGTACACCTCGGGGTCGGTGGCGACGGTCTCGACATAGGCGGTCACCACCACCCGGGTGAGTTCGTACTCACCCAGTTCGTGGGAGATGGCGGAGTAGATACGCGGCGCCAAGGTGGTCTCGACGTACCGGGACATCGTCGCGCTGGTCAGATCGTTCTTGTCGGTGAAGTACCGGTAGAGCACCGTCTTCGAGATACCGATCTCCGACGCGATCTCGTCCATGCCGATCTCGCGGCCGCGCAACCGGATGGCGGCCAATGTGCCGTCGACCAGTTCTTCGCGTCGAGCAATCTTGTGCTCGCGCCATCGACGTTTGCGGCCGTCCGGCTTTTCGGCCTTGGGCTTGTCCTCGCTCGGCTCGGACTCGTCCAGCTTTGCCTCCGTCGTATATCTCGCCACAACACCACCCTATGCGCCTGTTACGACACCATCGCAGGCCGTGTCCGGTTGATCCGTCACATTTCTGGGCACAATGTCGGTTGTGCAGCTCATGAACTTCGACGACGACACCAAGCGCCGCGACCTCCGCAAGATGAAAACGGTTGCGACGGGCTTTCTCGTATTTGCTTCGATCGTCTACCTGTTCTGCCGGTGGCAGGAGTCGACGGGTGCGGGCGCGTGGGTGGGGTACGTACGCGCGGCGTCGGAAGCAGGCATGGTGGGCGCGCTCGCGGACTGGTTCGCCGTCACCGCGCTGTTCAAGCACCCGCTGGGCATCCCGATTCCGCACACGGCTCTGATCAAGAAGAAGAAGGACCAGCTCGGTGCCAGCCTGAGCTCGTTCGTCGGCAGTAATTTCCTTGCCCCCGAGGTGGTCTCGGAGAAGGTTGCGTCGGCGCAGGTTCCGTTGCGGTTGGGTACATGGCTCGCCGAGCCAGACAACGCCGAACGGGTTGCGGCCGAAGCGGCGACCGTGTTGCACGGTGTGGTCGACGTGCTCAACGACGAGGACATCACCGCGGTGATCGACAACACCATCGTGCGCCGACTCGCCGATCCGCAATGGGGTCCCCCGATCGGCCGCATCCTGGACGAGTTGCTCCGCGAGAACCGTCAGTTGCCGCTGATCGACATGCTGGCCGAGCGGGTTCACCAATGGGCGCTCGGCAGCCAGGAGATGATCGATCGCGTCGTCGCGCGGGATTCTCCGAACTGGTCGCCGAAGTTCGTCGACACACTGCTGGGCGAGAAGGTCTACAAGGAGCTCGTCGAGTTCACCTGGAAGATTCGCTCCAATCCCGAGCACGACGTACGACTGGCCGCCAACAAGTTCCTCATCGACTACGCGAACGATCTGCAGCACGATCCCACGACCATCGACAAGGCCGAGAAGCTCAAGGCCCAGATCATGGGCCGTGAGGAGATCACCGGGCTCGCCGCGGCGACCTGGAAGGTGGCCAAGCGTCTGATCACCGAATCGGTGGACGACCCGACGAGCACGCTGCGCACCAAGATCAAGGAGAACACGGTCAACTTCGGTATTCGTCTGCGCGACGACGACGAATTGCGGGCGAAGGCCGACGGGTGGCTCCTCGGCGGTGCGCGGTACATCGCCTCCAACTACGCCGACGAGATCACCACGATCATCGGCGACACGGTGGCTCGGTGGGACGCCGAGGAAGCGAGCAAGAAGATCGAACTGCAGGTCGGACGCGATCTTCAGTTCATTCGGATCAATGGAACGGTCGTCGGTTCCATCGCTGGTCTGGCTATCTACACCATCTCGGATCTGATCTTCGGGCACTAGTGCTAACAGAGTGCTTGCAATAGTTAGCACCCTTCGGTACCGTCCAGTAGGACACCGAAACCAGGAGGCCGAGATGGCCGAGAACGAAGGGGATCTGGTCGCCAAAGCGACCGAGGCGACGCAGGTGGTCGCCGAGGCGGGGGACCTTGTCGCTGCAGTCGTGACGACTGCAGCCCAGGACATCGGTAGCTACATCCGGTCACAGCGGGAAGCGGCGCAGGTTTCCATGCGGCAACTCGCCAGCCGTGCCGGAGTGAGCAACCCGTACCTGAGCCAGATCGAGCGCGGACTGCGAAATCCGTCCGCTGAAGTGCTAGCGCAGATAGCCAAGGGTCTGCGCGTCTCCTCTGAGGTGCTGTACGTCCGGGCCGGGATCTTGGAAGCGCGTCCCCACGGTCCGGTGCGCGAAGCTCTGCTCGGCGATGAGCACATCACCGAACGGCAGAAGCAAGTGCTGATCGAGATCTACGACTCGTTCTGTCGAGAGAACGAGTCGACGCAAGAGCCCGAAACCGACGAACAGGAGACATCAGATGTCTGATTCCAAGAACTTCGAGAACGTCAAGACCCCGATCTACGCAGCCGTCGGTGCCGGCGATGCCGTCGTACAGGCCGTCGCAGATGTCGTGGCCCAGGTACGTTCGCGCGCCGAGAGCCGCACCAACGAGGTCAACGCGCGCATCGCCGACCTCTCCGAGGACGTCACCGAGGGTGTCGAGTCGCTGCGTGAGCGCCTGACGAACCTGCCCGCTGAGCTGCCCGACGAGATCGCCGAACTCCGCGAGCGCTTCACCCCGGACGAGCTCCGCAAGGTCGCCGAGGCATACCTCAAGGTCGCGTCCGACCTGTACACCTCGCTCGCCGAGCGCGGCGAAGAGACCGTCGAGCGTATCCGCCGCACGCCGGCCGTCGAAGAGGGCCTCGAGCGCGCCAACACTGCAGCCAACGACGTCGTCGACCTCACCGAGCAGGCTCTCGGAACCGTCGCCTCGCAGACCCGTGCAGTCGGCGAGCGCGCCGCAGCACTGGCCGGCATCGCGTCGGACAAGGTTCGTGACGGTGCCGAGGAGCTTTCCGACGCAGCCGACGAGCTGGCCGAGAACATCGACGAGGCAGGCGACGAGGCCAAGGACAAGGCCATCGAGACGTCCGACAAGGTGAGTGGCGTGGCGGGCAAGGTCGAGTCCAAGACCCGCAGCAGTGCCAACTCGCCCATCAAGAAGACCACTCCGGCTCCGGCCAAGAAGGCCGCACCGGCTCCGGCTGCGAAGAAGACCGCACCGGCTCCGGCCAAGAAGGCTCCGGCGAAGAAGACCACTCGCTAAAGCATTCGTAAAGGAAACGACCCCTGCGCCGCGCGGTGCAGGGGTCGTTTCTCGTACACTGGCGGGCGTGATTGCGAGTAGCTTCTCCCAGACGATCTTCCTGATTCTGCAAATCATCTCGATTGCGGGAGCGGCCTTCGCACTTTTCCACGCGCTGCGTCAACGGCCGGATGCGTTTCCGGCAGCCGGCAAACTGACCAAGAATGCCTGGCTGGGCATCCTGGCGGTGGGACTGCTGCTGACGCTGATCGGTCCGATGGTCATCATGTTCTGGATCATCGGCATCGTCGGCATCGCGGTGTACCTCGTCGACGTCCGACCCAAGATCGACAGCATCCAGCGCGGACCCCGCTGGTAGGCAGCCGCGTCCACGCTCACGACATCGTGGGCGTACCGTCTACCGCACCCGCCAGGGGGTCGAGGTAGAGGGGAATTTCAGTGGTTTCACGCAAGGTAGTCGAACGTGTGCTGTTCGGAATCGGCAGCGCGGCCGCGGCGGCCTCCGTCGGTACATTCGTCGTCCGGCGGCGTCGCCTGCATTCGTTCACCAAGACCACCGACGTTCGACCCGACGAGCTGCTGGAACACCCGACATTCGAGCCGACCGTCACCGAGGTCGTCACCGATGACGGCGCGCACCTACACGTGCGGAGTTACGGTGACGCCGATGCAGAACCGATCGTCTTCAGTCACGGGTGGACCTGCTCGGCCGACTACTGGTTTCCTCAGGTCAACGCCCTCGCCGGCCGCTACCGCGTCATCGCGTACGACCAGCGCGGCCATGGCCGCAGCGACGTCGGTACGCGGCCACTGAGCCCGGATGTGTTGGCCGACGACCTCTCTGCGGTGCTCGCCGCGACAGTCGTCGAAGACAACAAGGCCGTCCTTGTGGGGCACAGCATGGGCGGCATGTCCATCATGGCGTGGGCCGGGAACTACCCCGAACAGGTCGATCGGCTCGTCAGCGCGGTGTTGCTCGCCAGCACCGCGACGGACTCCCTCGTGCGGGAGACCACCGTCATCCCCTTGCCGCAACGATTTCCACGCCTGCCCACTCCGGTAGGCCGCGCAGTGCTCGGATCGGCTCTTCCGCTTCGGCCGTCTCCGGTGGTGCGGTCGGCGATCAAGTACATCTCGATGTCACCGGGGGCGACCGCGGCCGAGGTGGCCTTCTGCGAGAAGATCGTCCTCGAATGCGCGCCGCGCACCCGCGGAATCTGGGGTGCCGCGCTCACCGACCTCGACATCCGCGAGGCACTGGAGAACATGTCGGTCCCCACCAGCGTCCTCGTCGGATCTGCCGACCGCCTGACCCCGCCGGTGCACGCCCGCAAACTCGCCCGCGCGCTGGACGATCACGATCACCTGAGCCGCTTGATAGTGCTTCCCGGCATCGGCCACATGAGCTCGGTCGAAGCCATCGACGAATTCAACACCGAAGTGGTTCGGCTGCGAAACCTGTGAGCCTTCGGAGGCTGGCTAGCTGTAATGACCAGGGACGTTGTGGACGGCGTGGCAGCGACAGATAGGTGAGGACCTCCGGTATCGGTGTGGTTACCACAACTGCACCGACAACCGA
>NZ_JBITUQ010000047.1:0-8464 GCF_044542515.1 Rhodococcus sp. NPDC078407 | reverse complement strand
ACCAATAAATTCTACGAAACACGCAACTTAAAATGCGCATCTACACCGCGTGTCGCTTTATCGTTTCGGCTAACTTAATGGCATTGCACCACATCGGCCTTTGACGCGGGAGCCCACACGGGCTTTGTTCCGGTCGCAAACTCGAAGGCCAATGGTGCCAGCTCGTCGCCGAAGTTTCGTATCGGTGCGCGCGACGCAGCAACAAAGCGGGCCCAACCGACCCCGTTGAATTTCACTTCCTGTCGCAGCAGTGGCCTCATTCTCATCGGGCTCCACCAGAACATCTTTGTCATCGAGCCGACCTCATCCCTGCATTGAGGTAAATCTCTCGCAGCCGCTCCCTGAATGGCTCGGAGGTGTACCGCGCCCTTGCCCAGGCGCGTGTTCGGTCGGCCACCACCATCGCCTGATCGTCGGCCAGGCACCGCACAAGTCCATCGATCAGACCGTCGTCGGTGTCGGATACGGCATAGAACAGACTGTCCTCGCCGATGCCTTCGGTGCCCACGTGTGTTGCGACGACCGGCACGCCCCACAGCATTGCCGACAGGGTTTTGAACTTCACTCCCGCGCCGGTACGCAGCGGGACGACAGCACACCGCGCACCTCGGTAGAAGGGCTCGATGGAGTCGACGAATCCGGTCACGTGCACGCTCGCGTCGTTCTCGGCGGCGGCGAGCATGCGAACCGAAGGGTTGCTGCCGACGAGGTGCAGGGTTGCGTCCGGATACGCAGCAACGACTGCCGGCCATAACTTTTCGATGACATGTACTGCGGCGGTTTCGTTCTCTTGGCGGCCGAACGCTCCGACGAAAATGACGGATTTGCCGTCTACGCTGTTGGGGCCGACCGCGTCGGACATCCCCGGCTCTTCGAGGTTCGGCGACACCACCTCGATGTGGCAAGTAACCCCCAGGTCCGCCAACAACTCGGCATCCTTGTCGCTCAACACTATTGCCGTATCCAAGGCCGAGATCAGTCGACGTTCTCGGAATCTGTTCACCACACGCCCCACCCCCGCCGTCCAACGGACGAAGGGGCTCGCCGAGTTGATCGCGTGCCGGTGGATACGTTCGCACACCACGTCGTGTACGACCCCGATGACGCGCGCGTCAGGTGCAACCTGGCGAACGAATCGGACGAGCCGAAAATACTCCACCCACTGCACTTCCACGATGTCCGATCGACGCACGGAAGCCATCAGGTCCGGATTTCGCACGGCGGCTCGGGTGTAGCCGGCATTCCAGCGATACGGGTCGAGAAGGAACAACGCCCACTGCACGATTCCCTCGATGCGTCCGAGTCGCGTCGACACCAATTCGACCGAGACGCTGCCAGACCACGTATCCGCTTGTGCCGCTGCGTTGTCTGCACCCTCTGGTACGAAATAGACGGTGTCGAAGGCCGAGGCAAGGGCACGTGCGTGGGCGAGAACGTACTGACCGCCCGCATGCGCCACGTGCCGAAACGGTGCTGCATGAGACAGCGACGTCACTGTGATTCTTCCCGCCACAGTCGATCACTTTACCGCCGGGCACCGCGCCGACGTGCGAGTCCGGATCTCCGGTCAGTACGCAGCCACTGCACCGTCGAGTGCCTTCTGCATTCCCTCCGCCACCACCCGCGTGATGTCGATCGGCTTCTCGGGCAGCTCGGTGATGGGCGTATCGATGTAGACGCTCGCCTGCTTCACCTTCGGCGCACCGGGGCCGTAACTCATACCGATGCAGATCAGCACCGGCTCGACCCCGAGCTTGCGCGCTCGCATCGCGATATGGCCGATGCCGCTGCCGACGTGCTGGACCGTCGTCGGATCCTCGAGATTGCAGGTGCCCTCGGGGAACACCGCGAGGTCGTCGCCCCGCTTCATGCGCTCGGCACTGACGTCCATCATGCGGCTGCCAGCTGCGCTGACGGCGCGCATTCCATGATTCTTGCCGCGGAAGACCGGGATGCCACCCATCATGTCGATTCGCCTGCGCTGCTTCGCTTCCTGGAACAGCTCGTCCTTGGCCAATACCCGCGTGCGACCGATGACCGGACGCAGCGGCGACGACCAGGCCGCCGCTGCGAGGGTGTACGGATCACTCTCGGTGAGGTGATTGACCGCGATGAGCAGGCGCGTGTCGTCGTACACGAGACGACGCAGTTCCTCGCGGGCACCGTCGGGATAGGACACCCGTGGGCGGAAGCGCCTGGCCAGGGCTGCATACGCCAGCCTCGCGACCTGACGATTCTGCTGGTGACGCAGATAGAAGTCGTACACGGTCACATCGTTTTCGAGAATTACCGCAGGCCGATCCATGACGCGAGCTTAGCCTCACACCCGCGAAGAACCCATAGCCCGGATGCCGACGGCAAGTCCGACTGCCGCGGTGGCCGCGGCCGCGACCGCACCTGCCGTCACCGTCGAACTCGTGAAGTCGCCCGCGAACAATGCCCGTTCGGCATCGACCAGATATCCGAGCGGGTTGATGTTCACCAGGAATTGCATCCACCCCGGTGCAGCGTTCAACGGCAGCATCGTGCCGGAGAGGATGAGCAGCGGGAACATCAGTGTTTGCTGGATGGACCAGAACACCCAATCCTGCCCGCGCACAGCCAAAGCCAACGCATACGACAGTGCACCGAGTCCGACACCGAACACACCGAGCAGCACGATTCCCACCGCGGCACCGATCGGGTTCACCGACAAGCCGAGCGGCAACGCCACCAAGACGATCAGCACGGCCTGAGCGGCCAGCGGCACCATTTCCTTGAAGGCGCGACCGACGAGCAGCGCCGACCGCGGCAGCGGCGTCACCAACAGTCTTTCGTGCGAACCCTGCTGCAACTCCGCCAGCAGATTCGACCCCGTCATAGACGTTCCGAAGATGGTGATCATGGCGAGCACTCCGGGAACGAACCAGTCCCACACACTCCCGTCTCCGAGACCGGGAACCTCGGACAGAAGCGGGCCGAACAGTGCGAGCAGGATGAGCGGTTGAATCAGACTGAAGATCACGGTCAACGGATCGCGAACCATCGGCCGCAGTTCGCGCCCGAGTACTACTGTGCTTCCGGAGAGAACGTTCATCGGAGTTCTCCCGCCACGCTCGCGTTGTCGAGTGCTGCGGCGCTCTCACGAAGACTGCGCCCAGTGAGGCCGAGGAACACATCGTCGAGGGTCGGCCTCGCCATGTCTGCCGTCAGCACTGTAATTCCGTGAGATTCGCTCCGCCGCAGAAGGTCCGGGAGTATCGCCTCGGCGCGCTCGACCCGAATGTTCAGGCGCGATCCCGCCACCGTCACGTCTCTGATTCCGTTGACACCACCGAGAAGCGCAGCCAGCGATGACGCGTCGGACACGGTGAGGACGATCAGATCGCCCGCTAGTTCCGCTTTGAGCGCGATCGCGGTGTCGTCGGCGATGACCGTGCCACGATCGACGACGACGACCCGCTCGGCCATGGAATCGGCCTCGTCGAGATAGTGCGTGGTGAGCACGATGGTGGTGCCCATCTCGCGTCTGAGCCGGAGAATGTGGTCCCAGAGATTCGCTCGGCTCTGCGGATCCATTCCTGTGGTCGGCTCGTCGAGGAACAACAAGGGCGGTCGGTGCACCAGTCCCAGAGCGATGTCGAGCCGTCGACGCTGCCCACCCGAGAGAGTCGAGACGGTACGACCAGCGAGCTCGCCGAGTTCGAGCGCCTCGATCAGTTCGGCTGCGCGACTTCGCGATCGGAGACGCGTCATGCCGTAACACAGCCCTTGCAGGACCAGCTCGTCGCGCACGCGCTGGTTGTGTCCCGCACCATTGCCCTGCCCGACGTAACCGAGACTGCGTCGAACACTGTCCCGATCCTGCACCACATCGAATCCGGCGATGCGCGCCGTGCCCGACGTCGGTGTCAGCAGCGTGGTCAGCATGCGCAGGGTGGTCGACTTGCCGGCCCCGTTGGGGCCGAGCAGAGCAACCAACTCTCCCTCACCGATCTTCAGATCGATGCCGCGCACCGCCTCCACGGTCTTCTTGGCTTGTCGAAATGTCTTGGTCAGTCCCACTGTTTCGATCATTCGTGACGCCCCTCGTCGCACTGAGTGAATCCGTACGAGAAAGACGTTAGGAACGATCGCGGTCAGCTTCGGTCCGCGTCGATGTAGGAGCCGGGATCACCCGAAGACGGGGAACCTCCGCTTGCGGGCAAGGGCATCCATCCCGGACTGGATGCTCGCGCGCACCTCCTCGTACTTCGCATCGACATAGGCCTCGTCGTCGCACCGTGCCGGATCGTGGTCCAGCTCGACCGGCGGCATGAATCGGGTGCGAATTTTCGCGGGCAACGGAATCTGCGGCAGCGCCGCGGGAGCAATGATCCACGGAAGCGAGATCGCGATGGGAAAGACCTTCAACCGCGCAATCTTGTCCAGTTTCAACGCTTTCGACAGTTTGTCGCCACGAATGAGTACCGGCATGGCGTCGGCCCCGCCGACTGTCGCCACCGGAACGATCGGTACTCCCATACGGATGGCGAGCTTGATGAAGCCGGTGCGACCACCGAGCGTCGCCTCATCACGCTTGCTCCACGGCCGCAGCGAATCGACCTCACCGCCGGGCCAGACGATGACGTCACGCCCCTCGGCCAGTGCCGTCGACATCGAGTCCGGCGCAGCGGGCAGCACACCCATCGATCGAAAGACTTTGCCGATCAACGGGAACGCCATCAAAGCGTCGTGCGCGGTGCCGTGCAGAATGCGCTTCTCACCGAAGTGTCGCCACCACTGCGCGCCGACGGTCCACGCATCCCACACGAACGGCGCACCCGAGTGCACTCCGACGACGAGCACCGGCGACTCCGGAATGGTCTCCCAGCCATCGATCTCCATCCGGAAGTACCGGTCCATGACCCCGTTCCACAGCTTCTGCTGACGGTCCATCGCCACGGTGTCCTGATCGTCGAGGTCCCAACCACCCGCGCGTTCGGCCACCACCGCGCCGAGACCACCGGACGCCTTGTCGCGACGTTCCTTCATTTTCACCCGAGCTGCTGCGGCGAAGCGCTGCGCTTGCTCACGCAGGTCCTGCTTCGAAGGCTCCTCCGTCGACGCTGTCGCACGATCCCCACCCATTACGTGATCCCCATCACTCATACCCGCACCGTACTCCACCCGTCGAAAGTCGATCGACAAGCGTCTCTTGTTACCCCGCGAGACGTCGCACCTGTCCGTTATGGTCGAAATACGAGCCGAGCGAACGAGGTACACCGATGGATCCGATCGAACCGGCATACGGCACGACGGCACTTCTGCTGATCGCCGCCGCAGCCGTGGCAGTCCTGCTCTTCCTCATCATGAAGGTGAAGTTGCACGCCTTCGTCTCCCTGGTGCTGGTCAGCGCGGTCACTGCCGTCGCCGCCGGTATCCCACTCGCAGACGTGCCGTCGGCACTGCTCTCGGGCTTCAGTTCCACGCTGGGCTCGGTGGCACTGCTGGTCGCTCTCGGCGTGATGGTCGGCAGACTGCTCGAAATAACCGGTGGCGCTCAAGTATTGGCCGACACTCTGATCAACCGCTTCGGGGCGAAACGCGCGCCTCTCGCGCTCGGCGTGGCCGCGCTCATCTTCGGGTTCCCCATCTTCTTCGACGCGGGCCTCGTGGTCTTCCTGCCGATCATCTTCACCGTCGCCAAGCGCTTCGGCGGATCGGTTCTGTTGTATGCCCTCCCGACGGCCGGTGCCTTTGCCGCAATGCACGCCATCGTTCCCCCGCACCCCGGCCCCGTTGCCGCGACCGACCTACTCGGCGGCGATATCGGATCGGTACTACTCGTCGGCGTCCCCGTCGCCGTCGTCTCCTGGTTCGTCGGCTCCTACCTGGTCGGTACCCAGCTCGGCAAGCGGTTCGTCACCGCCCCCGCCGATCTCTTCTCCGCCGGGTCGGCAGACTCCGAGGAACACGACAAAGAGATGGCCGCCCTGCGCGATCCCGCACCGAAGTTCGGTGCGGTGCTGCTCATTCTGCTGACTCCGCTGGTGCTGATCTCGCTCAATACCGTCGTGAACACTCTGACCACCTCGGGAGTCCTGACCGGAGACGAAACCTGGGCTGCCGCTCTGACGCTCATCGGTCAGACGCCCATCGCGCTGCTCATCACCTTGCTACTGGCGCTGTTCATTCTCGCGCCGGGACGGTTCCCGGTGGCCGACGGTGCCAAGTACATGGATCAGGCGCTGGGGCCCATCTGCTCGATCATCCTCATCACCGGTGCCGGTGGCATGTTCGGCGGAGTGCTGCGGGCCAGCGGTATCGGCCAGTCGCTCACGTCCTCGTTGTCCGATATCGGTCTGCCGATTCTGCTGCAGGCCTTCCTGATCGCCACCGCGCTTCGCGTCGCGCAGGGCTCGGCCACCGTCGCACTCACCACCACCGCTGGGCTGATCTCGGTGCAGGTGGCCGAACTGGACCTGAGTAACTTCAAGATCGCACTGCTGGTCTTCGCCCTCGCCGCGGGAGCCACCGTCCTGTCTCACGTCAACGATTCCGGCTTCTGGCTCGTCAGCCGCTTCTTCGGCATGGACGAGAAGACGACTCTCAAGACCTGGACCGTCATGGAAACGACACTCGGGCTGGCAGTATTCGCCGTCGCATCGTTGCTGTGGGTGGTGTTCTAGCGGGGACCTCAATCGTCCACCTCCAGCATGCATCCCCCGGGCGGAAGCTCCAGGACGATAACGTCGTGCCCCTCTCCGGTGACGATTGCGGTGAAGATGGTCTCCACTCCACCAATTGACACCCACCAGTTCATGTTCGCGCCCCGCACACGTGGCACCTGCCGATATACCGCTCGGGCGTCCTCGACCACTGCGTGGGGGTGCAGCCTCCGAGCGGTATCGATGACGGCGCGGCGCACGTGATCCAGATCGATCAGGTCGTCTTCAGTCGACAGCTGCGATGGGAAGAAATCGATGAGCGGGAAAGGTACTCGAACGACCGGCAGAGTAGCCGCGTATGCCATCGTCCCGTCCGAGAACGCGGGGTCACGCCATTCGAGCACGCCGTCCACGAAGGTGGCTGACAGCTCGTCGTAGATCTCGGATCCGGTTTCGACGCTGCGATACAGAGCTGCGATGAACTCGGTCAGCGAGTCGAACCAGGGACCGCCCCCGTCGGCACCCTCATAGGTGAACATTCGGATACAACCTTCACGTGCACCTGGACGCGTATCGACAAAAAGTGTTCCGCCTGCGCCGTCCTCGGCGAACGGGACATATGTCGGCATGAACATTTCCGCCGTCTCACCTGCCTCCTGGGCAAGCACTTCGGCCGGCCAGTCCTCACCCGAATAGTCGATCGAATGCGGATTCTCGAGACTGAACCGGTGCCGGTCGACTACCTGCTCGAGCGAGTAGAGAGTGAAGCCCGGCAGCACCGAGCCAACCGGTACATAGTCTTCGCCGAAGGTTTCGTGCTGCCCGTCGTGCAGTCCGTAGAACTCTCGCAGTTCCGCCGTCCACGGCGTGGTCGCACGTTCCGCGTACTCCCGCTCAGTTGTCGATCGCGGGGGACGAATCGACGCGGCGGTGACCGGAGCACGTTCACGCAGTATCGACCAGTACGCCGTCCATACTTCGGGGAGGTTCACGACTCGAACCTAGACGAACCTCACTGCACCGGAACGAGAATGCGCCACGCACCCAATGCCAGCGAACCCACGGTGACGAGCAGGAACAGCCCAACCCAAACGATGCCGGGTAGGAAGGTCAATCGGGCCAGTTGATCGGCGTCGGAGTCCCGGGCCCGTCCCGCACTGCGTGATCTCTGCAGTTCGAGAACCGGCCGCGGACCGGCGATGAGCAGGAAGAACGTGATGAAGTACGCCGCCGCGACCTGCTGCTCTCCGGTGCCCCACCAGGACACGACGAACAATGCTGCACCGACGGTGATCAGCGACAGCAACCCGTAGATGTTGCGAATCATCAACAGCATCAGTGCAATCGAGATGATGCCGATCCACAACACCGCCGACGCCCGCTGGGTGCCGAGAACGAATGCTGCACCGAGGCCGAGCAACGACGGCCCCACGTAACCGGCGAAGGTCATCGCGATGACGCCGAGGCCGGTGGGCTTGCCCTTGGAGATCGCGACGCCGGAGGTGTCCGAGTGCAGGCGCAGCCCCATCAACTGCCGACCGGTGATCAATGCGACGAACAGGTGCGCACCCTCGTGCGCAATGGTGACCACGTTGCGCGCGATCCGCCATGTCTGTGGCAACACGACGACGATCAGAGCAATCAGGGCAGCAACTTGGACGATCCACACCGGTGGATCAGGACTCACCGCGGAGATGCGGTCCCAGAATTCGTTCACACCACAGTATGCGGCTTCGCCGCAGTGGTGGGGGGGTGTTGGGGGGGGGGGGCCACAAACCCCCCACAGCGCCGGGCGCCCCCCGACGGCGGGGGGGGGGGGAGGGGGGGGTGGGGGC
>NZ_JBITUQ010000046.1:0-8608 GCF_044542515.1 Rhodococcus sp. NPDC078407 | reverse complement strand
GGGCCCTCGCACGGACCTCCGGATCGATTTTCTTGGGCATGACATGCATCCTTCCTGACTCAGAAGGAAGCGGCATCAAACCTGGGGTGATTCACACGGTGCGGGGCTGGAAGAGGTTGGGCTCAGGAGCCCGAGGGAGCTGCCGGCGGGGCCGGAGGGGTCGCGCCATCAGCGGGGGCCGGAGGTGCAGGCCGAGTGGCACCGTCACCCTCGGCATCCGGAGTCGGCGGTGCAGGAGGCGTTGCACCATCAGCGGGAGCCGGCGGTGCAGGCACAGTCGCGCCATCACCCTCGGCAGGCGGCGCCGGAGGCGTCGCACCATCGGCCGGAGCGCACACAGCACCACCGGGACCACCTGCTCCCGGGCCACCCTTACCCGGACCACCCTTGCCTGGACCACCATCAGCCGGACCACCTTTGCCCGGACCGCCCGCAGGTGGAGCAGGCGGCGTTGCGCCGTCACCCGGTGTCGGAGGTGTCGGAACTGCAGGAACCGTCGATCCGTCATCGGAATCCGGAGTCGCGGGAGTCGCCGGCATCTCGGATGCGTCAGAACCGCCGCCACCGTCGGTTCGCTGACCGAGGGCGGACGACGACGCGACCGTGGAGACACCCGGCGACGCGTCGGGTCCGGTGGCTGCGAACACTGCCGCGGTCACCAGGGCTCCGACGGCCAGGCCCGCTGCTGCGGTCGCCACCAGCGGGACCCGGCCCTTCCACCGCTTGGGCTTGTTGTCCCGAGTTGCTTCGGCACTCGGGGTGGGCTCGGGGTTCGATGCGGCTGGGATCGGTTGGGTCTGATCGTTCACGTTCACTCCTCGTTCGGACTGTGTCGTTCTGTCACCGACACTGCCGCCGCTAGCTGAAGTCACCCTGAAGCTGGCCACATCTTCAGGATCACTTCAGGTGGTGGGTGACAATCGAGGCATGACATACAGTTCCGCTCCCCGGGTGATGGTCGTGGAGGACTCACTGCCCATCCGGGAAGCGCTGGTGGCCGCGTTCGAGGACGCCGGTTTCACCGCAGCATCGTTACCCGACGGCGACGACTTCGAGACCACGATGGCGGGCTTCCGCCCCGATGTGGTGATTCTCGACGTCATGCTGCCCGGAGCACGAGACGGCTTCGATCTCATCGACGTCGTTCGGCAGAGCACCGACGCGGGCATCATCATGGTCACCGCGAGGGATCAACTGGCCGACCGATTGCGCGGACTGAGCGACGGTGCCGACGACTACGTGGTCAAACCATTTCAGCTCGACGAGGTGGTCGCCCGCGCGAAGTCGGTACTGCGACGGAGAGGTCGTTCTGCCGACGCGGTGCAGGTGGGCGATCTACTGGTCGACGAGTCAGCCGGAGTGGTGACTCGGGCCGGTCAGGTTCTCGATCTGACCGCGACGGAGCTTCGATTGGCCACGTTCCTGGTGACACAGCGCGGCCGCACGGTCTCGAAAACCTCTATCCTGGAATCGGTTTGGGGCTACGGCGCGTACGACGCAAACCTGGTGGAAGTGCATATCAGCGCGTTGCGTCGCAAGATGGAAGCGAACGGCCCACGGTTGATCCACACTGTGCGCGGCCTCGGCTACGCGCTGCGAGCCCCGCAATGAACCACACGCCCACCCCCTCGCTGCGAATGCGGGTGGTCACCACCGTCGTCGTGTTGTTTGCGGTGTTGCTGGTGATCGTAGGCTCGTCGGTGGACGTTGTTCTCGGTCAACAGCTTCGGCGGGATCTGGAGGCGAGGCTATCGGACAGGGCAACCCGAGCCGTCGAACTTGTGGAGAGCGGCGTCGGACCCGAGGATCTGGTGCAGGCTCTTCAAGGCGATGCCATCCGAGTTCGTGTCACCGCTGCGGACGGCACGGAGTACGGCGCTCCCGGCGGTGAGCGGCCCGGTCCGGACATCAGGCCGGCCACTCCGGCTCCGCCCGCAGGCCAATCGCAGGCTCCCGGACCTCCCGTTCCGCCCGATCCTCCTGCACCGCCGTCGGATTCGTTCGAGATCACCGAGCCTCTGCCCGACGGGTCGACGCTGTCACTACTGGGCGACACCACCGCAATCGCCGACGTTCGCCAACAATTACGCATTCTGATGTTGGCCGCAGGTGCCGTCACTCTGCTGCTGGCCGCCGCCGCGCTGATCTACGCGGTGAGACGCGCACTGTCCCCGCTGGACTCGATGACGTCCGTTGCTCGTCGAATTACCAACGGTGACAGGGGAAGACGGCTGCTTCCCACCAAACCGAACACCGACCTCGGCCGGACAGCATCAGCCGTCGACGAAATGCTCGACGCTCTCGAAACCGCAGAGCGCAGGGAGGCGGCGGCGGCTCGTACCGCCCGTGTCGCCGAAGAGGACATGCGCCGCTTCCTGGCCGACGCAGCGCACGAGCTCCGCACTCCGGTTGCCGGCATCTCGGCGTTGGCACAGTCGTTGCAGCGCGATGCCGAGCATCGACCCGATCGGGTGGCCAGATGGAGCGAGCTGCTCGTCGGTGAATCGGGAAGGGCGTCACGGTTGGTGGGCGACATGCTCGATTCCGTTCGCGCAGAAAACACCTCGGATCTCGAACGTACCGATACCGATCTCGCCGACATCACCCGTCGCACGGTGGAGCGAGCAGCTTTGCTCACACCGCACATCCGGTTCGAGGTCGATGCGCCGCAACCGGTTCCGGTCCGCGTCGACGTCGGACGCATCGAGCAGATCATCTCGAACGTGCTGGACAACGCCGCTCGTTTCACGCCGTCCGGCGGGACGATTCGGATAGCGGTAGGCGCAGATTCGCAGGCCGTCGTCACCATCGACGACGAAGGGCCCGGGGTCGACGAAGCAGACCGCGAGCGCATCTTCGAACGACTCGTCAGGCTCAACTCCGCCCGCGACCGGTCCTCGGGGGGCGTCGGACTCGGGCTCTCCATCGCACGCACACTCGCGCGCGCTCACGGAGGCGAACTGATCTGTGTCGCAGGGCCTTCGGGCGCACGATTCCGTCTGACCCTTCCCCTGAAACCCTGAAAACCTGCTACTCGACGATCAAGTCCATCAGCAGACTGTCGTGCCAGCCGCTCGGGCCCTTCTCGTATTTGCGCATGATCCCGACCGGCTCGAAACCGACTGCGCTGTAACACGCGATCGCTGTCGCGTTGTCGGCGGCCGGATCGATCACCAGGCGGTGGTGGCCCAAATCGACTGTCAGATATCGCACCAGCGTCCCCACGGCGTCCTTGCCGACCCCGCGGCCGTGTACCGCCGGATCGAGGAAGATGTCGATGGACGCGTGCCGGTACATCGGATCGGTCTCTTCGCCGTATTGAATCAATCCAACTGTGGCACTGTTCAGTTCGACTACGAGACGTTGCTCGTCGGAATTGTCGAACGGCCAGTTCTCGGCGGCGTCCTCGTCACCCCATCGGGCGTACACCTCGGGAGTGCGCAGAATTCGGCGCAGCTCCGGCACATCCTCGGCGGTGACGGGCCGCAACACGACCTGTTCACCGCGGAGGTTCATGCCCGATGACTACTCGGCGCGCTTGGCCGCGCGCGCTGCCAGATCCTGGGCGTCGAGCTTGTCGGCTTCTTCGAGGGTCGGGGCACTACCGCCCAGGCGCGCCGGAACCCAGTAGGCACCCGGCTCGTGGTGGTAGCCCTCTTGGAGCTCGAGCAGCATCTGCTTCATCACGTCGCGCAGCTTCTCGGTCAGTTCGTTCGGCGGCCCGACCGGTGCAATCGGCTCACCCACCGCAATGGAGATCGGAGTGTTGGTGCGGCCCAATCGCTTCGGGTAGCCCTTGGTCCACACCCGCTGCGCACCCCAGATGACCGTCGGGATGATGGGGACGCCGGCCTCGATGGCCATCCGCGCCGCACCGGACTTGAATTCCTTGATCTCGAAGCTGCGACTGATGGTGGCTTCGGGATACACGCCGACGAGTTCGCCGTTGCGCAGACTGTCCACGGCCGCTTTGTACGACTGCGCCCCGGCACCGCGGTCGACGGGGATGTGCTTGAGCGCGCGCATGATGGGGCCGGAGATCTTGTTGTCGAAGACTTCCTTCTTGGCCATGAAGCGGATGTAGCGCTTCACTCGTCGCGGCGGCAGTCCCGCGTACGTGAAGTCCATGTATCCGGTGTGGTTCACCGCGATGACCGCGCCACCGGTAGCAGGGATGTGTTCCTCGCCCTCGACGTCGAACTTCAGGCCCTCGAATGCGAACACGGTGCGAGCGATGCCGATGACTGATCGGTAGACGGGTTCCACAGTCGGTTAGCGTAGTCGGTGGACGAAGGCGGAGAAAGGTCCGCCGACAGTGCGGTCGGGTCGCGCGCAGTCCGGTACCGAAGCTACGGGGGAGAGAAATCACGTGAAGAACAGAGCGGCTTCACCGCGGCGCAGCCGAGTCGGCCGAACCGCGCTGCCGCTGATAGCAACCATTGCCCTGGTCGGTGCCTGCGACTCCGCAGTCGGCATCCCGTCCGATCAGGACGACACGTCGTCCAGCACGGCCGAGTCGACAGCCGACTCCCCTGCCGCCGCGTCGACCACCCAGGAGCCCTCGGCCCCCACCCCGACGCTCCCGCCCATCCCACCGGGTCCACCCGTCGGCGAAGCTCCCGGAAATCCCGCGGCCGCGGCTGCGCTGCGGCCCTTCGTCAACGATCTCACCGGCGGCGGAATAGGTGTCGTCACGACGAGGTGCTGGACTGTGCCGCCCACCGACATCCCGACGATGTACGCCGACACCGGTGCCATCCTCGCTGCGGTGGCGGCTCCCGCGGTCGACGGTCAATTCGCGGTGACGTGGACCGGGCCCACCGCGACGGTCGCCATCAAGCGCAGCGAGATCGCGTCGGGCTACGCCTGCCCCACCGTCTACCCCACCGGCACCGCCCCCGTGTTCGACGCGGCAGACGCGGCGTACACAGTGGATCGCTATCTGGGCCGAATCGCCGGAATTCCGGTCGATCAGGGCGATGTGGAGCAGAGCTACCCGCTCGTCTGCGATGCGCGGCAGACGTGGGACCCCAACGGCACCGGGTTGCCCACGGCACCACCGTTGGCCGATAACCCGGCGATTCTGCCGGCCGTCACCTCGTTCGATCCCGACAGCGTGTTCGTCACGGCTCAGAACGGCCTCTACACGCAGGTCAACGCCGACATCATCGATATCTCGGGCGCGTACCAGAACCGCACGTTCATCTTGGCAATCGGCGGCGAGGGCTACTGCATCGGCGACATCGCCTGAGCCTGCACTACTACCGCCGGAGTGGAGCCTGCGGAACGACCCAACTAGCGCCGGAGTGGAGCCTGCGGAACGACCCAACTAGCGCAGAACGTCGGTCCCGACGAAGGGCACGAGGGCTTCCGGGACCCGCACGGTGCCGTCGGCCTGCTGGTGGTTCTCCAGGATTGCCACGATCCACCGGGTGGTGGCGAGGGTGCCGTTGAGCGTCGCCGCGGTCTGAGGCTTGCCGTTCTCGTCGCGGTAACGCACGCCGAGGCGTCGGGCCTGGAAGGTCGTGCAGTTCGAGGTCGAAGTCAGTTCGCGGTAGGCCTGCTGGGTGGGGACCCATGCTTCGCAGTCGAACTTCCGTGCGGCCGATGAGCCGAGGTCGCCGCCGGCGGTGTCGATCACACGGTAGGGCAGCTCGACCGCGGCGAGCATGTCCTTCTCGTACTCGAGCAGCTTCTGGTGCTCGGCTGCCGCGTCCTCGGGCTTGATGTAGGAGAACATCTCGATCTTGTCGAACTGGTGGACGCGAATGATGCCGCGGGTGTCCTTGCCATAGCTGCCCGCTTCGCGGCGGAAGCACGACGACCAGCCGGCGTAGCGCTTGGGGCCGTCGGCGAGGTCGATGATTTCGCCCGAGTGGTAGCCCGCAAGAGCGACCTCCGAGGTTCCGACGAGGTAGAGGTCGTCGGCTTCGAGGCGGTAGATCTCGTCTGCGTGTGCGCCGAGGAATCCGGTTCCCGACATGATCTCCGGCCGCACCAGCACCGGCGGGATCATCATGGTGAACCCGTTCTTGACGGCCTTCTGCGCGGCGAGTTGCAGCAGCCCCTGCTGGAGCAGCGCTCCGTAGCCGGTCATGAAGTAGAAACGTGAGCCCGATACCTTCGCTCCGCGTTCCATGTCGATCAGGTTCAGCGACTCACCGAGTTCGAGGTGATCCTTGGGTTCGAAATCGAACTCCGGGATCTGCCCGACGGTCTCGAGCAGCACGAAGTCGTCTTCGCCGCCTGCAGGCGTGCCGTCCTGCACGATGTTGGAGATCGCGCGGTGAGCTGTGTCGAGTGCTGCGTCGGCCTCCGCTTCGGCGGCCTGGGCTGCCTTGACCTTGGCGGCCAGTTCCGACGCACCGGCGAGCAGAGCGGGACGGTCCTCTGCGGAGGCCTTACCGACCTTCTTGCCCAGCGCCTTCTGCTCGGCACGCAGCTGATCGCCTGCCAGCACCGCCGCTCGACGGGACGCATCGGCGTCGAGTAGTGCATCGACGAGAGCGGGGTCCTCGCCTCGGGTGCGCTGCGAGGCGCGCACTGCGTCGGGGTTGTCGCGAAGGAATTTCAGGTCGATCACGAGAGGGAACCTTACTTGCCGAGCAACCCCAGGTAGTCCTCGCGTCCGAACATCGTGGCGGCGTCGATGGCCGACGGGTGACCCCCGTGCGGATCGGCTCCACCGTCGACGAGAACCCGCACCACCTCGTCCTCCCCCTTGAACACCGCGCCCGCGAGTGGGGTCTGCCCCTTGTCGTTGGGCTTGTTCACATCGGCACCGCGCTCGACCAGCACCCGCACCGCATCGGCATGCCCGTGGTAGGCGGCCAGCATGATCAATGTGTCCCCGGACTCGTTGTGCAGATTCACCGGAACTCCCGCGTCCACATAGCTCGCCAGACCGGCCGTATCACCGGTGCGCGCCATCGTGAACAGTCGGCCGGCCAGCTCGCTGAGGTCGTCGTCACCTGTCGGGTCGCTCATGAGGACCGAACATACTCGGGCATGATGGAGGCGATGTCCGAGAACGAAACAGACCCCCCGGCGAACCACGATCGGAGAACTCTCTCCGCAAGCACCGCTCGTCGTGGTCTTGCCATGGTTGCGGTCGGCGCAGTGCTCGCCGCAGGTGCGACGACGTTCCTCTCCGATGGATTCTCGGCACCCGAGAAGATCACCACCCATTCGGCAGCCAGCGGTCCGGTCACCGACGGACCGGTGTCGGCATCGTCGTTCGGTGCGGCCGACCCCGGCACCTGCCTGCAGTGGACGCCCACCGACGACCCGGAGACCGACCGGCAGGATCTCGCCGAAGTGCCGTGCGCCGATCCCCATCGATTCGAGGTCGCTCGCGACATCGACATGAGCGTCTACCCCGGTGTCGAGTTCGGCCCCGGTTCGCGGTATCCCGGGTCCATTCGGTTCGGATCTCTGCGCGACGAGCACTGCACAGCCGTCGTCAACGATTACGTCGGTGCCAAATTCGATCCCAACGGCCTCTACGGCGTCGGCCTGATGTTCCCCAGCCAGGCCGGGTGGGCCAAGGGTGAGCGGACCCTGCGCTGCGGGGTGCAGATGCCGTCGAACAGCGGAACACTCCAGGAGATGACGGGCTCGATCCTCGACCAGGACCAGTCGAAGGTCTGGCCGACGGGCACCTGCATCGGCATCGATCAGAACGTGCCTGCCGATCCGGTGGATTGCTCGGCACCACACGCCTTCGAGGTGGCGTCGGTGATCAACCTGACGCAACAGTTCCCCGGCGGACACCCGTCCGAGGGTGACCAGGACGCGTACCTGGAGGGCACCTGCACGGACGCCGTCAACGGCTACCTCGGCTCGGACACGGCATTGCGCGACAAGACGCTGACCCTGTTCTGGGACACCATCGACGTCGCGAGCTGGCTCGCCGGCAGCCGGCAGGTGACGTGCTCGGTGGGCAAAGAACTCGACTCCGGCGGCTTCGCGACCATCGTCGGCAGCGCCAAGGGCGACATTCTCATCAACGGTGAAGCGCCCGTCCCACCGCCCTCGGCTCCCGACGGCCGCGCGCTGCCGACGCCGCTGCCCGGTGCCGCCCCGATCACCGGGGGGTAGACATTCCCACCCACATGACCCGCGTCGACTTCGAGGAAGCAGTGTCCGACGCCCTCGACACCCTGCCGCGTGAACTCACCGATTTCATGAACAACGTGGTCGTCCTCGTCGAGGAGGAGCACCCCACCGAGGACATCCTCGGACTGTACGAGGGCATCGCTCTCACCGAACGCTACGAGTACAGCGGCCATCTGCCGGACGTCATCACCATCTATCGGAAACCGATCCTGGACATGGTCGACGACGAAAACGAGGCTCGCCGCGAAATCGCCATCACCGTGGCCCACGAAATCGGACACCACTTCGGCATCGACGACGAGCGCCTGCATCAACTGGGATTCGGCTGAGCGCGCTCGCCTCGCCCGAACGCCCACCCCCGAACGCGTCAATGGACCACTGCACACGTCTGAGCGGTGTGCACCGCTCCCCGAAAGTTGGACTGAGTAATTCAGTTCCGACTATTGGGGAGCGTGTGTATGCGTGTACGAAGTTCGCTTACCGAGGATCA
>NZ_JBITUQ010000045.1:0-9079 GCF_044542515.1 Rhodococcus sp. NPDC078407 | reverse complement strand
CCACCCGCTACGACAAACTCGCGATCACCTACCGCGCCGCCGTCACCCTCTGCGCAATTCTCACCTGGCTACGCCGATTGGGAGACACGCCCTAGGGGGTTCTCTCCTATAAGCGGGCTCTCCTGTACGGCCCCCGGCTCCCTCCCGCACCTACTCGACGCCCCTTCCGGCTGGGGAAGGCTGCCGCTCCCAGCCCTACAGGATCCCGGGGCCGTCGAGGGCAGCCCACAGGACACCGGCCAGGACGCCCAGCGCCAGGCTCGCGGTCGCGGCGACCGCGGCCGTGACGGCCGGCCAGGCGGCCATCCCGCCGCGTCCGGGGAACTCGGCGGCTTGGGAGTCGGGTCGGGCGAAGACGGGGGCGAACCAGCGCAGGTAGTAGAAGAGGCTGATCACGCTGTTGACCACCACCACCAGAGCCAGCCACCCGTGACCGCCGTCCCAGGCGGCGGTGGCGGTGGTCAGTTTGCCCACGAAGATCGCCAGGGGCGGGGTGCCCACCAGCCCCAGCAGCGCCACCAGCACGGTCAGTCCCAACCCTGGGCGGGAGCGGGCCAGCCCGCGGTATTCGGCGAGCGTCCGGTGCTCGGGCAGGGCAGCGGTCACGGCAAAGGCGGCGACGTTGGTCACGGCGTAGGCGGCCAGGTAGAACAACAGCGAGGGCAGGGCCAGGTCGCTGCGCCCGGCTGCGGCCACGGGCACCAGCAGGAACCCCACCTGCGCCACGGTCGACCAGCCCAGTAGCCGGCGGGGATCGGTCTGCCAGTAGGCGGCCAGGTTGCCCAGGAACATCGAGGCGGTGGCCAGTAGGGCGGCGACGAGCAACCAGGAGTGCTCTTCGGCGGAGACTGTGGCCACCAACCGGTACACGGCCACCAGCGCGCCCACCTTGGGCACGGTGGTCAGGAACGTGGCGGCGGTGACCCCGGAGCCCTGGGCGGCGTCGGGCACCCAGAAGTGCATCGGCACCCCGCCGGCCTTGAACAGCAGCCCGGCCAGCACCCCCAGGATGCCTGTCCCCACGGCGGCGTCCGGTGCGGTGGGCAACGCCTCCCGGAGCAGGGCGTAGTCGGTGCCTCCGGCCAGGGCATAGAGCACGGTGACGCCCAGCATCAACAGGATCCCGGACAGCGCCCCCATGAGGTAGGTCTTGACCGCCGCCTCGGCGCCCAAGCGGCCGCCGGTGAGTCCGATGATCCCGTACAGCGGGATGCTGGCCAGCAGGAATCCCACGATCAGCACCAACAGGTCGGTGATCCCGGCCAGGACCATCACCCCGGCGGTGGCGAAGAGCAGCAGGGCGTAGGTGTCGGATTCGCGCGGGGAGTCCTTGAGCTCCCCGGAGGCCACCCCCAGGATCAGCAGGGTGGCCAGGGTGGCTATCACCCGTGCGGCGCCGGTGGCGGTGTCCACGGCAAAGGTACCCGCAAAGGCGCTTTGCGCAGGCCCGGCCATAGCCACCGCGGCGGCGGTCGCGGCGCCCAGTAGCGCCAGGGCGGCCGCGGCGCGGGCGATCCACTGGCGCTGCCGGGGGAGGAACGATCCGCCCAGTAGCACCGCCAATCCGCCGGTAAAGACGATGATCTCGGGCAGCAGCAGCCCGGGGCTCATCTGCATGGAGGCGTCCACGGGTTACCGTCCCACCAGTTCCACGAGGGCGGCCGAGCTCGGCTCGATCACCCCGAGCAGCACCAGCGGCAGCACTCCGATCAGCACGGACAGCGCCAGCAGAGGGCCGGCCGACCACAGCTCGTGCGCCCGCAGGTCCGCGAACCCGGGGGAGCGCCCGGCGGCGGGCCCGGTGAAGACCCGCTGCAGGGCCCGCAGGAACAGGGCGGCGGTGATCACGATGCCCACTAGCGCCACTGCGGTCACCGGGGCCACGGCCACGCTGCCGGCGAAGATCTGGAACTCGGCTATGAACCCGGAGAACCCGGGCAGGCCCAGGGAGGCAAAGGCGCCGATCGCGAACAGCGCCGCGTACCGCGGGGCGGGGCCGGCCAGCCCGCCATAGGAACCCAGGTCGTAGGTCCCGGCCCGGCTCTGCATGACCCCGGCCAGCAAGAACAGGGCGGCGGTGATCAGTCCGTGGCTGACCATCTGCACCATCGCGCCGGTGACCGCCACGGACCGGGCCTGCTCGGCACCCTCCACCAGCAGCCCGGCCGCACCCAGGGCCAGGACGATGTAGCCCATGTGGTTGACGGAGGTGTAGGCGATCATCCGCTTGAGGTCGGTCTGGGCAAGCGCCACCAGTGCGCCGTAGAGCACGGAGACGATTCCCACGGCCACGATCACCCAGGCCCACGCCCGCCAGACCTCGGGCAGCATCGGCATGGCGATCCGCACGAAGCCGTACGCGCCCATCTTCAGCAACACCCCCGCCAGGACGGCCGAGCCGGCGGCCGGGGCGTCGGTGTGGGCCGGGGGAAGCCAGGTGTGGAACGGCACGGTGGGGGTCTTGACGGCCAAGCCCACCAGGATCGCCGCCAGCACCAGCCCCCCGGCGAGCGGCTCACCGGCCAGCGGGGGTGCGGCGACCAGCTCGGGGATGTCAAAGGTGTGGGGCGCCGAGAACACATACAGCCCGATGAAACCCAGCAGCAGGGCCAGCGACCCCAGGAACGTGTAGAGGAAGAACTTCAGCGCCGACCGGGCCGCATTGCCGTGGCCCCACCCGGCGATGATGAAGTACATTCCCACGATCGACAGGTCAAAAAAGACGAAGAACAGGATCAGGTCGGCTGAAACGAACACGCCGAGGCTCATGCTCTGCAGGAACAAAAATAGCGCCGCCTGCACGCGCGGCCGGTCCGAATCCCGCAGGCAGTACACAGCGCACGCCAAGAACACCACGACCGTCATCGCCACCAGCGGCAGGGACAGCCCGTCGATGCCCACGTGGTAACTGCTGCCCACCCCCGGGATCCACGGCACCTGCTCCTCGAACGCCAGCCCGTTCGGTCCCGGGTCCTTGTAGCCGGCCCACACCACGGCAACCAGCAGCACTTCCAGCACGCTCACCGCGATCCACGCCCATCGCGCGGCCGCCGGCCCGATCGCCGGCACCGCGGCCAGGACGGCGGCGGCGGCCAAGGGGAGAAAGACGATCAGACTGAGCATGCTCATCCCATCACTGCGTAGACGGTCCAGGCCACCACGGCCACGGTGAGCACCGCGACGGCCTGCAGGAGGTACTGGTGGACGGCCCCGGTCTGCGGGGTGCGGGCCAGGTGCCCGAGTCGGCGAACCCAACCGGCCAGGCCCTCGACGGCGCCGTCGACCACGGCGTCATCGAGGCGGGCCGCGCCCTGCCCGGCCGTATGGGCGGCCCGTGCGGCTGCTCCGACTCCGGCGTCGAGGACCTCGTCGTCGAACCGCGCCACGGACCGTGCCAGCATCGGGACGGCCCCGGCCACGGAGGTCACGGCGCGGTCCAGGACCGCGTCGTCGAACCGGGCCAGGAGGTGCGCCAACCGCATGACGGGAACGACGACGACAACGTGCGCAGCAGCCTCCAGCCCCAGCCACCGCTCGGCCCACCCGAGTTCCGGGGCGCGTAGACGTCGCATCAGCAGCACCACGGCCAGGGCGATGGCGGCCGAGACCACGAGCTCGAGCGCCGTCACCTCGCCGTGCCCGCCCATCGCCTGGGCGAGGGCGCCGCTGAGCGGGGGCAGCGCCAACACCGACAGCCCGGCCGCCCCCGCGGCCAGCACGACCAGCGGGGCCTGCTCGAGCGCCCCCACCTGCCCGGTGCCGAGCTCTTGCGTTGCGCCGACCTCCCGCCCGGCGGTGGGCTCCTCGACCCGGGCCTGGGCCCCGCGGTGCCAGATCGTCCATAGGACCTTGCCGGAGTAGGCCGCCGACAGGGCCGCCGCCACCAGTCCTGTGGCGTAGAGCCAGGCCGAGGTCTCCAGGGCCCCAGCCAGCACCGCGTCTTTGGTCGCCCACAGGGACAGCGGCGCGATCCCGGTCAGGGCCAGGGCTCCCACGGTCGCGGTCACGCCCACCACCGGCCATCGGCGGCCCGCCCCGCGCAGTTCCGTGAGCTTCTCGGTGCCCAACGCGGTGAGCCACGCCCCGGCAGCGAGGAACAGCAGTGCCTTGGTGGAGGCATGGGCCACCAGTTGGGCGGCACCTCCGCTCACCGCGCCCACTCCGGCGGCCAGCACCACAAATCCCATCTGCGCCACAGTGGACGCCGCCAGCAACTGTTTGAGATCCCGTTGGGCCAACGCCACGATCCCCATCGCCACCGCGGTCAGTAGCCCGATCCACGCGGCGGCCGGGCCCGCCCACCCGGTGGAGGCGAGCAGCGGCTCCACGCGCAGCAGCAGGTAACCGCCCATTGCCACCATCGCCGCCGAGTGCAGCAGTGCGCTGACCGGACTGGGGCCCTTCATCGCGCCGGAGAGCCAGAACGAGAACGGCAGCTGCGCGGCCTTGCCCAGTGCCGCCACCAGGATCCCGGCCGCCACCACGTGCCGCCACGGGCTCTCCGCCGCCGGCAACTCGGACAGGCCCATACCGGCGCCGCCGGCCAAGGCAGCGCCGGCGGCCAGGTAGAGACCCAGGTCGGCGGTACGGGTGGTGAGGAAGGCCGTGAGCCCGGCCGAGACGCGGTCGGTGTCCCGCCACCAGAACCCGATCAACGCGTACGAGGTCGCGCCCATCAACTCCCAGGCAAACAGCAGCGCCGGCAGGCTGGCGGCCGAGGCCGTGATCAGGGCCGCGGCGGCGAAGAGCAGCATCAGCCCGTGGAAGCGGGGCCGGGCCGCCCGGATGTTGCCGGCCGCAAAAACCAGCACCAAAAGGGTCACCACTGCGACCATCGGCAGGGTCAGCGCCGCCAGGGCGTCGACCTCCAATGCCACGTCGACGCCGGCGATGAACGGGAACGCCACCGCAGGCCGCGCAACGGCGACGACAGCCGCCAGCAGCGCGGTCACGGCAGCGGTCGATACCGCGATCGGGGCCGCAACCCGCTCCGCCCGGGTCAGCGCGAGCACCGCACCCACGGCAGCCGGGAGCACCACCAGGGTCAGCAGCAAGGTCTGGTCGGCGGTCATCCGGAGAGATCCTCGGCCATGTCGGTCATGTCGGTCTGCCGCTTGCGGTGCAACAGCGTCGCCACGGCAAAGCCCATGGCCATCTCCACGGTCATGGCCGCCAGCACCACCAGCAGCAGCACCTGCCCGGAGGGGCCCGGGGCCAGGAACCACCAGAACCCCGCGGCGGCCAGGAGCACCCCGTTGATCATCAACTCCAGGCCCATCATCACCATCACCACCACCTGCTGGGACAGGGCCCCGTAGAGCCCGACGGCGAACAGGGCGGCGGCCACCACCAGAACGGCCTCCAGGGTCATCGACCCACACCTCCCGGCTGGGGGTCGTCGGCCGGGCGGCGCCGCAGATCGTCGCCGAGCCGGTCGTAGCGGGTGCGCCCGGCGGCCAGGACGATCCCGGCCACGATGGTGGCCACCATGACCGCGCCCACCACGGCCATCACCAACATCTTTTCGCCCATGATCTCCAGGCCCAGCGCGTTGGTGAGGTCCTCGGGTGGGGCGCCACGTCGCTCGGGCCACGGGATCAGCAGCGCCCCGGCGGCCAGCAGCACAAAGACCCCGACCGAGGTGCCGATCGCGGTCTTCTTCCCGTGGGTCATGTCCATCGGCATCAGCGCCGGGTTCATGCCCATGAACATCACCATGTAGACCGCCATCACCGCCATCTCCATGACCATCATCAGAATCGTGATGATGCCCAGGTAGCTCTGACCCAGCAGCAAAATCATCACCCCCACGGCGATGAACGATGCCGCCAGCGCGTAGGTGGCCCGGGCCATCGAGTCCACCACGAACACGGCCGTCCCCGCGGTCACCGCCACCACAGCGAGTACCCAGAACACGATCCCGACCAGCACGGCTCAGCCCTTCCAGACCACGACGAGGGACACAAGCAGATCCTGGGCCACGACGGCCGGGAGCAAGACAGTCCAGCCGATCTCCATGAACCGATCCGGTCGCAGCAGCGGAAGTTTGCGCCGCGCCCACACCAGAACCGTCAGCACCAGCGCTGTCTTGACCAGCACCCACGCCCAGTCGGGCAGGACGGGCCCGGCACCACCGCCGAGGAAGAGCGGCACCGAGAACGCCGCCCCGGCGGTGAGGAACAGGTAGCGCCCGGCCTGCAGGACCAGCCGATCGACCCCCGAGAGTTCGGCCGTCACCCCGCCGACGATGTCCGCGGACAGGGCCGGGGCGAATGGACCCCATACAGAGAAGCCGGTCACGCCGATCAGGAAGACCAGGAACGCCACCGGCATCCACACCACAAACCACACGCCGTCCTGCGCGGCCGCGACGTCGCCCACCGCCAGACTGCCGGCGGCGATCGCCGGGGCCACCAATGCGAACATCAGCGGCAGCTCATAGGCCAGCCCGTGCGCGAGGAAGCGGTAACCGCCCACCAGACCGTGGATGGAGTTGGCGCCCCACCCCGCCAGCCAGACCAGGGCCCACACCATGACGTCGACGGCGTTGAACCACACGACTCCCACGTCGAGGTCCGCCAGTGTCCAGCGGCCCAGCGGGATCACGGCGATCATCAGGAACGCCCCGACCAGCATGCCCGCGCCGCCGATCCGCCACAGCAGGGTGTCCGCGGCGACCGTCGTGCGGCGACGCTGCCGCAACAGACGGGCCGCACGGGCCAGGGGAGTGGGCCCGCCACGACCGCCGCCCCGCGCCGGCGACGAGAGCACCCCGTCCAGCGCCACCGCGAACAACGCCAGCCCACACAGGATCACCCCGGCCAGCACGGCCCACCCACCGGACACGGTCGTCACCACGGTCTCAGACATGCCCCACCTCCCGGACGGCAGGATGCGAGCCCAGATCAAGGCTCGCCACCGCCAAGCGCACAGTGCCCAGCTCCAAACCGGTCACCAGGTCCGGCACCACCGCCCACGGCACAGTTAGTTTGTCCGCAGATTCCTGCGCTGAGCCGCCATCCGCCCGGTCCGGCGTTGCGCCGCCGACCTCGACGCGGATCCGTTCCAGTTGGGCCAGCAACCGGTCGTGGGCATCCCCGAGGCAGTGCCCCGGCAAGCCGTGGCGCTCCAGATCGGCCGGGCCGAGCGGCAGCACGCCCCGCAATGACCAGCGCAGCAGCCGCGACCTGCGAACCTTCCGGTGCAGACGCTCGACGGCGTCACGGGCGGCACCGGGATCGCCCGTCAGAATCCCGTCCCGGGCACGGCGGGCGCAGTCCGCCAGGTCTTCGGCACCGGCCAGTGCCAGCAGTGCCATGACCTGATCACATTGGGTCACCGTGGCAGACGCGTGGTCCGTGGGCCGACCGGGTGCTCCGGCCCTGTGCTCCGTCGCGTCGATCACCGAGGCGGTGGCGTCGACGACAACGTCCCCCTGTAGCGAGCAGTGCAGCACGAGCCCGGCCGGCCAGAACGGCAATACCGGACCGAGCGGCAGATGGAGAACATCCATCTCCAGGCCGTCGCGGTCCTCCCCGCCTTCGGCCAAGGGAATCCCGGCGGGAGCCATGTCCATATCCCCGTGGCCTTCATGGCCCTCGTGGCCACCATGCCCGCCATGGCCTTCATGGCCCTCGTGCCCGCCGTGGTCTGCGTGGCCCTCGTGGCCACCATGCCCGCCATGGCCTTCGTGGCCCTCGTGCCCGCCGTGGTCTGCGTGGCCCTCGTGGCCACCATGCCCGCCATGGTCTTCGTGGCCCTCGTGCCCGCCGTGGTCTGCGTGGCCCTCGTGGCCACCATGCCCGCCATGGTCTTCGTGGCCCTCGTGCCCGCCGTGGTCTGCGTGGCCCTCGTGGCCACCATGCCCGCCATGGTCTTCGTGGCCCTCGTGCGCCTGGCGATCCGCGTGCTCTTCGTGGTCCGAGTGTCCACCGTGGCCCTGGTGTTCCTCGTGTCCTTCGTGGCCCACGTGCCCTTCGTGCCCTTCGCCATCAGCATTGTTCGCGTGATCGGACATCGAGGGCTCCTGCGCCCGTTCGCGGGCGTCGGTCCGGTGATGGGAAGTGTCGAGCAGGAGCGCAGTGGCATTGTCGAGGGCGGGAACCACCGCTCCGGGCGAGGCGATGCCGATGCGCACCCGAGGGCCGGGCATCTGCTCCCAGAGGCGGTTCGCCAGATCCGACAGCTCAGGACCCGGCGCACCACACACGACGAGCACGTCCCCCTGAGCCGGACTACTGGCTATCCGCCACCCGCGACGGAGTAGCTGTTGCTCAAGCTCCATCCGAGTCGCCCACTGGCCCGGGGCCTCGACGACGAGCACCCGGGTGGCCTGGACGGCGAGGCGGGCGAGAAACGGGCTCAAGCCCATCGGAATGCGCCTTCTCGCCGTGCCCAGGCCACGGCGACTAGCAGGGCACCAAGGAACAGGAACATCTCCACCACCGCAGAGAGCCCCTTCTCGATCACCACCACGGCCCACGGGTACATAAAGAGCATCTCGACGTCGAAGGCCAGAAACACGATCGAGGCGAGGTACCAGCGTGCGTGGAACCGCGACAGGGCGTGCTCCTGCGGTGCCCACCCGGATTGGGCCGGCAGGACTGTCAACGGGTCGGAGGTAATGCTGGCCACGCGGTGGAGTGCATAGAAGAGAGCAACGACAGACAGCGCCACCAGAGCCACGGACACGATCCCTGAGGACATGACGGTCTCTCCCCTTTCTCGCGGTCGAACATCGAGGCCGGTCGCTGAGCGATGGGAGTCACCTTAACGGATTACCGCGATCGATAATCTCGTTCCAGCTCGGCGGTCAGCCGTGACCGGGGCCGGCTCCGCAGAGCAGGAACACCCGCGTGTGGGTCCGACTGATGCGAAATCTCTGGAACCGGTTGGGCTCGACTGGGGGCGGGGTTGTCGTCGAAAGAAAGCGCACACCTCCGCGCGTCGCTGGCTACTCATCGAAGAACTGTCCACATTCCTTGACTAGGGCGTGTCTCCCATAGCTGAGCGGTGACCCGCGAGACCGTGGCCGTATGGGACAGACGAAGTCACGATTTCGCCAGTTCACCGACGAGCA
>NZ_JBITUQ010000044.1:0-16317 GCF_044542515.1 Rhodococcus sp. NPDC078407 | reverse complement strand
ATGCCCCCGGTCGAATACGAAACGCTCCACTACGCTGACCTCACCACCGAGGATCAGCCCCAACTGGAGGCGGCACAGAACCTAGGGTGATTCACATCACTGCCGTCTTCACCACCACACCCAACCCAGACGGCAGCAACACCGTCACCGGCACCTTCACTGCTACCAACAGCAATTACCCAACCAGATGCGCCATGTACGACCCGTATGACGGTACGTACGTTCTCAATGCGAGCACAAACAGCCCGCGGGAAATTACGAAGACAGTTGTCGATACCGACGTGCCCGACGGCGAATACACAGTCGAATGGGCATGCACTCTCTTCCCCCCGGAGGGCTTTTCGAGTTACGACGGGACGGAAAATGCTGTCGGATTGGGTGATGCCGAGGGATACCGCCAGCCGTCCACACTGATCGTCCCCACACCTGACACTCCGGACATACCGGAACCCGGCTGCACCGGATCGGTCTGCCTCCCCACCGGATCGTTCGGCTTCTAACCCACCAACCCGCAATGCCCCGCCACAATCAGGTGGCGGGGCACCACCACACGCCCCACGAGACGAACAACCACAGACAGAAAAGCGAAAGCTGCCGCGACACCGAGCCCGGTCACGCTCCGTCGCTCCCGCACAATCACCTTCACAGCCGTACCCCACACCGCGCCGCCGTAGAGCACCAGCTCCGGCGGCGTTCTGCGTCCCACCATCCGAAGCCGGCCACGTTCACAGGCAGGCCCTAGCGGGCCACACGCACCCCTACGGGCTGCACCGAACCGAACTCCGCTGCGCTCCGCACTCAAAAGAGCGAAAAGAATCAAATTTCTTTCGGGCGTAGGTGGCTTCTGGCGAGCATCCATCACCCGTGCCCGCCGCCTCAACCCCTCGCTCCGCTGCGCTACGGCCGAAGGCTCCGAACACTTTTCGTCGAGCAGTCGCTGCGCTCCCACGAAAACTGTCCGGCCGCGGGGTTGCCCCGTCGTTCCCGTGCGCTGGTTTCTCTCCCCAGCCACCACGGCGAAAGAAATTCGGCAGGGCGAAGGTCCGGCCACCAGTCGAGAGGGACAGGTCACCATGCGAGCACAGCACCCCACCACCGCCGACGAAATCGACATCATCGTCCACCGCAACGGCAGCCGCAAAGTCCGCCGCACCGTCAAACGCGCCAGCGCACGCCGCGACCGCCGCACCGCCCGCCGCGAACTCCGACACTGAAAACCGCTCCACCCCAACCCAACCCGTACACACACTCCCGAAAGGCATCACCATGACCCAACACCGCATGTCCCTCACCACCGCCGCCGACACCCTCGCCGCCATCCCCGCCCTGCTCGGCCACACCCCCGACAACTCCGTCGTCACCATCGCCCTGGCCGACGACGGCAACGGCTCACACCTGGTCGCAACCACCGCCCGCATCGACGCCGACCAGGCCGAAGCCGGAGCGCACAACGTCGCGACCCCACTGTCCCGGCACACCGTCGACGGGCGACCGGTCACCGCCGTCATCCTCGCCGCCATCGCAGACACCACCCACGCAGGCGCAGCCCTGCTCGGACTCGACGCCATCCGCGACGCGCTCGCCGCCGCCGGAATCCGCACCATCCGCGCCCTACACACCTACAGCCTCACCAAAGGAACCACCTTCACCGACCTCGACCGCTTCACCGACGGCACCATCCCCGACCCCGCCACCACCGAACTCGCGACCGCCCGCACCGCAGACGGAGCCGTCATCGCCGCATCACGCGCCGACATCGAGGCCCGATACGCCCCCACCGCCGAGATCCCCGAAGCCCTCGCACTCACCGCCGCCGCCACAATGGGCGCCGACTTCCTGCCCGTCACCTTCGACGAGCTCGCCGCCGTCATCCACGCCCGCGAAATCCCCAACGCCGACCTCACCGCCCGCGTCGGCCTCGCGCTGGCCACCGGCCACGCCGAAGTCCGAGACGCCTTCATGGCCCTGTCCATCCACGGCGACGCCGACGCAGCCGACGCGTTCACCCGCATCGCGGCCCCGCTACGCGGCACCGCCCGAGCCAACGCCCTCAGCATCGCTGCCTACTTCCTGTACTGCACCGGCGACGGCGCAGCAGCGCGCGCGGCCCTCGAGGCCGCCGAACGCACCGCCCACCGCGCCGACCTCACCCTCCCGAGACTGGCCGGTCTACTGTCCGCCGCACTCGCAGCCGGAATGGAACCGACGCAGGTCCAAGGAATCGGCAGGGTCATCACCCCCGACTACGTTGCCGACCACATCGGCGCAGTCCAGAGCTACACCTGACACCGCAGCCGAGCGTGGCCACCGGCTCGAGGTGGCCACGCTCGGCAGTCAGGGCGCGGGCGCGGGGCCGGTGCATCGGGCATCGAGCCCTCACACCGACACACGCCCACCAGCGTCGACACCAACGTGGGCCGGGCGGCCGGCAGCAAAGCAGGGAGAAGTGAAGAGCGAGAGAGCGCTCAGAGGGACGTCGGATCGGCCGGCCACGCCATATCGACGTCGGCGGCGGTGGGACGGGTGTCCTCAACCGGAACGCCGGCCACGATCGCATTGAGCGCCAGATCCGACGGCGGCAGCGACGCGTTCACCACAGCTTTGCACAAGGCATGTTCGACCCGCGAGCGCTCCATACCCCAGAACCCTACCGACCAGCACGAACACCAGCCACCAGGCACGAGCTCCGCGCCACCACACACAAAGGGAAGAGATTCTTTTCGATCCGTCTGGCTGCGCAACGAGAATGCGTCACCCGCCGCTCTTCCGGATCAACCCCTGACTCCGCTCACGCTCCGGCCCACAGGGCCCAGCACGACTGTTCACCCGACCCGCACTCGCTGCGCTCCCCGGCGAACACTCGCACCGGCCAGGCATTGACCGTCGACACCGTGCACCGCCGTCTCTTTTTCGCGCCACCCGGAAGCGAAAAGAACGCAGTAAGGCAGGCCCAATCAGAGGAATTCGTAACTGTTCCGGAATGCCGAAAATGGATGCATCAGGGATTGCTCAGAAAACGATAAGGCGAAGTGCAGCAACATAATTGAAATATATTTGGAGTACTCATGGTCTGGATTCAATGCCGTTATTGACGTAGAATAGAAGCCAACAGCAGTAATTCCCGTAAGGAGAAAACTATGCCGATCACCGTGTACACGAAACCGAATTGCAGCCAATGCGACGCAACGAAACAACGACTCGACAAGCACGGCCTCGACTACCGGACAGTCGACATCACAGAAGACGACACCGCCCGCCACTTCGTCACCTGCGAACTCGGCTACCTCCAGGCACCCGTGGTCGTCGTCGACGAGGACACCCACTGGTCAGGGTTCCGGATCGACGCCCTGGACAAGCTCGCCGCCGCCTGAAACCCGCAAACCCACAAACACAGAAGAGGCCCCGCCATGCGACTCGTGCCCGCCTACACCCCCGACTCCGACTACATCGACCGCCAGATCGACGCCGAACTCACCGCAGAACACCCCACATCACGTCAGTCCAACCTGGCCGAGACCGAGTGCAGTGACATCGACAAAGCTGCATCCTGACCACTGACGCAATGCACCACAGCCGGTAGCAACGTTCCACCGGTACGACGTCCGACCCGACACGAACACGAGGCCCACGATGAACGCACTACGCGCAGTCCCCACACCCGGCGACGACGCCGCAGCGCAGGCACGCGCGGACCTCGCACCCGTCGCGGACCTCGACACGTCCGTCGAACCCAACTACGACCCGGCCACCGACCCCGAAGCAATGCTCCTGTGCGCCCTGATGGACGTGCGCAACCAGAGCACCGACGGAGCCGACATCGAACGGATCACCAGCACACTCACCGCAGCAGACTTCGAAGATCCAGCACACGCACGCATGTACGGCCACATCGTCGACCTCATCGCCGCCGGCCAACCCCACGACTTCGCCTCCGTCACCGGCGCACTCATCCGATCCGGAGCAGACGGAGCCAAAGACGCCCCGCTACGCAAACGCCTCATGGGCATCGTCACCGCCGGCGCACACTCCGTCGCCGCCGTGCACTACGCCGACAACGTCCTATCCCAGTCCTACCGACGCAGCTTCCACATCGCCGGCCAACGACTGACCCAGGCCGCCGAAGAAGCACCCGAAGCCGACCTGTTCGACTACATGGTCGAACTCGGCACCACGCAACGCGCAGCGTTCAACCGACTCAACGCTTTTCGGCAACCCTCCACATCCTGACCATCGGGCGGGGTGGTCCGTGTACGCGGACGACGGGCGGATGGCACTACGGTGCTCTGCGGGCCACAACCGAAAGACGAGGACAGTGACAACGACAGGTGAAAACGCCGAACAGACGCCACACGTAGCGTCAGACGGCATGAACGAGCCCACCACGCCCGCCGCCACTCTCGGCGCAGGCCTGCCCGCGCACGTTCGAGACCAGATCGCTGCAGTCGTCGACGCCTCCGGCGGCCTCGAGCACGTCCCGACCGGCAGCGGTGCGCTGACCGTGCAGGTGTGCTCGGCATCGGAAACCTCGTACGACGCCGCGACGTGGAGCACCCTGGGCACCTACCGCGCCGCTGACGCCGCAACTCTGGCCGAACGACTGCTCGACGCTCTCGGGGACAGTGCGAACATCGGAACCGACCTCGGCGTCCTCATCGTCACCCACACCCACACCGACAGCCTGGAGGCACCGGCCATGACCGCACCCACCGCACACGGAGCCGACGGAACCCCTGCGCCGGCCGCGCCGCTGCTCACCCTCGACATCGCCAAAGCCGACGTCCTCGACGACGACTTCGAGTGGCCCGAACCCGGTACCCCGCAAGCACTGTGGACGCCGCACTGGTTGCTGCAGGCCGCGATCAACTCCGGTGCCGTCACCTACGACCGGCGACTGTGGGGCGAGCTTGCCCTGTCGGCCGAGTTCACCGCCCCGAACCGGCACGAGCTCCACTTCGTGATCACCTACGAGATCGACGGCGCACCGAACATCGTCGACGGCGACACCACCGACTACCCGAGCGACTTCAACGAACTCTCCGACGACGAACAGAACGCCGTCCCGTCGACGCTGGTTCCGAATCCGGAGACCGCAGCGTCGTGGCTGACGTACCTCGTCGCCGCGTTCAACGCCGTGCACGCGAGCACCGACAAGCTCGTTCGCGGCTGGCCCCAGCACTAGAACCCGCTGTTTCTCGCGATCGGAGTGGTGTGGCTGTCAGTCCTCGCGGATCCTCCGCAAGACCTGTGCGAGAGCGAGCGCGGTGATCGGATCGTCGACGGTGGGGGCGGCCGCGACGACCACCTCGAGGTCACCCGAATCTTGCACCGCGTCGAGCAGATCGAGTGATGCGTCGACGGCGAAGTTCGGGCCCGAGAGCTCGTTGATGATCGCCAGCAGCTCGACGAACCGCGGCCCGGCCTCTGGGCGGACGGTGCTGTGCAGCATTTCGAACGTGGCTACCGCTTCCGGTGAGCGCAGTTCGGCGAGGATGTCGAGCTCCACGGCGTCGAGGTCGGACAGGGCGGGGGAGTCGGGTGTGCTCATGGTGTGGGTCCTTCGGTCGGTGCGTCGCCGGTGGCCGGAGACGTGGGAGGGACGAGAAACATTCGGGACACCGCGGCTTCGGTGGTCCCGAGATGGCCGGCGATGGTGGCCACGGAGTCGGTGGCCACCATCTCGGTGACCAGATCCCGATGGATCAGCGCGGCGAGGCGGTGCTGATGGGAAAGGTAGGCGAGCAGCTCGGAGGTGAGCAGTGCGGCACCGATCGGCCCGCCGTAGTCCTGCGCCCAGTCCTCGCCGTCGCGTTCGGGTGCGTACAGCAGCGATTCCGGCGCGCAGAGAACCTTGTCGAGGATCTCCGCAGTGATCCCGCACGCCTGGAGGCGCTCGATAACCCCGGGGATCTCGGTGGCCGTGCGGTGCCCGACGAGGCTGAGATACCACCCGACGTCGATCACGCCACTGCGTCCGATTCGTCGTCGAACGACCGGCGGGTATGGCTTTCCAGTATGTGGAGCTCGGCAGTGAGGCCGACCGCGCATTCGGCGTCGGCCACCGGATCGAGGGCAGCGATGTTCGCCCGCAGTTGCGTGATCCGGGTGTAGCGGGCGACAGCCGCGGCGTCGGCGTCGTCGACCTCCACCGGGTGTTCGACGACGAGCCGCCGTTGCCCTGGCACCGTCTTCACGGTCGCCTCGCTGTGGCCGCCGCTGCGCATCGTGATCTCGCGGGCGAGAGCGGCGGCGAAGATGTGCGCCGCGTGGGCAGGGAAGTCGCCGGCCACCGTGGTCGAGTCCGGCAACGGATCGGGCCGAGTCGAGCGCACCGTGACGTCGATCAGGTCGGCCGGGTCGACGCCGGGAAGCGGCTCGATCGGTGTGGCGGTCCAGACCCCGATCGAGGTGGTGACATAGCCCGGTGGCGGTAGTTCCGCCGAGCGGACACCCGGCGCGTAGACCGGGATCGAGGCGAGAGCGCACGCTATCTCGCCGGGTGTCCCGATGAGGCAGAGCGAGTCGTCGACGGTGTGGATGAACGTCGCGGCGACGGTATCGACCTGTCGGAGGTCCGCGACGGTTTCCGCTTGGCTCACCGCGAACCGGGCCGCGGTGGAAGGGGAGTGGAAGTGCCCGCGGGTGTGTACGAACCCAGGGTCGCCGTGTTGGTCGAGGGTGGAGATCTCGACCTCGATCAACGTACGAGTCGAGGGCGCGGCCAAGTGCGGATCTGTGGCCGGCGGGAGCGAGCGGGGATCTGTGGTGTCCATGAAGGTCTGCCTTCGGTAGGTCCGGGCAAGGAATCGGTTACGTGACGCGACGAGCGCGGGTGCAGCGAGGACGCACACCGCAGCGGCCGCAGACAAGTCGGTGGTGGTTCGGTTCATCGGTTCGCAGCCATCAGCTATAGCCAGGCGTAGCCCGGCTGCTCCTGCAGCGACGACATGACGAACACCGGTACCCAGGTCGAGCCGAGCGGGTATGTCATCGGTCAGCTCGCGTTCGCGTAGCTCTCACCCGGCGACTTCTGCTCAGCCTCAGTGCCGGTCGACTCGGCTGCGTCGGGCTCGGTTTTCGCCGCCGTCGACGATGGTTGAAGGCGAGGGGGCCGGGGCGTTGTCTTGGTGGCGGTCTTCTTGCCGGAGACGGCGGAGGTGGGGACTTTCAGTCCGGCCTTGCGGAGCTCGGGTGCGGACCAGCCGCCGTCGAGTGCGGCTTTGATCGCGGCCAGCTCGGCGGCGGCCGCCGCGCGTTCGGCGGCTTGCGCTTCGGCGACTTTCGTCGCGGCGGTAGCGCGTTCGTTCTGCGCGGCGACGATGGCATCGATCAGACCGAGACGGGTTTCGAGGGCGGCCTGTGCGGCGGCGCGAACGGTGTCGGGGTTGAGAGGGGCGAGCGACATGTGTGGAACCTTCCGGAGACGGCGTGCAGCGCGCGCCCATAGACTGCGCGGCGCTGATTGACAACGCGGTCTCGGGCGGCCCACACGCCGTCCGATATCCGAGGGCTACGCTATCGAATCGCTCCGACAGATGCACCCCAATGCACCTTTGACAAAGGTGGTGAATGTGAGGGGTCAGTTCTGGCGCACCTAGGTTGCCAGTGACGCGCGTAGGTCCTCCGAGCCTGCCCACCATTCTTCGGCGCGCTGCCTGAAATACGCACCGTGTTCGTCAGGTAGTGGGAGGACGACCGTCGTTGCGGCTCCTCCGACCCCATTCATGCTCGCCCCGAGCATTCGCACAGACAGCGGGTCGACGATGCATCGGTCGTGCAACATCCCTCGAGGTGCTTGGCGGATTGAAAAGACCTTCATTTCCGGGTGTGGCAAGTAGGACCTTCAGCTCAGCCAATGCGCCCTTGCTCATGTTGGGGCCGGTAGAAATGTCCGACGACAAGAGCACAGTCACCATCACCGACGCGTCGTTCGCCGACGACGTGCTGACGAGCGAGAAGCCCGTCCTCGTCGATTTCTGGGCCACCTGGTGCGGCCCGTGCAAGATGGTCGCTCCGGTTCTGGAAGAGATCGCCGCCGAGCACAAGGACAAGCTCACGATCGCCAAGCTCGACATCGACGCCAACCCTCAGGCCGCCCGCGACTTCAAGGTCATGTCGATTCCGACGCTCATCCTGTTCCAGGGTGGCAAGCCGGTCAAGCAGATCGTCGGTGCCAAGGGCAAGGCCGCGCTGCTCAAAGACCTCGAAGGCGTTATCTGATTCACCTCCGAATCGTGTGGATTGCAGCGGAAGGCAGTCTTTCTGCGACAATCATCTGATGTGCCGGCGCTGAGCGTCGGCACATCGTCCACGTCCAGTGGTAGGTGTTGTCAGAACGATCTGGAGGCTTTCGAGGATGCAGGAACTCAGTCACGGCGATTCCGGACCCGCCGTCGCCGAGGTCCGCGGCACTCTCTCGGCTCTGGGTTTTCTCCATGAGGCCGTAGTTCCTCCCGGTCCGATGGACGACGGACACTGGACTGCTCCGGGCTCGGTCTTCGATGCAGCTCTCGGCGGTGCGGTGCGCGCCTTTCAACAGCATCGCGGTCTGTTGGTGGACGGTGTCGTCGGGCCGGCCACGTATCGCGCTCTCAAGGAGGCGTCGTACCACCTCGGTGCCCGCACCTTGATCTACCAGCTGTCCGCCCCGCTCTACGGAGACGACGTCGCCACTCTGCAGACACGTCTGCAGGACCTGGGGTTTTACAGCGAACGCGTCGATGGCTTCTTCGGTCCTCGAACCCACGAAGGCCTGTCTTCGTTCCAGCGTGAGATCGGTCTTTCGCCGGACGGTATCTGCGGCCCGGCCACGTTGCGTTCGCTCGACCTCCTCGGCACCCGTGTCACCGGCGGATCACCTCATGCCATGAGCGAAGAAGAGCTCGTCCGTAAGTCCGGACCGCAGTTGACCGGCAAGCGCATCGTCATCGATCCCGATCTGGGTGGTGCCGACACCGGGCGCATCGTCGACGGCCCACTGGGTCGAGTCTCCGAATCGGAGATTCTGTGGGACTTGGCCAGCCGCCTCGAGGGCCGCATGGCCGCGACGGGAATGGATACGTTCCTCTCCCGCGCCCGTGGTACCAATCCCTCCGTGGCCGACCGCGCAGAGACCGCCAATGCCTGGGGCGCCGATCTGATGATCTCCCTGCGATGCGCGTCGAGCACCAGTCCGGTCGCCAATGGCGTCGCCAGTTTCCACTTCGGTAACTCGCACGGTTCCACGTCCATGATCGGTCAGGTTCTCACCAGCTATGTGCAGCGCGAAATTGTCGCTCGCACACCGCTTCTGGACTGCCGCAGCCACGGTCGAACCTGGGATCTGTTGCGCCTGACCAACATGCCGACCATTCAGATCGACGTCGGCTACCTCACCAACGAGTCCGACGTCGAGGTACTGTCCGACCCCCGATACCGCGACATCATCGCCGAAGCAATTCTGATCTCCGTCAAGCGCCTATACCTACTGGGTCAGGACGATCAGCCGACGGGAACCTTCACGTTCGCCGAACTGCTCGCCGAGGAACTGGCCGCCGCCGATCGTCCCTGACCGCATCGCGTGTCAGCGGGCACCGACCGTCGACTTCTGCTCGATGTCGACCACCGAGATGCTGGCCGCGATGAGCAATTGCTCCAGGGCGGATTCCACGTCCTGCTTCCAGCCGTGGTCTCGATCGAGTTCGAGTCGCAGCCTCGGAAACCTGTGGTGGGGTGCAACCACCTCGAAGCCGACCTTCTCGAGGAAGTCGGCTTCGATCATGCACGTCGATGCCGAGCACGTCACATGTGCGGTTGCGTTCGGAACCACAGGCGTGAGAACCCGATTCACGTCCGCGTGCTCGACGAGCTGCGCCAGGTGCTCGGCATGCAAATAGGGATCGACGATGTAGACCTCTTCGAGCTCGGCGATACTGCCAACCAGCTTTCCCCACGCAATTGGGTTGCGACCTTCCAGCAGAAGGCCGCCAGACTCGTCGACGTCGGCCTCCTCACTCTCATCGGAGTTGACAGCGCCCGACCGAGAGGTGTGACGGTAAGTCCCTTGTTGCTGCCCTTTTGCATCCAACCGAATCGCAGCAACTGTTTGGCGACATGCTCTGGTGGGCCGTCAGGGGCGTACTTGGCTGGGATCGCCGGTGTGGGTGCACTTCCTCCGGACATCGAGGCAATGCCTGTGGCCGCTCGAAAATCGCGGCCGAAGTCGAAGCCAAGAACGACGTAGTTTCTCTGGGTCTCTTTCAGGAAACTCATTATTGGAGTCTCGAAGGATGCGGAGAGAGACTGCATGAGGGGGGACGGGACTCCCGGCTTCGCCGGTATAGCGGGCCTGATCATTTTTCCAGGCTTGCCGGGGCGAGGGTCTGGCCGGTCGATCCACTCTCGAACTTCTTTGGCCGTCGGTTGACATCCGCCACGATTTGCGGCGATTACGAACCGCAGTGTGCGGCGCTGCAGTTCCGTGGTGATCGACATAGGCATTGCTTACCAGAAGGTTCGACCCGCATCAGACGCTCCGAATAGTCAGACGTTCAGGTCGGTAACGAGATCTCACTTGCCCGCTTCTACTCAGCGTGCCGGAAGTATGACGACGACCAAGGCAACATCTATGTGTTTCGCGTCGTCGTCGGCTGCGCTGAGGACGAAGTCGCGCCGTGTTCCGTTGGTGTGCGGGGCTTCATCAACGAATGTCCGATGTTTGCGCAGCTCGCCCGCGGCCTTGTCGATGATGTCTGTTGGTTTCCCGGCCTTGACGAACAGAATGAGCGCAGCTTTGGTGTCTCGCCACGTGACATACCCGTGTAGCTGATCGATCGCTCTACGAAAGCGCGCCGGGCCTTCCCAGAACTTGCATTCACCTATGAATGCGTTCTGGTCGTTCCAGCGTAGGAGGATGTCGGTCTTGCCGTTTCCATTGAAGACTTCACCAGCTGCTGCGCCACGATAGTTGGCGTTGAGGACGAACAAGATCAGGTCTCGGATCTCTTCTTCGCCGAGCCGAGCCGCTGTAGGGGTGCGTTCCATCGCGCGCGTCATCTGTTCGATGGTCTGCACGATGTCTTCGTAGATCTCGGTAGCTAGCGTCGCTTCGGTGGCCGATGCTTCGGGACGTAGTTTGCGGCGGACGATGCCGGGTTGTAGCGGCACCTGTTCCGCCTCGTCCACACGGAAGACCGGGACATCGGAACTGGCAGCAAAGCGCTTGGCCTCGTCGGCGACCATCGCGCGCTCCTTCAGAGTGCGGCGTATCTGAATCGAGAGTGAATCGTTCCATGTGTTGGTTTGATTTCCGCTCCAATTCACCATCTTTTGCAGCTGTTCGATGTGGGCGTCTCGGGTGTCCTGGACACTCTTCTGCTGTTCTGCCTGCAGGGCGAGAAGTCGTTCCTTGTCGTCGTAGATGTCGGTGGCGAGATTGAGGGCAGGGAGCTGCATTGTGATGATCAGATGGTCGTCGCCGCCCATCTTCGTGGTGAACAGGAAATCCGGGTTCAGATAGCTGTTAGAGGGTTCCTTGCTCCAGAGTTCCGGTGTTCCGGTGCAGGGCAGGCGGTAGCGAACAGGGAAGGCTCGCCGACCCATCACTACGGTGTCGTTGGAAGCGGCAAGTTGCGTCAATTTGTCTCGGTGCACCTCCAACGGTTCCACCCGGTACTGCTCGATGATGTTTTCGGCGAGGGCTTCAACCGTCGCTGTCGACATGTCCGCAGAGTGCGCCTCTTGCAGCGCTGCCTTGAGTCGATTTTCCAGAAACGTAGACAACTTCTGTGCCGGCGAAAACAGGGTCATGTCTACATCTTGCGGGACAGCTGACAGCGGTAGCGGCGGTTGCCCCCAACTGTGGATCGGACGTGGTCCTCATGTGGATGTCCGAGAGTTCCCAGGCCGCTCCGCTCGATCTCGGGCACCCACAATCGGGTCCGAAATCCACAACCGGGGACAACCGCCGGCCGCGCACCTGTGGCGCGCGGATTCCGAACTCGCGGCGCTCGTCCTGAGCGTCTTTTCTGGTGACCCACTACGCAGGCTCCGCGAGCCACCAACGTGCCCCGGCGGAGCAAGCTATAACTTAGGTGCCCTAAGTGTGGATTTCCTGACGGAAATCTGACACGCTGATCGCGTGGTCCCCAGGTCTGGGGTCGCTGCGCTGGGCCGAAGTGAGGTGCAAATGGGAGGAGCGGGTGATGGCAGAACGCAAAGCGGGGTGGCTGCGCACCCGTCAGTCGAACGTCGTCGGCGGCCGTGAGTACCGGCACGTGGTGAAGCTGACCGCCGAACAGGAGCTGGCGGTCCAAGCCGCTGCCCGCGTCCAGGGCGTGACGGTGGCCCGGCTGTTGATCGACTCCGCTCTCAAGGCCCCACGCTCGACGGTCTCGCGTGAGGATCTGACGGAGTTGTTCGCGGCGACGAAGCTCATCGCAGCTCTCGGACGGAACCTAAACCAGCTCGCGAAAGTGGCGAACGCGACGGGCGAGGTGCCACCGGAAACCATGGCAGCGATCGCGGCGGTGCGGCAGGTCTTCGATCGGGTGAACCGGTTGCCGCGCGATCTGGTGGGACGTTGATACCGAACATCACTCGGGGCGCGAAGATGACCGGGCTGGTGGTGTATCTCGCCGGTCCGGGTAAGTCGAACGAGCACGAGAACCCGCACGTCGTCGCCGGACACGAAAGCATCGTGTTCGCGGCCCCGGCGGGCGAGATGTCGCACGAGGACGCCATCGCCTTAGCGGGAGAACTGGACACTGCGCGTGTGGTGTTCGGTACCGAGGTGTCGGTGACCAGTCGACGCAAGATGAACGCTGCCATCGACGACGGTGTCCCGCGATCGGTGGCGTTGGCCGACGCCACATCGGATCAGAACGTGTGGCACTGCTCGCTCTCGCTCAAGCCAGAGGAGGGTGAGCTGTCGGACGAGAAGTGGGCGACGATCGCGGCCGACTTCATGAAGGAAATGGACTTCGACGACGCGGACTCACCACGGGCCCCGGCTCGCTGGGTGGCGATCCGGCACGGCAAGACCAAGGCCGGCGGCGACCACATTCACATCGCGGCATCCGCTGTCCGCGAGGACGGTACGAAGGTCAACACGTTCAACGACCGGAAGCGGGCGCAGGCCGCGTGCAACACCCTCGAACACCGGTACGGTCTCGATGTTCTGCAGTCCCGCGAACAGCAACTCGGCGGCCGCGGATCCAAGCCCGCCGAGCAGGGCCGTGCTGACCGAGCGCACCTGCCGGAGACCGGTCGAGATGTGTTGGAGCGCCGAGTGCGAGCCGCAGCTACCGCCTCGAAGACCGAAGCAGAATTCGTGCGTCGACTACGGGGCAGTGGGGTGCTGGTGCGGCCACGATTCACCAAGGGAACCACCGACACTGTCGAGGGCTACTCGGTGGCGTTGCGACCCAATCAAGGCGAGGGCCCGGTCGCCGCTGTTTGGTATGGCGGAGGAAAGCTGTCGAAAGACCTGACGCTGCCGCGCCTGCGCAGCGAATGGGACACCACCACCGAAGAATCGGCGAACGCCGTCGACGAATGGACTGCAGCCAAAGCAGGGAAGCCCGCCAAGCGGAGCGGACCGGAAGCTGTCGTGGCCGATCCGAAACTGCTCGCGCGAGCAGCGGAAGACCTCGAACGGTGGAACGAGTACCTCACGAGCATTCCGGTCACCGATCGAGCGCAATGGGCACGTGCGGCAGGCCGGACCTCTGGGGTGTTCGCAGCATGGTCGGCGAAGGTCGAGAATCGTCCCGGACCACTCGCACATGCATCCAAGCAGCTCGCACGCGCGGCGCAATTGCCCGCACACCAACGCGCCGCAAAGCCGGCCGGGGTGGTGTCGGCCGGCGGAGCGGCTTTGATCGTCATGGCGTGCAAACCAGGTCTCGACGCCACCACCGGATACATCCTGCTGCTGCGGCAATTGATGAAAGCAACCGAGGCCATCGCGGCCGCGTCACGCGCGGCCGGTAACGCCGAGTACGCACACGACCTCGAGATCGTCACCCGGGAAAGACTCAGTGAGGTACACACCCGACTCGAAGGCATCGAGCTCCCTTCGGCTGCGGATGTCTACCGCGAAGGCACGGCGGCCGAAGTAGATGCAACACGGGCGGCGTACACCGTTGACGAGCTCACGGACGCAGAATCCGCCCAGCGCGTGGCGCAAGTGATGGCCCCACCACCGTCGGCAAATACGCCAAGCAAACCGCGTACCAGCGAACAACCTCGCCGGGTTCAGCCCAAGAAACCTAAGAGGGAACGAGACTCAAGGGACGGACGGTAAGACCGCCCGCAGGACAGCGGCCGGTACGAGACGGAGGACCCGCGTTGAGCTTCAAATCGGACCTAGAGACCCAAGTCGACAGCCTCATCAATACGCCATTCAAGATTCGTGATGGCCGTGTGATCCCTACAAGCAGCTCGATAGGGCCGCACGACTACGTTGCGCTTTCCGATGTCGCGTACCTGTACACCGACATGGCGGACTCTTCCAGCATTCCGAGCCGCTTCGAGTACGACGAAGGTGCTCGCATACTGCGTGTATTTCTTACAACCGTATGCCGAGTGATCAGAGACCGAGGTGGTGAAATTCGGAGTTTCGACGGGGACCGAGTGATGGCAATGTTCAAGGGTGACGATGCCGCCAACGACGCGGTGGACGCGGGTCTGAGAATCAACTGGGCAATTTCGGTGCTCGCCCATGATGCGCTCACCCTGTACGAGCCGTACTGGAACGAGTTCTTGGAGAACGACTGGAAGTTGCGTCACCGAACCGGTATCGATATTGGGTTCGCGCACGTAGTGAGGGGCGGAGTGCGCGATCACAACGACCTGGTGAGTATCGGCCACGCGCCCAACACCGCCGCAAAGCTGAGCGACTACAAAGATGGTGGCGCAACCATCATCACCGATGATGTCTATGAGCTGCTCAGTGAGAAAAATCTTCGTAGCGAAAATTCTGAAAAGAAGGACGGCGTTGTCCGCGATATGTGGCAACACAAGGGCTATACCAAGATCGGTTCACGTATCGAGAACGTCTACACGTCCACGTGGTGGCGATCCTATTCATGAGCGCTGATCCGATCGAAACAGCTTGGAAGATCCATGCCGCACTGGTCGATTGGACCGGCAAGGTGGATACCAAAGCTTCGTTCGCGCTGACAATCGAGTCGGCGCTACTCGGAGGGGTAGTGGCGTTATCCGGCGATGGCCGCGTCTTCCATGATCTTGCTGGGGCCTCGGTCGTCTGGTACGTCCTGGGCGTCTTCACGCTTGCGTTGAGCGTGCTGTGCGTTGTCCTGGTTGTTCGACCTCGATTACGCAGGGGAGGACTCCAGTCCGAAGCGCGTGGAAATTTCGTCTACTTCGGTCATCTAAGGCACCTAGACGCCGCTGCGGTACAAAATCACCTGGAGACGTCGGACCTACTACCGGTGCTCTCTAAGCAGCTGGTCGAGATGAGCAAAATTGCGTGGACGAAGCATCGCCTGGTGCAGGTCTCCATGAGTCTCGCACCTGTTGGTGTGCTCTTTCTCGTGATCTCGTCCCTGTGTGCGTAGGTGACTCAACAATCAGATTGCGAAACGCAAGATAGCGGTCGAAGCGACGTCGTGGCTTGGGTTGCACCAGAACTGTCGTGATCGAGTTGTTTTGGCTAGATTGCCGAGCCTGTCGAAGGGGGTGGAGGCACTATGTTTACCCGTCGTCGCACGATGAGCGGTGCGCCGTCGGGACCCTTGATGTGGGCCTCCACCCAGCGGCGTCGACGTTCATGTCGGTCCGGTCCGTAGCGGTAGGTGTGCCAGTGACCGCGGACGATGTGTCGATTCTTGAGTCGCCCTTCCTGTCCAATCGTTTCGGCAGGAGTGGCAGATCCCCGGTAGCTCAGATGGCGTACGACGGTTTCCACCCTGCGCCCTCGGCTGTGGGTGCGTTTGGACAGAACAGTTTCGTCGCTGGTCGTCAGGTTGGATCGTTCCATCCGTAGTAGGTCCGTGAACGCCATCAGGACGCGGATGAACAGGGCTGGATCGTCCCAGCAGAAGATATTTCGGAAGCCTTCGGGGGCTTGGGGAACATGCGGTGGCTGGGTGAGGAACCCCCAGCCTGCGCTCAGACCGGGCGGAGCATCGTCGGCAGGCTCACCGATGTCCATGGTCATGGATTGAAGGGGCATGTGGAGAGCGCGATCGGTGCCCCACCCTGCTTCACCGTTCTGGAGCAGGAATGAGGTTCCCCCCGGATGGTGGACACCGAGATAGCGGGATCAATGGTTCCGCTGGAAGGATGTCCTCATGTCCCGCAAACGCAGGTCTTTCA
>NZ_JBITUQ010000043.1:0-18876 GCF_044542515.1 Rhodococcus sp. NPDC078407 | reverse complement strand
TTCTTTCCCTTCTTGCTCCCCGCGGCGGCGGGCGTTTTTTGTGTTGTGGGGGGGGGGGGGGGGGGGGGGGGGGGGGGGGGCCCGCCCCCCCCCCCCCCCCCCACCACTGCGCGGAGCGCACTACAGCCACTTCTGCCGCTTGAACACCACATAGAGTGCGCTGGAACAGATCGCCATGGCGATCAGCGCCAGTGGGTACCCGAACTGCCATTTCAGCTCCGGCATATCGTCGAAGTTCATTCCGTAGATGGCGGCGATGAGCGAGGGTGCGAAAAGGATTGCGCCCCAAGACGATATGCGCTTGACCTGTTCGTTTTGTTCCAGGCTGACCTGGGTCATGTTGCGCATTTCCTCGTTCTGTTGCTGCGCCACCATGGTGGAGTGCACGGTCATCGCGTTCTGCAGATTGGACCGGAATGCCTCGATGCGATCGGAGATGCGGATCGCGTGGTCCAGCACGTCGCGCAGATTGCGCTGCAACTCGACGTCGACGTGGTATTTGTCCGACCCGCGCTTGAGCGATTCGATCATCTCCACCAGAGGCTTTGCGGCACGCTCGAATTCGGATACCTCACGCAGCAGCGAATAGATTCGGCGCGACACACTCGGGTCGCCGGTGAACAATTGATCCTCGATCTCGTCGATGTCGGTCTGCAAGCCCTTGATGACGGGAACGTATTCGTCGACCACCTGGTCCAGGATTCCGTACAGGATTGCTTCGGGCCCGAGGCCGAGTAATTCGGGCGATTCTTCGAGCCGGTGCCGCACCTTCCCCAGTTCCGGCGATTCGGCGTGGCGGATGGTGACCACAAAGTCCACGCCGAGAAAAATGTGCAATTCGCCGAATTCGACCTTTTCGGTCTCGTCTATGTATCTGGCGGGGCGCAGTACGACGAAGAGCTGCTCGGCATAGCGTTCGAGCTTCGGTCGCTGATGGGCCGCGATGGCGTCTTCGACGGCCAACCGATGCAGCCCGAATTCGTCTGCCACAGCGTTGATTTCGCCGAGTTCCGGCCGGTAGAGACCAATCCATGCCATCCCGTGGCGGTCTCGCATGCACTCGAAGGTGATATCGAGGCTCTCGGGATTCGCAGTTCGCTTCCCTTCGACATAGACGGCGTTGTCGACGATCGGCACTTCGGGTCACCTCGGTTCGAGAAAGAACTGTGCCGGCCGGCACGGGATCGAGACTATCGCCCGAACGAAGGGGCGGTGCGGCAGTGAACCGAACCCAGGCCCCTCCCACGTGCTGTGAACCTGCCGTCCCCACCGTGACATGCTGATCCGGTGCTTCTCGACCTCCTCGGCTACATCGGTATCGCAGTCTTCGCGGCGTCGGGTGCTCTGGTCGGAGTTCACCGCCGGTTGGATCTGTTCGGGGTCTGCGTCGTCGGAATCACGACGGGCATCGGCGGTGGCATCGTGCGCGATCTCCTCCTCGGTATTCATCCGCCGACGTCCCTCGATACCTGGCCGAACATCACCGTCGGCTTCTTCGCGTCGCTGACGGTGTTCGTGGCGCACCGACAGATGGGCAAGTTGCGTCGAGGTGTGCTGGTGCTCGACGCGTTCGGGATGGGCCTGTTCGCGGCGACCGGTGCGACGATCGCCTTGGCGACCGGCGGAAGCGCCTTGTCGGGAGCTCTCATCGGCACCACGACGGCCGTGGCGGGCGGCGTGATCCGAGACGTTCTGGTCAACGAGGTGCCTCTGCTGCTGCATCGCGACCTGTATGCCCTTCCGGCGCTGCTCGGTGCGACGGCGGTGGTGGTGGCCGAGGCGCTCAGCCTCCCGGAGAACGTCGGATTGGTCGCCGGGACGGTACTGGCGACCGGCCTGAGGCTGCTGGCGGTGTGGAGAAAGTGGAACCTGCCGCAGGCCCGGAACCTACCGACTCTGTGAGTTTCGATTCTCGCGGCGCGTACCGACCGACCACCCCTCTCAGACTGATCTCAGTCGACCAGGACAAACTGTACCGATGCGGATATTGGTGGTCGACGACGATCGAGCGGTGCGTGAGTCGCTGCGCAGGTCGCTGACGTTCAACGGGTACACCGTCGACCTGGCGGTCGACGGGCTCGACGCGCTCGAGCAGGTTGCAGCGGCGCGCCCGGATGCGTTGGTACTCGACGTGATGATGCCTCGGCTCGACGGACTGGAAGTGTGCAGACGGCTGCGCAGCGTCGGCGACGACCTGCCGGTTCTCGTGTTGACGGCTCGGGACTCGGTATCCGAACGCGTCGCCGGTCTCGATGCCGGTGCCGACGACTACCTGCCGAAGCCGTTCGCCCTGGAGGAGCTTCTTGCCCGGCTGCGCGCGCTGCTTCGGCGTACCGCGATGGAGGCGGGCATCGACTCGGAGACGATGACGTTCGCGGACCTGTCTCTGGACCCGGTCACCCGTGAGGTCTCGCGCGCCGAGCGTTCCATCAGCCTCACCCGAACCGAATTCTCGTTGCTCGAGATGCTGATGACGAACCCGCGTCGAGTCCTGACCAGAAGCCGAATTCTCGAGGAGGTCTGGGGCTACGACTTCCCGACGTCGGGCAACGCCCTCGAGGTGTACGTCGGCTACCTGCGACGTAAGACCGAGGCGGAGGGGGAGTCGAGGCTGATCCACACCGTTCGCGGTGTCGGGTACGTCCTGCGCGAAACGCCCCCGTGATGGTTGCTGCGTTCGGACGCAAGTCGCCCGACGTCGGCGGTGGCACCCCTACGGCGATGCGGCCGCCGACGCCGCTGACCCGGTCGGTGTCCTTGCGCTGGCGGGTGACGTTGCTCGCTGCCTCGGTCGTGGCGATCGCGGTGGCAGTCATGGCCATTGCCGCATACACGGTGGTCTCGCGGGCACTCTACGGTGACGTGGACACCCAATTGCGTTCTCGCGCATCGGCATTGGCGGAGTCGACTCTGGTGTCCTATGATCCCCGTTTCGTTGCGGGTGCCACGCTGTATAGCACCGACGTGAGTGTGGCGCTGATCTACCCGGACATGTCCAGTTACAATCCGCCCGGGCCGAAAGTGCCGATCGGCGACGCCGAACTCGCTGTGGTCCGCGGAGATCAGGCCTCGTCACTGCGCACGCTCGACGATCAGCGGGTACTTGCGCAACGCACCAAGGACGGCAGCACCCTGATCGTGGCCCAGCGACTTCTGCCCACCGGGCAAGTGCTCGATCGGTTGGCATGGGTGCTGCTGATCGTCGGCGGCTGTGGCGTCGTACTGGCTGCCGGGGCAGGAATGGCCGTGGGACGCACCGGATTGCGTCCGATCGCACGACTGACGGCCGCGGCCGAACGGGTGGCACGTACCGATGATCTGACGCCCATCCCGGTCACCGGTGACGACGAATTGGCGCGTCTGACAGAGAGTTTCAACACGATGCTGCGTGCGCTCGCCGAATCGCGAGGTAGGCAGAGCAGATTGGTCGCCGACGCCGGCCACGAGCTTCGGACGCCGTTGACGTCGCTGCGAACCAACATGGAGTTGCTCATCGCGGCGGGTCGCCCCGGTGCGCCGTCCATTCCGGACGAGGACATGGCCGAATTGCGCACCGATGTGGTGGCCCAGATTCAGGAACTGTCCACGTTGGTAGGAGATCTGGTGGATCTGGCGCGCGAGGACGCGCCCGAGACAGTGTTCGAGCGCGTCGACCTTGCCGACGCCGTGGAACGCAGTCTCGAGCGAGCTCGTCGTCGCCGCAACGAGATCGACTTCGCTGCCACGCTCATGCCGTGGTTCGTCTACGGGGATCAAGCGGGCCTGTCGAGGGCAGTGCTCAACGTGCTCGACAATGCGGCCAAGTGGAGCCCCAGCGGCGGAGAAGTACGAATTGCCATGCGGCAGATCGGTGAAGGTCTTCTCGAGCTGACGGTGGACGACGCTGGTCCCGGTATTCCGGAGGAAGACCGCGAACTCGTTTTCGAGCGCTTCTATCGCTCGACGGCATCGCGTTCGATGCCGGGATCTGGTCTGGGGCTTGCCATCGTCCGTCAGGTGGTGGTCAAGCACGGCGGCACCATCGGGGTCGAGGTGTCCGATCGCGGCGGTGCACTCATCCGAATCGTGCTGCCCGGTGAAGGTGCCCCGGATCTGCGAACTCTCTCGGCAAACTGATAGCCGCATCTCAGCGCGCTCTCAGTACCGCCCTGCACAGTGAGTATCAAGCTCGAGTATCGAGAAGGCGGGCGGCCCCCGAGTGTCGGGGCCTCTAGTGAAGGAAGCAGCAACGATGAGTGACGACCGTAACGAATCCGAACAGCCCGGGCAGGGTGCCGGGTCAGAGCAGCATCCGGTACACCGGGGTTCGGGCGGCGACGAGCAGAACTACTCGACCCAGCAGCATCCAAACCAGCAGCATCCGACTCAGCAGTATCCGCCTGGGCAGGATCCCGCTCAGCAGCACCCGACGCAGCAGTTCCCCTCCCAGCAGGGCTACGCGCAGCAGTACGCAGGCTATGGGCAGGGCGCGCACCAACCCGGCTACGGGCCGTACGGCCAGCAGAGTCAGCCCGACGCGTCGCAGCACGCCCAAGCTCAGCCCCAGCACGTGGGACCACAGTCGAACCCCACCGTGGTCAAGACCAGGCCCGGACGTTCGGCACTGGTTGCCGGAGCGATTGCTTTGGTTCTGGTCGGCGGCGGTATCGGCGGAGCGGTCGGTGCCATCGCCACCAACAACGCCAACGGCAACGGCGGGGGATTCGCGAACTCGCTGAACTCCACCGTCACCGCAGCACAGCCGGCTGCCAACTTCCCTGACGGCTCCGTCCAGGCCGTCGCGAACAAGGTGTTGCCGAGCGTGGTGCAGATTCAGGTCAAGGGTTCGCAAGAAGAAGGTGAGGGTTCGGGCGTGATCCTCAGCAGCGACGGCTTGATCCTCACCAATAACCACGTTGCGACGGGTGCCGGGGCAAACGGCAAACTCAGCGTCGCGTTCTCGGACGGCTCGGTGGCCGACGCCACCCTCGTCGGTGCCGATTCGGTGTCGGACATGGCCGTCATCAAGGCCGAGGGCAAGACGGATCTGACGCCCATCGAACTCGGTTCGTCCTCGAATCTCGAGGTGGGACAGCAGGTGGTCGCAATCGGGTCGCCGCTCGGCTTGGCCGGCACCGTCACCACGGGGATCGTGTCCTCGCTCAACCGGCCGGTGTCGACCTCCGGTGAGTCCGGCAATCAGAACTCCGTGATCGACGCCATCCAGACCGACGCCGCGATCAACCCGGGCAACTCCGGTGGTGCGCTGGTCAACACCGACGGCCAGCTGATCGGCATCAACACCGCAATCGCCACTCTCGGTGGCAGCGGGGGATCCGGCGCGCAGAGTGGCTCGATCGGGCTCGGGTTCGCAATCCCAGTGGATCAGGCCAAGCGCATCGCCGACGAGCTGACCACCACCGGTAAGGCGACGCAGGCCATGATCGGTGTGCAGGTGCCGTCGAACGACGATGCCAACGGCGCAACCGTCGTCGAAGCCACCGAGGGTGGGCCGGCGGCGTCGGCCGGCATTCCCACGGGCGCGGTGATCACCAAACTCGACGATCGCGTCATCTCCAGTGGTGACGCATTGATCGCGGCGGTTCGCTCGCACGCCCCCGGAGATTCGGTCACCGTCACCTACACCGAGGGCGGTGCCGAGAAGACCGCTCAGGTGACTCTGGGCACGGCCGAGCCTGTTGCGGCTCAGCCTCGTACCCAGCAGCAGGAACAGCAGCTCCCCTTCCAGATCCCCTCTTTCCCGGGCGGTCGCTGATGTTGAGGGAAGCGGGCAGGCACGGCACGGTTGCAACGATTTACGCACAGCGTGAGCCGGGTGGAGGCCTTACTACTACGGTGAGCGGTATGGAACTCGACGCACCACTGGCAGGGCGCGCGTTGGTCGTCATCGTCGACGACCGGACAGCGCACAGCACCGAGAAGGATTCGACCGGGCCTCTCGTGACCGAACTGTTGACCGAGGCAGGATTTCTCGTCGACGGCGTCGTTGCAGTGACAGCCGATGAAGTCGACGTCCGGAATGCTCTCAACACAGCAGTCATCGGTGGAGTCGATCTGGTGGTGTCGATCGGCGGCACCGGCGTCTCACCGCGTGACGTGACCCCCGACGTCACCGCAGAGGTGCTCGATCGGGAGATTCCGGGCATCAGCGAGGCGCTGCGTTCGTCGGGTCTGGCAGCAGGCTCTCTGGATGCGGGGCTCTCCCGGGGCCTGGTCGGCGTATCCGGCAGCACGCTGGTGGTCAACCTGGCGTCGTCTCGGGCAGCTATCCGCGATGGCATGGCGACGCTCACTCCGTTGGCGAGCCAGGTCATCGCCGAGTTGTCGGGGCTGGACGCGTAGCGATATCGATGAACGAGCCGAACGACGATCGATCGGCCGAAGACGAAGCGAGCCGGGCCCGAGCAGAACGGGCCCGGCTCGCTCGTATCTTCGGTGAAGTGCTCCCGGAGACGACCGGGGACGAACAGAACGAGGGTGCCGATGGGGACTCGTTGTCGGTCGATTGGTTGAAGCAGCAGCGACCACCCCATTACTTTTGATGTGATCCACGACACATTTTGTTGGCTGTAATGACAGGTCTGTTAGTTACTCGTTTACCTGTCGTTATCGCGTCACCCGGTAGTAGCTTCGGGGAGTGAAGCCTGAATCGGACTTTGTGGACACCGCTTGGACGGCTGCGCACGGCCTATCCGGACGCGATGGCGGTCGCGTATTCCCACATCAGGGTCGGTTTACTCATCTGAGGCCGATGTAACACTTCGGCGGGTTCGAGAGATGCTGTGACTCGGGTTATCGCTAACACGGTTGTGAAAGTTGTTCACGCTGTCGAAACACATCACGAGTTGGCAACGTTCGAGCGCCGATCGTAGGGATTGTCACGGTCAGGCATCTCCTCTAATGTTCCCCTCAGCTTCCAGAGATCAGGGCGTGGGACCAACCGGTGCCGCGCCCTTCATCTCGGAACTGTTGAACGAGGATGTGGCTTCACGGCCCCATCCGCTCGGGCTCGTTCGCATCGTTGCGGCCGATCTGGTTCGAGGGTGAAAGCCACAAGCTTCCCCGTGCGACACCGCGCTGGGACTGAACATGATGAGGAATAAATGACGGAGATCCAGAAGTCGCGGCGCAGCCGGGGACTCAAGTCCATGAGCGTCGCAGTTGCTGCCAGCGCTTCGGTTGTCGGCCTGGTACTCGGTACCGGAACCGCTTCCGCCGGAGTCGACAGCGCGAAGTCCATCGTCGACGCCGATGGCAACACGGTCACGTTGACCCTGTCCGACTCCTTCGTCAGCGGCGTTGCGCCTCTCGACGGCAACCCGCTCACCCGTGAGTGGTTCTACGACGGCCGCGCATCCTTCGATGTTCAGGGACCTTCGGCTGACGACTTCGAGGGCACCCTCACCGCCGGCCTGCAGATCGGCTACCCGTTGAGCCTCGACGGCGGCGTGTCGGTCGAGTGGGCTTCTCCTTCGGCCAACTTCGGCATCGGTTCCAAGAACACGACCACCGGAACATTGGCGACTACCCCGGGTGATCTGCTTGACCCCGAGGGTGCGCTGGAAGGACTCGCTGACGTTCCGCTCCTCGGCGTTGCAGAGAGCAAGTCGAACCTCGATGTCGGCGTTCAGCTGATCCCGCAGGCAACTGCGACCATCGATCTCGCTCCCGGCGGCGGCGTCGTTCAGTCCGAGAGTGCAATCGCCACCTTCAACGAAGAGGCGAACATCTCCAAGACCGAAGGTGACGCTGCAGGCGCACAGGGCTCCATCCAGCTCGCCGGCGTCCACGGCACCGCAACGGGCATCCTGGGCAACGTCACGGTTCGTCCGTACGTCACCCTGCTCAGCGCCAAGGGTGACTCGATCACCACGTACGGCCCGGCAACTCGCCTCAACTGATCTTCTTCGGTTGATTCTGGTTCGCTAGATTCTCCGGTTCAGGCCCGCACGGATTCTCCGTGCGGGCCTGAACTATGTTCGGCACACGCACAGTTCGACGTTCACGGAAGGTTCAGAAGTAGTGATGCATCGCAAAGCCCGTTTCACAGTGTTCGCAGCAGGAGCTGTCGCAGCTCTCGGATTGGTGTCCGGCTGCAGTAGCAGTGACGAGGCTGCCACCGGTCAGAGCACCGATGCATGCAATACCTTCGCCGCCGATCACAACGCCTTCGTCGGTCTGGTGACCGCGGGACCGGGATCAGCAGCCAACATCGAGAAGTGGACAGCCGACAAGCAAGCTGCCGTGGACTCGTTGAAGTCGGTGCCCGGCACGGCATCCAGTGATGTCGCGTCCGCGTCCACCACGTTCGTGGAGGCGCTGCCGGCCGACACCCTCGAATTGTCGGAACCCGACAGCGCATCGGGCAAGGCGTTCGTCGACAACGGCGCAGCCGTGAAGTCTGCCTGCGAGGCAGATGGCACCTCGATCACTCTCGATGCGCTTCCGCTGCAGACGTTCAACAACTGATCGCCTGACGGCCCACTCGGCCCGCCGCCCCATCACCCCACCAACGAATGAATGTGCTAGTCATGCACTCAGAGTGCGTGACTGGCACATTCATTCGACAGGGCCGCCCAGCGCGGGTTACAAGACCTCAGTCCTTGGAATGCTTACCCAGATCCGGCGTGGCGTCGTTGGCCTCGCCGCTACCTCCGGTTGTGTCCTCGGCCGTCGAAAGCTTCTGTCCCGCTGCGGTTCCGCCCGCGAGGATGTCGCGGATCTGAACCAGCACGTCGACGTCGCTCAATTCTTTCTCCGGCTGGCTGACGAAGCGCTTCTTCGCCGTGTTCACCGGAAGGATCAGGACGAAGTACACGACCGCGGCGATGATGATGAAGTTGATGATCGCTGTGACGACGGCACCGAGATTGATGAACGTCGCATCGTTGTCCGACAGAATCCTTATGCCCCAGCCGAGTTCGTTGCTACCGCCCACGGCTGCGACCAAAGGGTTGATGATGTTGGTGGTGAATGCGGTGACGATGGCGGTGAATGCCGCACCGACGACCACTGCAACTGCGAGATCGACAACGTTGCCCCGCAGTAGAAAATCCTTGAAGCCCTTCAGCATGAGCCCTCTCCCAACGATCGGTGTGTTCTGTCTCGAGAAACGTTAGTGCACCGTCACCGTCAGGGCGCTGACCAACGACGCCGCGGCCACCGTCGTCGCATCGTTGGTGGGTAACGCAAGCAGCACCACCCGATCCCGTTGTCTGTTACCCCCGGCGTCGGCGGAGACGAGTACCACCACCGCGCCGGACGCCAGCACCCTGGCTGCGGGGACTGCATTCGGGTCGTCCTGCACCTCGACGGTCAACACATCCACCTGGTCGCCTTCACGCAGCAGATCGCTCACTCCGGCGTCCGCGAGATGCACCGGTACGACGCGCGCCTCGGTCCCCAGTGCCGTCGTAGCCGTCCGGGATCCGAGTAGGCGTACATCGGTAAGCAATTCGCCTTCTCGTACCGGCCCGGTGAGCGTCTGGCCGTCCACTGCACCGGCATCGATCAGAGCGCCCTCGGGAACGCTGTCGGAATCCCAGCTGGAGACCACCACATCGGCCGACGTCAGCACCGTCCCCGGCGTCAGGTCGCGTCCTGCGGTGATCACGTCCACTCGGTCGTCGCCGGCAGCGTCATCGACGAACAACACCGCTGCAAGTGCTACCAGCGCGCCCGCTGCTATACGGCGGACCTTCGGGGACCCGGTCCATGCCGGCCGCAGAGTGATGCGATCGAGGAGCGTCGAGTCGAGTCGGTTCCGGCCAGCAGTCATGCCGGAAACGCTAGCGTCGACGAAGGCACTTCGAACACCGAAAAGGCCGGGCTGTGGATAACGGCCCGGCCTGTGGATGAAGCTGAAAGCTACTTGCTCGCAGCAGCTTTCGTGGTGGACGAAGAAGAAGATGAGCTCGATGACGACGAATCGGAAGACTTCTTTTCGGCCGGCTTGGAGTCGGACTTGGTCTCGGACTTCGAGTCGGACTTTGTGGCTGCCGCGTCGGACTTCTTCTCGCCTGCACTCTCGCTCGAGGTGCCCGAGCCACCGCGGCTGTCGGTGCGGTAGAAGCCACTGCCCTTGAACACGATGCCGACGGAGTTGAACAACTTACGAAGCTTGCCGGAGCACGCCGGGCATACCGTCAACGTGTCGTCGGTGAAGGACTGGACGATGTCGAACCGGTTGTCGCACTCGGTGCAGGCGTATGAGTAAGTGGGCATCGTATTTCCTCCGCGCTGGTCACCGAGGAGATTGGCTGCTCTGGGAGCCGAGGCCGAACACCGCCGGTGTCTTGTCTGTTCGTCGAAACTGGGGAGAGCATTAGCACTCTACAGTCAGGAGTGCCAACCAATCGAATCGGAACGTTATTCCGTACCCAAGCGTACGAGTCCGCTGACTGGGGTCACCGCGTGCGTCACCCTTCTGTCGTGTGGTTCGTCCGGTAGTCGGTCCACCAGTTCGCTGTCGCGCACCACCGCGGCCAGTATCGCGTCGGGTCCGCACAAATCCAGCGTCCGATCGTAGAAACCCGCACCGCGGCCCAATCGAACACCGCGCCGATCGACGGCGAGCGCCGGAATCAGCACCAGTGAGCACGCGGCCACGGCATCGGGATCGAGGATCGGCCCGGACGGCTCGCGAAGACCGAACGGTGCAGGTACCAACGACGCGCTTCCGGAGTACTCCACCCACCGCAACGGACCCGGCTCGTGCGCACTCGGAAGCAGGACGGTGGAGCCGGCCGCGGCCATCGCGTCGAGCATCTCGATCGAGCCCGGCTCCCGTCCGACCGGCACGTACGCGGCCACCGACGCGTGTTCGGACGCCAATTCGGCCACGACGTGGCAGAGTGCGGAGGACTCCACCGCGCGCTGCGCATCGTCGAGCAGTCGGCGTTCGGCGAGGACATGTGCCCGCCATCGATCCTTGGGCGTGTTCTCCGAGAATTCGGGAACGGTCACAACGGTTCACTCACCCTTCGTGTGCAGTCGTTCAACGATATGCACTGAGGGGTCGAACGCAGCACACGGCGAGCAGATCTCCGGAAACCATGGATAGGGTGAGCACCATGACAGAAGCCGTTAACGCGACGACCGCCGCCACGCCTGAGCACTTCCGAACAGCTATCGTTCCCGCTGCGGGCATGGGTACCCGGTTCTTGCCGGCCACGAAAACCGTTCCGAAAGAACTGCTTCCAGTGGTCGATACGCCCGGTATCGAACTGGTCGCCGGCGAGGCCGCAGATTCCGGTGCACAGCGTTTGGTCATCGTCACATCTCCGGGCAAGGACGGTGTCGTCGCCCACTTCGTCGAGGACCTCGTTCTCGAGAAGAAGCTCGAAGCGAGCGGCAAGCTCGAAATGCTCGAAAAAGTGCGTGTCGCCCCCAAACTCCTCGACGTGCAGTCTGTCATCCAGCACGAACCGCTGGGACTCGGACATGCCGTTGCCTGTGCGGAAGAGGCTCTCGACGACGACGAGGATTCCGTTGCGGTGCTGCTTCCCGACGATCTGGTGATGCCGCGGGGCGTGCTCGACGTCATGGCCCGGGTGCGCGCCAAGCGCGGTGGATCAGTGCTGTGCGCCATCGAGGTGCCGGAGGACAAGGTCTCGTCGTATGGCGTCTTCTCGGTCGAGATCGTTCCCGATGCGGTGAACCCGAACGTTCTCAAGGTCACCGGCATGGTCGAGAAGCCCAAGAAGGAGGACGCGCCGTCCAACCTGGCTGCTGCGGGTCGATACCTGCTCGACCGGGCCATCTTCGATGCCCTTCGTCGAATCGAGCCCGGCGCGGGCGGCGAGTTGCAACTGACCGACGCCATCGCGCTCCTGATCGAGGAAGGCCACCCGGTGCACGTGGTGGTGCACCGCGGATCGAGACACGACCTCGGAAATCCCGGGGGATACCTGCGCGCTGCGGTTGACTTTGCTTTGCAGCGTGACGACTACGGTCCGGCGCTGCGCGAATGGTTGAACGAGCGCTTGAGCGACAGCTGGGCACCGGAACTGACCACGTACGAATAGCATCGCGGGTCGATGCTCTAGAGGAAGGGCCAGATGCGCTCGGTCGAGGATCAGCAGACCAGAGTGACCGCCGCGGCGGTGGCTCCACGGCCTGTTCGGGTCGCCATCTCCGAAGCACAGGGCCTGCTGTGTGCAGAAGAAGTGGTCACCGAGCGCCCCCTTCCCGGTTTCGATCAGGCAGCGATCGACGGTTACGCCGTTCGGAGCGTCGATGTGGCAGCTGCGGGTACCGACCTGCGCAACGAGGACGACGAGCGCATCGATCTGACGCTGCCCGTGGTCGGCGAGGTTTCGGCCGGATCGCGTCAACCCATCCGGCTGCAGCCCCGTCAAGCAGTGCGAGTCGATACCGGCGCGCCGCTGCCCACACTGGCCGATGCGGTGTTGCCCTTGGACCGAACCGACAGTGGCCGCGCCCGCGTCAAGGTGTTTCGGCCGGTGCGCTCGGGAGACTACGTCCGCAAGATCGGTGACGACGTGCAGCCCGGCGACGTCGCGGTGCGTGCAGGAACGATCATCGGTGCAGCTCAAGTGGGACTGCTCGCGGCGGTCGGGCGCGACAAGGTGCTGGTGCATCCGCGCCCGCGTCTGTCGGTGATCTCGGTCGGTGGCGAATTGGTCGACACCGATCGCACCCCCGGCCCCGGCCAGGTGTACGACGTCAATTCCTATGCCCTGGCCGCTGCGGCGCGCGACGCCGGAGCCGACGTCAACCGGGTCGGAATCGTCAGCACCGACCCGAAGCGTCTGCGCGAGGTGGTCGAGGGCCAGTTGATCCGATCCGAGATCGTCGTCATCGCCGGCGCGGTCGGGGGCGGTGCCTCCGACGGTGTGCGGGAGGCACTCGGCGAACTCGGCGACATGGAAGTCGAACGCGTTGCCATGCACCCCGGATCCGTTCAGGGATTCGGCCAGCTCGGACGCGATGAAGTGCCCACTTTTCTGCTGCCGGCCAACCCCGTGAGCGCGCTGGTGGTGTTCGAGGTGATGGTCCGCCCGCTGATTCGCATCGCGCTCGGTCGACGACAGCCGATGCGTCGAACCGTCACCGCACGCACCGTGGCACCGATCACCTCGATCGAGGACCGCAAAGGATATCTCCGCGGCCAACTCATGCGCGACGAAGGAACCGGCGAGTACCTGGTTCAGGCCCTCGGCGGTGCACCCGGATCGTCGTCGCACCTTCTCGCGACACTCGCCGAGGCGAATTGCCTGGTCGTCATCGATCCCGAGGTCACCGAAATCCGTACCGGTGAAGAAGTGAAGGTCTCGTTCCTGGCCCAGCGAGGCTGACAACTGCGCCTAGCGCATACCATCGACGGATGCCGCGAACGTGGTCGAGCCACCCGGGTTGGCCGGCGAAATTGGGTCCAGTGAGAGTCGCCGGCGGAACCGTCACGGTACGGCCGGTACGGATGCGCGATGCGGCGGCCTGGAGCCGGATTCGCACCGAGGACCGCGCTCATCTCGAGCCCTGGGAGCCGAGCGGCGAGGGCAGCTGGAATTCACGGCACCACATCTCCTCGTGGCCGACGTTGTGTTCGGGCCTCAAGTCCGAGGCACGTAAAGGGCACATGCTCCCCATGGTCATCGAGGTCGACGGCGAATTCTGTGGCCAGATCACCACTGGAAACATCGTGCGCGGCGCTTTGCGGTCCGCGTGGATCGGCTACTGGGTGTCCAAGGACGTCAACGGCAAGGGCGTCGCGACCGCCGCTCTCGCGCTGGGGCTGGACCACTGCTTCGGCCCCGTCGGATTGCATCGAGTCGAAGCGACGGTGCGACCGGAAAACCTCGCCAGTCAGGCAGTGCTGCGCAACGTCGGGTTTCGCGAGGAAGGTCTGCTCTACAAGTACCTGGACGTCGACGGTGAATGGCGCGACCACAAGCTCGTCGCAATCACCTCAGGTGAGGTCCAGGGAACCGTCGTCGATCGGTTGGTCCGTTCGGGCCGGGCAGCCTGGGCGTGATCCGTCCCGAACACAGTGACACTCGTGTGGTTGAAGTGACAGGAGTGTAATTCGGGTCGGCGCGTCTGCGTGGTTCTTGCACCTGCTCCCCATAGCCTGATGTCGTCAGGACTGTCGCCGTAGCTCGAGGGAGGAGAACATCGCCGATGCCGAACTCGATAATCTGGGTCGGTCTCGTTGCCGTCTGGCTCTTCGTTCTTCTTCCCATGCTCATGACCAAGCGGCCTCAGATCATGCAGACCACGGACGCAGCTCTCGCCACGCGGGTACTCCATCGAGGTGGCACCAAGCGGAAGCAGCGTGGCCCGGCGACCGGACACCGCAGCGATCCCGACTGGCGACCGGAGGACGACCTTCGAGTCTCCGCGCCGGCTCGCGAAATTTTCGGCCCGGCACTGGCAACCGTTCGTATCGACTCACCCGATCTACCCGGTACCGCGGAGGACCCGATGGACACTCACGCAGCAGAGAACGACCTCGATCGCGAGGCACCGGACACCGATCCGCCGCGTCGAAGCTCAACCGCGCACGAACCCGGTGTCGTCGACGACGATTTCGTGCCTCGCCGACGCGGCCGCGGCGGTTTCGACCCCGAGGCGGATGCGATCGCCCGCGCCGCGCGATACGCCTTTCGGCAGCGCGCTGTACTGGGACTGGTCTTCGCCGCGATCACCACGGCGGCATTGGCGTTCATCATTTCTCCGACGGTGTGGTGGCTGTGCGGTCTGTCCGTCGCCGTTCTGGCCGGCTACCTGTACTACCTGCGTCGGCAGGTACAGATCGAGGAAGAGGTGCGTCAGCGCCGGCTCACCCGTATGGGCCGATCCCGACTGGGGGTGGAGTCGGAGACGGACGAGGAGCTCGAGCTGGTCCCACAGCGCCTGCGTCGACCCGGTGCGGTGGTCCTCGAGATCGACGACGAGGATCCCGAGTTCGAGCATCTCGACCATTACGACGAGCCGTTCCAGGCCAGTCGCGACGACGATCGGGACGTGCGGCGGGCGCAGGGCGCGTAGCGGCTGCCGAACAGGGCTTTGCTAGAGTTACCCAGCCGGTCACGATGACGGCAAAGGGGCTGTGGCGCAGTTGGTAGCGCGTCTCGTTCGCATCGAGAAGGTCAGGGGTTCGATTCCCCTCAGCTCCACACCGAAGAACATCGACAGGCCCGATCGACAGTGTCGATCGGGCCTGTTGCTCGTTCCGGCCGTCTCCTCTTTTTCGATCCCGATGCGTCGTTGGGGCAACCGAGGCACGCGGCTAGAGTTTCGCTCATGCGCGGTGGGGGAGGCTATGTGGCCGACGACGTCCTCTGGGCTCTGTTCCAGGTGCGGCAGTCGGCGGTAGTAGCGTTGGCCAACTTCCCGCTTCTGCCCGCCATCGTCCGCGGACGTGCGCTACGAGGCGCGCGGGTGCGAGTAGGACCCAAGGCGCTGGTCTACGGCGGTCAGATGGTGCAAGGGCGAGGCACGCTTCGGCTGGGCGCGGGGGCATTCGTCAATCACGGTTGCTACTTCGACACCCTGGCAGACATCGAGATCGGCGACGGGGTTTTCCTCGCCGATCATGTGCGCGTGCTGACCAGTACGCACGAGGTGGGCGCTCGAACTCGACGCGCAGGCCGATTGATCGGTGCGCCGGTGACGATCGGAACGGGAACCTGGGTGGGCTCCGGTGCCGTCATCATGCCGGGCGTACGAATCGGTGCGGGTTGCATCGTCGGCGCGGGATCGTTGGTGACGAAGGACTGCGATCCCGACGGGATCTACGTGGGCAGTCCGGCGAGACGGGTTCGTGATGTGAATCGGTAGGCGCACTGCCGATAAACCGGTCGATTACCCGTTCCGGTGTCGAGATCCGAATCCGAGCAGGTTCGAGCTATTCTCTTCGTACTTCATATTGTTTATGTCGAATAAACGAGGAATTGCCTCCCCGCGATAGTGGGGTACCATCAGATTCGTCCGCGGCTCGCATTTCGGGACGAACGAATTCTGCAAGCGAATCGAGCCACACGATTGCCAAAATAACTTTGTCAGGGGTTGGCACGGGTGAACACTCTTTCGGTTGTTGTTCCTGCATTCAACGAGTCCGCGCACTTGGGTGAATGCTTGGATGCATTACTCGAACAGCAAGAAAACATTCACGAAATCATCGTCGTCGACAACAACTCGACCGATGACACGGCGTCGATCGTCCGTGATCGCCGACGTCGATTCCCGATGGTGACCCTCGTGGCCGAGTGCGAGCGCGGCGTCGTGCACGCCCGAAACGCCGGATTCGATCACGCGAGTGGATCGATCATCGGACGCATCGACGCCGATACCCATGTCGGCGCAGGCTGGGCGAAATCTGTTCTCGATTTCTTCGATCGACGGCTGGACTTCGCCGCCGTGACAGGTCCGATCTATCTCTACGACTCGCCCTGGGCTGCTCCGTACCGGGCCTTCGTCAATCACACCACCAGACGCAAGCCCGATGAGCTGTGGGTTTCTGCGGCGTCCGGTAACAACTTCGCCATTCGTCGCTCCGCCTGGGAAGCGACGCGCGACCGAGTGAGTGTGCGAACCGACCTGCACGAGGATATCGATCTGTCACTGTGCCTTCACCGCGTCGGATTGCGCATCGCACAGATCAAGTCCATGTGTGTCGAGGTGTCTGGGCGTCGACTGCTCACGCCGCCGCTCGAATACCGCCACTACGTACTGAGCTCTTATCGGACGTGGGCGTTCCACGACCTGGCGGGTAAGGCGCTGCGTCGATTGTTGGTCGCGGATATGATCCTGCACACTGTCCATTGGCCGCTGACGCGAATGCTGTCCACATGTGAATCACGCATTCTTCCGGTTACGCATTCCGATACGAGCGTTACACCTCACCGAAGTATGTCCGCTATTCGTGACGATCGCTTTGTGGCTGCCGCCCATAGGTGAATTCTCTATTGCTCGACGATGAATGACAGCAATGTAACCGAGTCGTCCTTCTACTCGGTTGTCGCATCAATCCAGCACAGCTGTTCGTAAAGTCCGTTTCGTCCGAGCAATACCGCGTCGAATCAGTCGGTATCAGGCACGAACGAGGTCGAGACCGCACCAATTCTCGTTGCCCAGAAAGTCGAGCAGTGCAGACTCGGCAGGACCGGAAGACGAACGGACGCTAGCTCGAACGGCGTGTGACACCGGCGGATCGAGTGGTCGTGTGAGGTGTCCGTAGCCCGGCGGAACGGCCGAGGCCGGCACGAGTGTGACGCCCAAACCCTCCGAAGCCAGCTTGACTGCGGTGGACAACTGGGATGCGCGAGCGACCGTCGACACGGACAACGAGTGCGAGCGAAGTGCGTGCGTGATGACGTCGTCGCGAGCACTGCCCCGTCGAAGTCGGACCCACGGCTGGGACGCCAATTCCTCGAGTGCCAGGACGTCTTGTGCCAGCAGTGGGTGCCCTTCGGACAGTACGGCGACATACGATTCGTCGCCGATGACAGTGGCGTTCGGATCGTAGTGGCCGTAATCGCTGGACAGCACCAGGTCTGCCTCCCCGGTGCGCACCAGGCGGTCGATGGCCTGGGGGTCCGACTCCTCGTACAGCGTCACCTCGAGTGCCGGATACCGGCGCCGCAACTCTCCGATCGCTCTCGGGAGTTGGCACATCCCCAGTCCGGTCTCGACGACGACGACCAGCTCCCCGGCAACCGTCCCGGAGCATGCACTGGCCGCAGCGCGAGCCCGGCGAGCTGCTGATACCGCGATCGATGCTTCTTTGACGAAGGCGCGCCCGGCGACGGTGAGGCTCAGTCCGCGTGGGCTCCTGACGAACAGTTCGACGCCCAACTCCTTCTCCAGGGATCTGATCTGTTGGGAGATCGACGGTTGTGCCACGCGGAGCTTCTCGGCCGCCGCGGTGACCGACCCCTCTTCGGCCACGGCGAGTGCATATTCGTACTGGCGGATACTCATGCGGCGACTCCTATAGGGATTGTCTATACGATGCACTGCAAATTCGTCTTTGATCCTATACCGATTCGGTTCTAGCGTCGTCGGTATGACCTCCACTGCTTCTGTCCACATCCAGCAGCGCTCGCTGCTGTCGCCTCCCGTCCTGTTGCTCGCCGCCGTCGCATTCGTTATCGGAACAGCGGAGTTCGTGGCGATCGGTCTCGTTCCCCAGCTGGCCCGCGATCTGAACACCACCGTCGGTGCCGCCGGGCTCACCGTCACTCTGTATGCGCTTTCTGTCGGAATTCTCGCCATCCCGCTGGGTCTCGCCCTGGCGCACCGTCATCCACGAGCACTGCTGACCACGCTCCTGTTGGTCTTCGCGGCCGCAAACCTGGTTGCAGCATCTGCGCCCGGGCTCCCAGTGCTTCTCGTCGGACGCGTCGCGTCAGCGGCGACGCAGGGAGTCGCGCTCGGGGTGGCCGTCAGCGCCGTCACCACGTTCGTTGCGCCGGAAGCGCGCGGTAAAGCGGTGTCCCTGGTTTTCGGGGGGTTGATGAGCGCGATGTTCCTCGGCGCACCGATCGGCACGTATCTCGGCGGCGTTGCCGGATGGCGGGCAGTATTCGTGGCGCTGGCCGTGCTCGGAGCGGTGCTGGCGGTGGGTCTGTGGACCGTTCTGCCGCGCCGAATCGAGGCGACGGGAGTCCGCGGGGGCACCCATCAGCTGCGGGTGGTCACCGTGCCCGGCGTGCTCGGCTTGCTGGGGGTGGCCGCCGGAATTCTGCTCGTGTCCAACTTCTTCTTTCCCTATCTCGGGGTTTACCTCGAGCAGTCGGCCGGGATGGGATCCGGCTGTCAATTTCAGAAGACGGCTGCACTCTTTGCAGGCGTTTCGAGGGTGAGTGCACGTGTCTTCTGACATTCTGACGTCAGAAGTGCGGTGCACGG
>NZ_JBITUQ010000042.1:0-23240 GCF_044542515.1 Rhodococcus sp. NPDC078407 | reverse complement strand
ATCGGGATGCTCAGCCCCACCACGTACGAACAGTCACTGATCGCGCCCATCATGGCCGCGTGACCACTGTCCACTTTTCGGGGGGAACCTCAGAACATCAGGCCGTACCCCACCCCACTGATGACCGCAGCGAGCAGGAAGACTGTGAGCAAGTCCACGTTGGCTGCGGCGACGAGGGTGACAGACCCGGTGGCGGAAAGCACCGAACCGGCCAAAGATGCGGACGTCGGCGAACCGCGGCGGGCGATGATGGACGCGGGAACGATGGCAACAGCCCAACACGCAAGTGCGCACGCGGCGACGAAAGCGTCGACGGTACCGACGAGATCCCTCACGATCTGCGCACCGAGCCCGATGAACACCGCGCCCATCATGAAGGCCACGGTGAGGGAAGCAACACCGATGGCGAACTGCATTCGAGTTCTCGCGGGTGCTCGCACCCGACTGGGCCGCCATCGAACATTGCTGCGCGTGGCCTCCTCGGGGAGGAACCACACCAGCGGCAGCAGAGCAATCGTCACGCCGAGCAAGATGGCGAACGGGAACGTGGTGGGCAAGGCGGAGTACTGCACGAGCGCACCGCCGACAACGAGCGCGAGTGCGGTACCGCTGGCCGTCGCCGCCGTATTGACGGAAGTGGACAGTGCCGCGGTGCGGCGCGGTGCGAACTCGATGAGTGCGGCGCTGGCCGCACTCATCGCGATACCGACCCCGAGTCCTTGAAGAGTGCGGCCGATGAAGATCGGGACGAGACCGCTTGTGACCACGAACAGCGCAGTGCCGACGGCGACCATGCCGACGCCGGCAAGCAGTACGCGGCGTCGCCCGATCGAGTCCGAGAGAGACCCACATGCAACGAGAGCGAGAACCAGCGCTACCGGATAGGTAGCGAACAACGCGGTCGTGACGACCTCACCTACGCGCCACCGATCCGCTAAGAGCGGATAGACCATCGACGGCGCGCCGCTCGCCCACAACGACACAACCAGGACGCCCGCCGCCGTCGACAACGCCACAGGTAACGGCAAGGTCTTGCGTGAACGAGGGCGGCGGTTCACCGATCTACGCCGACCGAACCGACGGTGTGCGACCAACCGAGCGGAAGGTGGTGCGCCCAAGCCTCAATGGGTGTCGAGTAGAGCAAGGATGGTCCTCACGATCAGATCGGGTGCGTCCATCGAATCCAGCCGCCCTGCTGCTATCTCGGCTCCGGCACCGTGAAGGACCTGATGGAGCACGGCGACTTGCCACGAGGTGGGCATGTCACGTGAAAACAGTCCTGCACTGCGTCCGCGTTCGATCAACGATTCGACCCGGCTCGCGGGGCCGTCGTGAAGCTCGCGGATACGCGCTGGGGGGAGTTCTTCCTCGGCGGCGGCAATGACCGATCGTGACCGGTCCACCAGCTCCCAGCTGCTGTGAATGAGCCGGGACAACGCTTCTCGGGGATCCCCACCCAGATCGACCGCAGCCAACGTCTGCTCACCGCGATCGATCACACGCGCCACCACGGCATCGATGAGCGCTGGGCGAGAAGCGAAGTGACCGTAGAGCGTCACCCGCCCGAGACCGGCTTCCCGTGCGATATCGCTCATCGTGGCGTTCTGCCGCCGAGACAGGCAGACGATCGCAGCATCGAGGATGCGCTCGACGTTGCGCACCGCGTCGGCTCGTTTACCGCCTACCTGTGACGTATCGGTCGTCATAGAACCCTCACTTCCCGAACACGTTTGTATGAGTTACGGTACCAGTGTCCAACTCAAACAACTATGTACAACTTAGGAGGCAGTGGTGACCACGTCGAAAACGACACCGGAAGCGGGCGAAGGGCTTCACCCGAAGCGATGGCTCGCACTGGCCCTGCTGGGCACAGCGCAGTTCATGCTGATCCTCGACGTCACAGTGGTCGCGATCGCGCTACCGCAGATGGGCATGGACCTGGCCCTCTCGCGGGAGGCGGTGACGTGGGTCGTCGCCGCATACACCCTGACCTTCGGCGGCTTGATGCTCCTCGGCGGGCGTAGCGCGGACCTGTTCGGGTCCAAACCAATCGTCTTCGCCGGCCTGGCCGTCTTCACCGCCGGCTCGCTAGCGGCCGGACTGGCTGCCAATGCCGAGTTCCTGCTCGGCGGCCGCATTGTCCAAGGCATTGGCGCGGCGATGCTCTCACCGGCGGCGTTGTCGGTGGTGGTGCGCCTGTTCGCCGGCGACGAACGCAACCGCGCCCTGGGCATCTGGTCGGCATTGGGCGGCGGCGGCGCGGCGGTCGGTGTCCTGCTCGGTGGCCTGATCACCGCCGGACCGGGATGGCCGTGGGTGTTCTACGTCAACATCCCGGTCGGCCTGATCGTCATTTTCGGCCTTCTGCGCGTCCTTCCGCCCCTCGCCCCAGCTCCCGGGCCGCGTCCCGCGCTCGACATTCTCGGTGCAGCGCTGGTCACCGCTGCGACCGGATCGGCGATCTACTCGTTGACCGTCGCCGGTGAAATCGGATGGACCAACCCGCAGACCCTCACCGCAGCCGGGGCAGCGGCAGCGCTCTACCTGCTGTTCTACTGGCGACAGCAGGCCGCGTCCTCTCCGCTGATGAACCTAGGACTGCTCAGCCGACGTCCCGTCGGTGCCGGAGTGTTCGTGATCCTGATCGCAACAGCCCTGATGGTCGCAGTGTTCTTCCTGGGCACCTTCTACTTTCAGCAATCCGCCGGGCACGGCCCCCTCGTGACCGGACTGTTGTTCCTACCGATCGCCGTGGCCACGATGACGGGAGCGAACCTCGGCGGACGCCTCATCGGCCGCTGGGGCGCACGAATCCTCGGCACCGCCGGGATGCTCATCGCAGCGTTGGGATTACTTGTGCCAGCCCTGTGGGCAACCACCGCGGCGACCACGATCGGCGTCAGCTTCGGCGCATTCGGTATCGGCGCGCTGTTCGTCGTCGCCTCAGCCACCGCGCTCGGACAGATCGGCCCCGAGGAGGCCGGCATCGCATCCGGCCTGCTGAGCACCTTCCACGAATTCGGTGCATCCATCGGCGTGGCCACCGTCTCGAGCATCGCTGCACTCAGCCTCGTCGCGGGTGGCGGTGACACCGGGTTCCAACACGCGTTCCTCTTCGCCGCAGCCGCTGCTGCACTGGCCGCAATGATCTCCGCCGTCGTCATCCCGCCACGCCCCGCACTCTGATCGTGCAAAACCAGGCACCGCCGGTCAGGAAGTGGTGAAAGCGTCACCGTCACCGTCGACGACTGAGCTCTCGGTCCGGATAGTGTTCGTGGAGAACGTGATCAGGTTGCCGTCTCCGTCCACGGTCGCGAATTCCATCGTCCCCCAGTCCGTCGCGACGGGGTGGCCGGCGTCTGCCGGATGCAGAACGCCCGCGCGCGAGAGTTCGTCGTACAGCGCGGTGACCTCGTCGACGGTGATGCGGCAACTGGCCGTTCCCGCGAGGAAGGTCTCCGCTCCGCTGCACACAGGCCAGGGTGCGGTGTCGGGCCGGCTGCTCCAGCTGTCGTCGTCGGCGGCCCACAGGTGGATCTCGACGTCGTCTCGAGTGAGCTTGGCGAAGGTGGGATCGGAGTACTGCGCCGTGAAGCCCAAGGAGCGGGTGTAGACAGCGACTGCTGTCTCGATGTGCCGTACCGGCAGTGCGGGGACCGCTCTGGACATACGCATGGGCAACACTAACGCCAATGAACGGCACGAGGAAGCGAACGCTGCCGTGCCTTCGGGGAGTGCGTGCGGGCCGAGGTGCACGGTCGCCGCGCGGACGCTACCGCTCGGCGTTCGACAGGGTCGGCGTGACGCGACCCTTCGCTGCGTTCATCGTTGCAACGCTTCGCCTTTGGATCGCAGCGACGCGGCGAGTTGGTCGACGGTCGGCAGACCCGCCAGGCCGCGGTCGGTCGAGTAGACGCGGCAGGCAAGTTCGGTCAGTTGCACGGCATCGTCGAAGGCGTCGACGCCGTCAACGAGGATGGTCGGTGAGCCTGCGAAGGCCGACGCCGCTGCCTCGGCGTCGGAGGAGATCAGCCGGTGTCCGATCTCGATGTCTGACTGTCCGATCAGGCTGGCTGCAGCACGAACCCGGTCCGCAGCTTCCTGCCAGTTCGGGCATCCGTCGAAGTACAAGATCTCCACCTTCATACGAGCGAGTCTGCCCTCGAATCGGATGGCGTGCCGGTGCGGCCACAACGGGGGTCAGTTCATGGTGAGATCGTTTCGGCTGCAACGGGCGAGGCGGCGATCGTGCACCTGATGCTATTCCGCATCCTTCTTCAACAACGTCCTGTTGATCCTCGCCCAGAAGCCCGAGGCCACGCAGGTCGCCGGATTCCGTGCCTGGCAGCAGCGTGGGCGGCAGGTCCGCAAGGGGCAGAAGGCGATCCGGATCTACGGCTACAGCTCCCGCATCGTCACCGAGACCGACCCCGACACCGGCGACGAAGAGACCCGTAAGGTGCCGACGTTCCCGATTCTGTCGGTGTTCGATCACTCGCAAACCGACCCGATCGAGGGACACCCCCAGCCCGAGGGCATCGCTCAGCTTCTCACCGGCGCCGATCCGGACGCGATCTACGACCGCGTGGCAGCGATCATGACCGGCCGAGGCTGGACCGTCACCCGCGAGGCGATCCCCAGTAGCGCGAACGGCTACACCACCACCGACGGCTCCCACCGGATCGTCGTCGACGCAGCCCTCGAACCCGCAGCGGCCGCGAAAACGATGATCCACGAGGCAGCGCACGCGATCATGCACGCACCCGACCTCATCGGCCCCGAGGCCCGCAAGGACCTGCACCGGGGCCGGATGGAGGTCGAAGCCGAATCCGTCGCCTACGTCCTGGCCGGGATGCTCGGACTCGATACCAGCGCCTACAGCGTCGGCTACATCGCCGGATGGGCCGCAGGAGACCTCGAGCAGGTCACCGCCACCGCGAAAGCCGTGCTGACCGCCGTCCACGAGCTGGCCGACGCCCTCGATGACACGGCCGCCGGGTCGGACGAGGGTGAGGACACCGGGACCGGGGAGGCCGCGTAGCGGGTCGGGGATGGTTCGCCGGCCGAGAGTTCCGGCCGGCGGATCAGGCCACCTGCGGTGTCCACCGAATCGAGCTCCGCTGCGCTCCGCACCGTGGAAGAGCAAAGACGTTTTTTCACTCCGGTTCTGGCTACCGGCGAGCATTCATCACCCGTGACCTCCGCATCAACCGCCGGCGTCGCAGGCTCCGGCCCAAGGGCTCCGAAAACTTTTCAAAGACGCCTCCGGCTGAAAACTTTCCGGCCCGACCCTTGACACTCCGGCCCCGTGCGCTGACTTCTCTCCTCACGCCAGAAACGGCGAAAAAACGTGGCAGGGCAACAAGGTTCGGCCACCAGTTGGGAAGGGAAGTAGCGACATGCACGACACCATCACAGGACCGAGGACGGTGGGACTGCACACCGCGATCATGTCCGCGATCGGTCAGGTACCGGCGCAGGTCAAGACCCACGCGCTCGCGCAGGTCACCGCCTACACCGAGCAGGTCAACCGGGCCGCTACCGATGCAAACTCGACCACCGTCGACGCGCAGGTCGAGCGGGCCGCGTACTGGGCGTGCACCGCACGCGAACACGGAGCCAGCGAGGCCGAAATCCACGCTGCACGGCTCGCAGGCCACCACCAGGTAGCCACCGCTCAGCAGTAACCCCAGGCCCGTACCGGCCCGGAAACAAGAAAACACCGGACAGCTCTTACCTGCCCGGTGTCTCCAACCGAAGAATCTACCAGGGAGAGACACCACCATGACCGAAAGCATCGAAACCACCACCGCCGCAACCGAAGCCCCCACGACCGGCACCACACCGGTCGTGGGGGCGGGCGAGGAGTTCGCCCGCCTGCACCCCACCACCCTCGACGTCGGCCCCAACGTCCGCGACCACGTCGACACCGACAGTCAGGACTTCCGCGATCTTGTCGCGAGCGTCGTCGTTCACGGAGTCGTACAGGCGATCTCCGCAGTCCGCGACGGTGAGAACGTGGTCGTCATCGACGGCCAGCAGCGGACCCTCGCCGCGATCGAAGCCGGGGTCAAGAGCGTTCCGGTGCTGATCCGGACCGCTGTCGAGACGTTCAAGGAGCGGGAGATCGAACGTATCTCCAAGCAGGTGGTCACCAATGATCTGCGAACCCCTCTCACCGAGGGCCAGCGAGCGAAGGCATTCGCCGACATGCTCGCACTCGGCCTCTCGGCAACGAAGATCGCCAAATCGGTGCAGGTCAAGCGTGAGACCGTCAAAGCCGGTGCCGCAGCGGGTCGGTCACAGACAGCGATCGCTGCCCTCGACGCCGGGCAGCTCGACCTCGAGCAGGCGGCGGTGGTCGCAGTGTTCGACGCCGACGGCGACGACGATGCAGTCGAGGACCTGCTCAACGCCGGATCACGGTTCCGCTCCGTCGCACAGGAGTTGATCGCGGACCGCGCCGAGCGCAAGGCCCGCGCCGAAGCAGGTACGCCGTATGCGGCCAAGGGCCTGACCGTCCTCGCAGACGAGCCCGACTTCGACAGCCCCTACGTCGCCGCTGAGGACTTGGTAACCGCAGACGGAGACCCGATCACCGAAGCCGTCATCGACGGCGCAGCCGAGCACTGGGCGGTGTGGCTGACTGCCGATGAGCAGATCACCGTCACCGCGACCGGCGAGGTGATCGAGTCCGAGTCGATCGACTGGGCGACCGAAGGAGCCCCGAAAGCCGTCGCTGCCGAGGGATTCCACCACCACAAGGACGTCACGGTCGCACAGGTGTGGGTGCCGGAGTACTTCACCGCCGACCCCGACGCCGCCGGTGTGAAACTGGGGCCGATCCTGGCCGCAGCGTCGAGCGAACCCGACGAGGCCGACGATCAGGCCGCAGCCGAGAGGAAGGCACGCGAGAAGAAAGCCGCGCAGGCAGCGCTCGCGGCCAAGGAGGCCGAGAAGGCCGCTCGGCGGCGCACCGTCGCGCTGAACAAGGCCAGCGCCGCCGCGACGATCGTCCGCAAGGAATGGCTGAGCAAGTTTCTCACCCGCAAGACCCTGCCGAAGGGTGCAGGGAAGTGGATCACCGAAACGCTCGTCGACGAGCCGGGACTGTTGACCGAGAACAAAGCGCCGCAGTACCTCGCAGAGCTGCTCGGTGTCACCGTGCCCGCCGACACCAGCCCCAGCGCCGGATACCCCGGTGTCGCGGACAAGGCCGCGCGTCGAGCACTCGCCGCCACGATCGACAAGGCCAGCGAAACCCGCGCGCAGGTGATCCTGCTCGCGCAGATCCTCGCCGCTTACGAAGCACGAGTGAGTGGCAAGGGCAACGACTCCTGGCGGCGCACGTCCTGGGGTAACCAGGACAACTACCTGGGCTTCCTCGACCAGCACGGCCACGTGCTGACCGTGGTCGAGCAGTCCGCAGCGGGAACGCTCACCCCCGAACAGGCGTACGACCAGCTCACCGCACCCACCGAGTAGGAATCGGGCACGGTGGCGGGTACCTCGACGGTGCCCGCCACCGGTGGCCCCGTCCCCGACCCCGGTCGAGGGGGCTCCGCCGCCCTCGAGCTCCCCCGCTCGGCGCACCACCACCGGCCCCGCTCAGGTCGAGGCGGGCGGCTCACCACCCGTCAGTGTGCGGCGTTGTACGCCTCTTCGATATCGGCCGGAATCCGGCCACGCTCGCTGATCTCGTAACCCTGGTCGAACGCCCACTGTCGGATCGCCCGCGTCTGCTCCGGATCACGCTTGACCGATCCGCCGGCCACTGTCGCGGTCGACGCGGCAGCGGGGGAGGGCTTACGCTTACGGCCACCGACCCGCGTCGCATGCCCGACGTAGTAGTCGAGCTTCTTGTGAAACTCGGTGGCGTTCTTCGCTTTCAGGTCGATCGAGTACTCGACGCCGTTGATCGCGAACTCGATCGTCTCGCCGGACTCGTCGTCGATGACCGACCCGTCGATATCGTCCACCAATTGGGTTGTCACTCGTTTGGCCACAGCCGCAGAACCTTTCATCGACATACATTCGCAATGCGCAATCGCATTCGCCTGTACAAGGGTAACCAGCGTCGATATCCGCTTTCTTCATCGACACGGTAATTCGAGCCGCTATCGAGCCGTATTCGATTTCCGGCAGTCGGTCTCATAGGCCCCGAGAAAGCAATGCAGCTTTCGCACCGAAAAGGGATTGCGATAGCCGAAGCCGTTGCAGTGCAACAGTATTCGGCCGCGTGAACGCGTCCGCACGTCCCCTCCGGGGCCGCTACTTGTGGTCACCATTTTGGTCGTACGAGTCGCCCAAGCCTGACATGCCGGGGGCCCGTCCAATCAACCCACGGTCGCAAGCTCCCTCTTCGGGGTTGACAGTCCACCCTCAGCCTGTCAGTCCAGGACGTCTCATCCGAACCTTTGGAAGGTGTCCAGTCATGAACAACAACTACGAACTACTCAACGATCACCAGATCATCACCGATCTTATCGGCACAGCCGCTCAGCTCCCCGCCGAAGATCCGCGCGCGGCCCGGTGGGCCACCGAAGCGCTCGCGCTCGCCAGCGCAGCAGAGCTGCCCATCCTCATCGAGGAAGCCGAAGGAGTGCTCGGACGCATCGAGCACGACACCACCTGCCGGTGGTGTGCCGGGCAGCCGGGCGCAGACATCCCGGTCGGGTCCTTCTGGTGCACCCACTGAGCACCAGGCCCTCCGGGGTCCCGGTCCCATCATGGGGCCGGGACCCCCTTTTTTGTCTCCCGTTCCGTTACCGCAACGTAATGAAATGAAACGTAACGATATGAAACGAAATGGTAGAGTTCAGTCATGACCGCAGCCGAGCCGCCCCGCAAGCCAGGCCGACCCCGCATCCACGCCAGCGCGTCCGACCGGGTGCGGGCACACCGAGCCAGAGCAGCAGAAAAGGCCGGCAAAGGCGCGGCAGTTGCCGGTGTCGACGAAGCCGACACCGCAACCCCCGAACTCGCCGTCGCCTCCCTTGCCGCCGTCCTGCCGGCCCTGGCCACGCAGGCCGAACAGATCACCGCCCTGGTCCAGCGGGTCGAATCCGCGATCGGCACCGTCTCAGACCCGAAAGCTCTCGACCAGCGTCTCGAGCTGATGCGCGCCGAAACCGCACGTACCGTCTCCGCCGCCGAAGAGCGAGCCGCGGCCGCCGAAGCGGCCGCGCATGCTGCGACCGTCCGCGCCGACGCCCTCGACGCCGAAAACGACGAGCTCCGCGCCGATGCCGCCGACGCATGGGAGCGGACCGAAGAAGCGGAAGGCGCGGCTGAGCGGGGCCGTGCCCAGGTCGAGGAGCAGAAGGCCGCGCACCGCGCCGAACTCGACGAGCTCGACGCACGCCAACGCGCCGAAATCAGTGCCCTGCAGGACACCCACGACACCATTGTGGCCTCGCTCAACACCAGTCACCGCGAATCGATCGACCGCTACGACGAGAAGGATCGCCGCCGCGAGGACGAGCTGGTCGAGCTGCGCGCCGAAGCGAAAAGGTTGCGTGCCGATCTCGCCGCCGAACGCACCGCACGCCAGGACGACAACCGCACCAGCGCAGCAACACTCACCCAGCAGCGCACCGACGCCACCAAACGTGAAGCCGAGCTGCGCCGCGACTACACCGAACGCATCGACGAACAGAAGACGATCGCCGCCGATCTGCGCGAAGAGATCTCGTTGCAGCGCGCCGAACTCGATCGTCTCCGTGGCCTCGAGGAAGACCGCCGCCACAACTGAAAGGCCGGGTCAGGTGCGGTCATGCCGGGGGAGTGGGCGTCCCACTGCACTACCTCGCCGCCTCCGGCGTCGCCCCATATGGGTCGCCAAGGGGGGTCGTACGAGGACGCCGAGTCTGACACGCCGGGGACCCCGTCCAGTAAAACCACGGTCGCAAGCTCCCAAGACGTGGTTTGACAGTCCACCCTCGTCATGTCCGATCGCTACGTCTCATCCGAACCTCGAAAGGATCTCGCCATGCTTCCAGATCGGCTCTCCGCCATCGCATCCGCTGCCCTGAACCGCGGCGCAACGAGCGTCACCCACAACCTGGGCGGACTGCACGCGGACGTGCACCACGCCACGATGTGCGGGCAGTGGGTCACACCCGAGCAGCTCGACACCCGCACCTGGGAATGCCTACTCGGCAAGCACCGCACCGACGAAGCTATCGAACCTCTCAAGCTCTAAACCGGACGGCCCCGCCCACACCGGGCGGGGCCCAACCCGTCCCATCTGGTCGGGCTCCGGACCCTCGTCCAGTCATTCACACGAATGACTGTTGCCGGAACCAACCCGAGTGCGGCCGCGTCCAAACAGGTATGGACCACGACGAACGAGCCGCCATCCGAGACGAAGGCCACGACCCCGACCACCCGGCCGTCTCACATGCCCTCGACCAGGTCAAACGCACCCTCCACCTGTACCGGCACCTCGCCTGGACCTTCACCGCCGACGACCTCGACGGCCACGCCGTTCCCCGCTGACCGACCTCACCAGCACATTCGACAACTCGAACGGGTGTTCGATACTCTGGCGGTAGCTCCCACCGGCACGGCGAAAGGTCGATCCACATGGCCACCGTCGACGCGATCGAAAACCTCACCGGACTCGACAAAGCCACCCAGCTCGACGTCCTCCGCCGACGGATGGCCACTGTGCCGGGTCGACGCGAACACGCACCCGCCGACCTCCCGACCGCCGCCCCGCTCGACCGGACCGAACCCACGACTCCGATCGTCGACGACGATCCGGAACCCGCTGTCGCCGCTGTGCGCGGCAAAACCCTCCGAACCATGCCCGTACCCCCACCGCTCGCCGCGCTGCTCCCACGCCGAGCCCTGGCCCGCGGAACCGCCATGACCGTCACCGGTGCCGGGTCCATGCTCATCGCCCTCGTCGCAGAGGCCTCCGCAGCCGGGCATCACGTCGCCCTCATCGGCCAACCCCGCCTGAGCCTGCTCGCCGTCCACGAACACGGCGGCGATCTCGCAAAGGTGCATCTTGTGGATCCTGGAAAAACCGATCCTCTCGACGCCGCCAGCATTTGTCTCGACGGGGTCGATTTGATCGTGACGACCGTGCACGGAAGGGACGTACCACCCACGCGTGCAAGGGCTTTGCTCGCGCGCAACCGGCGGCACGGCAGTGTGCTGATCCTGACGGATGGGCACATGCCCGGTATCGATCTCACGATCGCCTCCACCGTCTGCGGCTACGGCGGCATCGAGCAGGGCAGAGGCCGAATCCGGTCGATCACCCTCGAAACCACCGTCCACGGACGTGGAACGCAACAACGCACCGGCCGCCACACCCTCACCGCACCGAGCTTCGGCGAGCAAGGCCTGCGCTGGACACCCGCACCCGCCGACGAACTCGCCGGCCACCGACCTGTCGCGGTCGCGCAATGACCACCGAAGACGAGGCCAGGCATCTTCGATGCCTGGCCTACCACCTTCGAGCCACCCACCCGCCGCATCGTGGACCCACCAAAATCGGTGCACGTGAACATCTTGTAGACGGGGTTTGCCTCTGACCACTGTGCATCCGATTAGTATCCCGCTGTTTCGGGCCATCACCAACGAGGGTTCGACACCTGCCCGAATCACGCTCGGACCATGAGCTGCCGCTGTAGCGGAGCCACCGCGGATGAGGATTTGGCCCGTCGACAGCCAAGACAGGCTAAAACGTCAGTGCAGTTCGGGAATAAGTCATACACCCCCGAACTGCACTGGTGGGACGTGAAGATCAGCTTCCGGTCCAGTCGACTGAAGTCACACACCTACCTTGGTGGCACTGGCGGTTCGGAGCTGACGGGCTCCGATTCGCGGTTCGGATCGAACGGAATCTCGTTGTCGATGGCATCTCGCATTGTTGCGACCGGCGCTGGCTCATCGGTTGATCGCCGCGCAGTTCCATCGCTGACGGCAGCAACTTCCTCTGCTGACAACGTCACTTTGCCCGCGCGTGGAGCGACCGTGTACCAGTTTTCGGACGGCAAGAAGCCAGCCGACATAAGGTATGTTGCTCCCGGCTCGATCAGTGGGTCATCGTCCAGTAAGTACAACGTACCGTCGGTGCCATACCCGCCTTGCTGATTGACGAGTATTTGGCCCGCGACGTCACCCTTTAGGGTCTGAAGCACCTCAACAGAAAACTGCGTCTCGGGAAACGGCCCAACTGCCTTCGTACCGACTTGCTCAATCACTGTTCCGACGAAGACCGCGTCGGCCCAACCGGCAAGCTGCTGAGGGTCTGTCACATCGAAAGCCGAGTCCATTTCCACTGCTTGTGTGCGCGTAGTCACGCTGGCAGTCGTGCCAGCATCTCCAGGTTGCGTGCCTGCCGAAGTGCTGCAGCCAACTAATACAATGCAGGCGAATAAGCTCGCAACGCCCACCGTGCCGTACTTTGATCCTAAACTTCTGACCTTCATCATGTCATCCCCAGAGTTGACGGTAGGCGGCTTGATCCATGAACTGCGGCGCAAAAACCGATGAGTTTGAAATCGGATCCATCAGCTGACTTTTGCAGTTATGCGCCAAACCGAGCGCATGACCCATCTCGTGTGTCATAACGTTCCGTTGATTACTGGCGTTACCGAGCTTCGCTGTATTCATTTGAATAGTGTCCACCCCAAAGTCGGTGTTGCTGTATAGCCCGGCCCATGTGACGTCCGGACGGTTGGCGTCGGAAATTTCCACATTAGTGAGCGTCGGGTTCACAGGGTCATAGGGGGTAACCTGGACGCTCCCAAGTGCATTCCAAGCAGTGGATGCCTGCGAAATTGCGGTCGTGTATTGGGAAGATGACTGATAGGTGAGTTTGGAGAAGAGGACTGAGCTGTAGCCCAATGTCGGCGGCCTGCGTCCTGACGTCAGATACTGGCCGTTCTGGAAGTTCTGTCCGGAAGCGCCATATGACTCGTAACCATCATTGGACGTTGTTCCATCTTGACACAGGTACTCATCACTGCTCGGGAAGCCCAAGGGTCCAAGCTCGTAGTTCTGCGCAGCCCACTGATCGCGAATGTTACCCCAGGTGGCATAGGCAGATGTGGCTCCGAACTTGTATGTAATCGCGCCGCCCTGGAAGTTGTTGTACCGCCCGCCAGAAGCAGGGCTCTCACGTGTGACCGGGTACCCGAGTCGTCCACGTTCGTCGCTTCGCTTCTCGTACTGATACGGGCCGTTGACATACGTTCTGTACTGACGCGATGGCAAATTAAGCCACTTGTTCATGATCAAGCCGCCGATTTGACGACCTTTGTTTGGGTCGACATTCGGCGACCAGTAAATGCGATTAGTAAACCCGAATTCCTGCTACCGCCCCTCGTTGCTGTTTCCTGCGTAAAGCTCGCCACTGGTGGGTTCTCCGATACTCGAGGTGCCGCCTTGGCCGTATTGGTTAGCACCGGAAAGGAAATCGATAAATTCGCGTTCGATGGAGCCGAATACCCACTGGTTGTTGCGAAATTGATCGGCGTTCGCAACGCCAGGTGTAGAAACTAGCAATGCAAGGGATGTAATTAACGCACCGATAAGTGACATTCTTCGAGCGACAATTTGATTTCGCGTCCGATGCTGCCTGAAGCGGACATTGATCAATGGGCTTGGATCGCCAATATGCGACTTGAGAGGTAGCCTGCTCGGTTTCATGGAGCTCCCACAGTGAAGGGCATCAAGGACGAACCGAACAGTACGGTCAGTTTGCCCACCGTTGGAGAGACACGCGAACACGAGTTTGGTCACAATTCGGTCACCGTGACCGCCGCCAACTCGACGGCGGCTAGACTTCGAACGCATGAGCAATACAGGTTCTCGGTGGCTACGGCCAGCTGTCCTGCTGGTTCTAATCGGCGTCTTGCTCGTTGGTGTTGCATTTGGGGCGACCAGCCAGATTGGGCTCGGTCGCTCGGCCTCAGAAATTTGCGAGAATGCTTATCCGGGGGCTGTCGACGTCGAGTCCAGTCGTCCCCTCCTACCGCTAGTCGTCGTGCGTTGCGCTGCACAGGATTTTGACACGCGTGTGGAGACTAATGAATTTGATCCGCTGTCAACGCTTGTCCTCGCGGCTGGGATCGCAAGCATTGTCGTTGGTGTATCTGCCATCCGACGTCAAAAGCTGAACGAGTCATCTCAAAAAGGACAGCGGTGAACATACTCGGAGTGGTCTGGTCTGATTCGCTGTGTGAGAACTCGAATTAATTCTGGTCGGAGGATACTTCCTCCCCGACGCCCAGTATCTTGCAGCTTTATCGGTGGATCGAGGCTTAGCGGTCCTGCCGGCCACACGCGCCCACGACAGCGTCCGCGGAGCTCGAGCGTGACTGCAGGGAGGTCACCCCTGACGTTGTTTCCAGTTCTTTCCGTAGGGCGTGGTTGTCGAGTGTTAGCCGCTGGATGACGGCCAGTGCGAGGGTGAGGTCTTGAGTCAGCGCCGCGTTGTCTCGTTGCACGCGTTTGTTGGAGGCAAGGAGTTCGGTCCGGTCGTCATGCCGTGTGGCGACGGGAGCTGCGACGGAAGCGGCTCTGAGTTCGGCAGCGATAGCGGGGTAGTGCCGCCAGAAGGTTGCGTTGGACAGACCCAGTCGACGGGCAAGGCCGATGACAGTGGCGCGGCCGCCGGCCGATGCTGCGTCTTCGATGTGCTCTGTCATCACTCGACGGACGTCCTGCTCGCTCGGGAGGTCGATGCGTTTACTCATCGGATTGAGTTCGGATCGTGTCGGTCGACGAACTGATTTATCTGCTCACTCCGTTGCCGTAGTCGATGCTGCAGCAACGGAGGCAGCGACGGTGTTCGTTCGAGCTCGCGCTCGATATCGGAGCTCTCCGAACGCAACTCGTCGAGGTTGCCTGAGGTGAGCGCGACGTTGCGGCATTCGAGAGGTCGACAACCACCGAGCGTCGGCGCGTTCTGGCCCGAAAGGTTTTGTGCGCGTGTGCACAGTGCCTTGTCCGGATCGTAGACGCAGGTGGCGTATCGGCCTGGATAGATTGCTGGGTCGAATCGGCGTATTAAGCGGTCGTGCCGACGCCGGTCGGTGACGACCTGTCCTTGGTATCGGATATTCGACTCGAGCTCGCTCAGACGTCGGCGGGCTTCGTCGGCGGCGGGTCCAACGAGATCGGTGTGTTCGTGGGCATCGATCATTGCCATCAGACCCTCCCCTCGGGCAAGGGCCTCCTCTGACTCGACTTCGGCGCGGAAACCGCTATCCGATGTGCCGGCGTAGCCCTCGAACATCTGGACAGCTTGGTGGCGATATTGAATTGCCCCGGCAATGGATCCGCCGGGTTGGCGTGCGATGAACCAGGCGAGTGTTCGTCTGAACTGGCGGGTTGTCAGCCGCCACGTTTGGGCATTCACAGCCGGAATGTCCTCTGCGAGATCATGTGCGCGACAATAGCCATCGATCCAGGACACCAGATTGTTGATGTGGTCGTTCGTGGTCTTGGTCAAATTGACGTGGGCGGCGGTTTTGCCGATCCGCACAGCGGTGCCATGAGTTGAGGGTGCGAACAGCCGGGTTTCGTTACGGGGTTGGAGGAGTTCGAGGACCGCCACGGCGCGGGCGGCCGGAGCGCCGACAACCCAGGTCGCTTGCACTCCGGTGGGGTCGCGTTCACCTTTGAACGCCAGGCTGGTGATCATCCACCGGTAGGGCCTGCCGTGAGGGTCACGTTTGACGCTGATGCAGCCCCGCTGCAGATGCTTGATCTCGCTGTCACGCATGCCGGACAGGAACGCGATGATCACGTAGCAGGCTGCGCTCAGCGCCGACAGCAGGTGCAAGATCCCGGCCTGCCGATCACGCCGATTGAACAGGATGCGGTCAATCCAGGGGGACCCGTTGATCCGTCCGTTGATCACCACGTCACACGAGACATCGTTGTCGACCCCGACCAGTCGAGCTGTGTCCTCGATGAGGTCATGGTAAGTCCGCAAGGTCGAGCGATCGCATCCAAGCAGGCGGGACAGGTGGCGAAAGCTCGGTTGGCCGTTGTGTCCCGGTAGTGGGCGTTCTGCGTCACGGTATTCAGCTAACAGATGGACCAGATCCTTCTCTACCCAACGCCTTGCCTCGGGCGGAACTACCCCTTCTTGCAATCGAACTCGTCGCCACTCGCGGTCTGCCGCGAGAATGTCCGATGCAAACTCATCGACGAACCGCAGACTCCAGGTGAGTAGGGGTCCGAGCACCGCCTCCGGAATTCTGGCGGTCGCGTTGTCTGGCCCGCTCCTGTCGCCGGACTCGCTCCAACCATCGATGTGGTACGGGTCGAAAGTCAGCTGATCGGTAACCATGAGTCCGCGGTAGCGATAGAGCGACCGAACCGAACTGCGATAGCGATCACGAACCGTGAGAGTGGGTTGCGTCGCGAGCAAATGCAGTTGGTACGCAATCAAATCGGAAGGTTGCAACTCCGATAGCAGCGGCTGGCGCAGGTTGGGTCGCGAAGCGAGCCAGGAGAAGAAGTGGCGGAGCGTGGGCAACATCGAGGCAATCGTCGCTACCTTCGGTAAGCCGCGTCCTCTGGCGGGTGCAGGCCCGCCCAGCAGCCCGATGAAAAGTTCTTTGGCCACGGTGCGATAGACAGACGGCACGGATGTGAAGTCGAGGATCAGAGCAACATGATGTTGCTGAAAGAAAGCTGGACTGAGATCCCAGACGTCCTCTACGAATCGGGAAGCTCGGCTGAGTTCTGTCTCCGGGCGCACCGGCCGCCCGTTCAGTACGCATCGTTCGTCGAACGGGTGCGACGTCGACGGTTGAGGGTGGGCGTTGGTCATGTTTGCTCCCATGGTGATTCGACGAGATCGAGAAGTGCATCGGTGGGTTTGATCTCCGTTGCCGCCAGGATCTCGGACCGATTGAACTTCGAGAGAACGTCATGGCGGATGGCCGCCCACGTCGGTCCGTATCGGACCCACCAATCGGCCTCCGACAGCTGATCGCGGCGGGCCGCCAGCGCATCGAGCAATCCGAGCAGTCCAGGAAGGTGATCAGGCGTGATCACGCAGTTTCCGCAGTGAAAGCAGTCGAGAAACGATGCGCGACAGCTTCTCCCGGTGGCGGGATGGTGGTCGTGATCCCGGCACGCTGACCAGGCGGTATCGGCTGCGTCTGTGTGCGTCGGCGGGGTATCCCCGTGAGGATTGGTGGCGGAGCGTTCCGGCTGCACGTTCAGTGTGCCTCCTGCAACGTGCAGCGCCCGTCTGTGTGCTGCCAGAGCGCTCGATTCGGCGTCGCTGACGGCAGCCGCAACAACGGTGTGTGCCCATTCCTGTGTTGTCGGGTCTCCGCGTAGATAGTTCCGGAACAGAACCGGGATGGTGTTGCTCCGGGCAGCGGACGGGAGGTGACCGCCGATCTGTTTGGTACGGCGCACGTCTGCCGTGGTCTTGATCCGGTTGCCGGTGACCGCAAGCGGAGCCGGGGGCGTTCCGTCGACGACGTCAGCGTGGAGGCAATGCCGGGTGCGCCATCCGGCAAGGTTGATTGCTGTCGCGGTCAGTTCGCGAGCGAATGGGTCGAAATGTTCTTCGATACCGCGAAGGCCGGTGTTGTGGCCGCTACGCCAGATCGACCAAACGGATGCGCTGCCAGAAGTGTTCCTGCTGCGAGTGGTCAGTTCGTGTAGCAGTAGGTAAAGACCGCCGGGATAGTGCAGTTCGCGACCCGGTGGCCCGATCTCCCACGTCGCGGTCTCGAACCATCGGTGATTGCCGCGGCGGCGTTTGATGACACGAACTTCGACGGCGCGTGTCTCCAGGATTCGGTGTTCCCAGGGGAGCTCTTTGATGGTTTCGATATTGCGGCCGGTCAGCGCCACCATCAACACGAGCATTGGCGCGAGGTCCCGGATCGTCATATAGAGCCGGCTCGCAAGCTCCAGTCTGACGACGTGCGCGCTGAAGCTCCGGCTCGGGGGTACGACTCCTGATTCCGCAATCGCGACGAGCTCTTTGTCGCCCTCCAAGCCTTCCTGTTCACCCGTTTGTCCTATTGCAGCTTCCGAGAGTCGAATTCGATCGCGCAATGCGGTGATGTCTGACCGAGCGGCTGAGAGAATACGATCGAACTCTCCGTCCGAGTAGCCAGGTTGGCCAATCCGGGTCTGCCCGATTTGGCGGCAGGTGTAGTCGATCACTGATGAATTCACCGTATCGACCAGCGGTGGCAACGTCAGGAACTGTCCGAAAAGTGCGATGCCTCGCCAGGCGTAGACGTCCTTCTGCGTGATTCTGCGCTGGTTGTAGACAGATTGGAGGTGGGCGGTCTCCAGCAACGGTGGTCCGGTCGGTGGATCCGGCAGTTCCGAGAGGGATCGCAGCATGGATCGCACCCTCGTAACCAGTCCCTTCGCTGAGCTGAGCGTCCTGCTGCGTCCCGTCGCCCCGAGGGCAAGGGCCAGAGCCTCTGCAACTGCCGTGTGCCAACCGGGCAGCGCCATCTTCGCGACGTCCACCAGCAGAGTCCGGCCGTCTTCACCATCGAATCGGACCGTGAGGCCGGAGGCGATGGCGTGTTCGCCTTCGGTCGGTGTGTACGGGCCAGATGGGAGCATCGCGCGGCGCCCGGTGCCGGTACTGCCGCGACCGTTCACTGTGTTTTGTTCTCAGTGGCGACGTCGAAGACGTCGAGTGGAGTGTCGCGGGGATCTTCCCATGTGTTGGGCACCAACATCATTCGCGTTTCCATTTCCAATTCCGACAGCGCGTGTAAGTAGATCTGTGTTGTCACCACGGAGCGGTGTCCGAGGCGACGTCGCACCCAGTCCAGAGGGTCACCGAAGATCTGTGTCCATTGCCCTCGCTGTTCGGCAGTCATTTCGGTCATCGCGCTGATATGTCCGCGCTGTAGCTGTTCCAGAGTCACCACCGCGAACGTGTGCCGCAGGAGGTGAGCATGTGCAGTCAGAGGAACTCCTGCTCGACGACACCGTGTGTTGGCGACTGCGAACATGTCTTTCCAGGTCGAGACCGCGATGGGGGTGCCGAACTCCGACAGCCAGAACGCGGCCGGCGTCAAGCCATCGGGCCCGTCGATGAGCAAGCGGCGTCGTTCGTCGGCATCGAGGTTGGAAACTTTCACGGTCGATCGCAGACCGGACCGAGTCTGTACGACGACCGGCGAATGCGGATCAGGGATCACGAGCGGGCGGCGAACCTGTTCGTACCGTCCGCAGGCGCGTGCGCGGGCGATGACCTCCGCGCGATCGAGTGTCGCGTACCCGATCAGGTCGGCGATCACGGATTCAGGAACGTAGACTCGGCGGGCCGAACGACCTTTGGCGATGGCCGTCGGCAGCCAAAAACGTTGATAGCCCCCGAGACCGCGAGCTGTTGGCACATCGAATACCGTCAGCGCCGCTTGCTCGGACAACCGCATGCCGGTGCGCACCATCAAGTCGCAGAATGATGCATTGCGCGCCGCCCAGCGACCGCGAAACCCGGTGTCGTGGACACCGTCGGCGCGATATCCGCGAATCCCGACATCGCGCCATAAACGGTAGGACTGGGGTGGGAGCCACTCGATACGATCCGTCGCGGCATCGTGCGAGTAGGTTGCCGGTGTTGTGGTCGAAGAGTCATGACGGACGAGGCCCGCGCCGAACGGCATTGGTCGTCGAACTCTCTGCGGCACAGGGTTGTTCAATATATGGCCCGCGCGGACCTGCCATCGATAGAACTTGTCGACTGCGGCAACCTCTCGGTCCCATGTCGCACCTTGTATGTGCGGCCCTTGAGAGTCGATCCTGCGCCAGCGCCAGTACGCCAGATGGTCAGCCTCGTTGACGTCGCACCAACGAGCTCTGTCTCGTGAGACAGCAACGAAGTTCAAAAACGCGGCTAGATCGCGGGCGTAGCCCACCTGGGTGTGGCGCGCCTTCGCCTGCATATCGACTGATCTGAAGAAGGCATTCAACTCGATGTCATACTCAAATGATGGGTCAATGAGGAACGGCGTGCCGGCTGTCGCTTGCCAGGGTGATGGGACCACCTGATTGCCAGTGGGTAGGGACCACCGTGGCGCGTTATTGAGGATGCTCGTTGTCGGTGGTGGCGTCAACTGTTCCGGGTCGGGTGCGTTGGCGGTAGGACGGTCCTTCGATGACGAGGGTGTGCGCGGTGGAGGTCAGTCGGTCGATGGCGGATTGAGCGAGGAGGGTGTCGGCGGTCATGGTCAGCCACTCCGCCGGCTCCCGGTTGGAGGTGACGATGGTGGTCTTCTTGCGGTGGCGTTCGACGATGAGTTCGTAGAAGTCGCTGGTTTCGGTGGCATCGAGTGGGCGCAGCGCGAAGTCGTCGATGATCAGGACTTCGATGGCGGTCAGTCGCCGGATTTCGGCGTCGACGGTGTTGTCGAGTCGGGCCGCTCGGAGTCGGGTGAACAGTTTGTCCGATCGTGCGAACAGGACACTGTGTCGACGGCGGATGGCCATGTGTCCCAATGCTGTTGCCAGATGCGTCTTGCCGACTCCGACGGGTCCGAGGATGATCGCGGACTGGTGAGCATCGAGGAAGCGTAGTGAGGTCAGATCTCCGAGCAGGGTCCGGTCGTATCGGAGATCGTCGTGGGTGTTCCAGTCCTCGAACGCCATCGCCGGATCCAGTCCTGCTTTGGTCGATCGCAATGTCGCCGAACGGGAGTCGCGGCGGTTGACTTCGTCGGAGAGGAGTACTTCGAGGAACCCGATGTGGCTGAGTTTGTGTTGCCGAGCCAGGGCTGCTCGTTCGGGGAGCGTGTCGGTGAGCGCGCCGAGTTTGAGGGCCTTGAGCAGTCGGACGAGGTCTGTGCCGACCGGTTCGGTGGTGGCTGGGGTGCGAGTGGTGGTCATGAGTGTCCTTCCGTGGATGCGGAGCCGGCGTCTACGACGGTCAGTGATGGTGTTGTGGTGGAACGGAATTCGGATGGGTCACGAGAGAATCGCGTCGATGCCTGTCCGACCGCTGCCGGTAAGGACGGTGCTGTCTTTTCGGTGGCCCGCTCCAACATGGACGCGATCTTGGTGACCGAGACGACATCGAGATCCAACGACAGTGAGCAGGCCTGTTCGACCCGCTCGGCTCCGTAACGTCTCACCAACCCTTGCAGCCGGTAGACACTACGAATCCGCGTCCAGGGCAGTGGGTCATCGAGGATCCGTTCGGCGTAGATCCCGATGTTGCGGCCATGGCCGTTGCAGGTTCTGATCAGTGAGGTGACATCGCGTAATGCGTAGTCGGACTTGTGTTCGGGGAGGTCGGCGCGGTCGGTACTGCGCCCACCTGCAGGTTGGCGGGGATGGATCTTCACCAGGGTGCCGCGGTGATAGAACTTGACCAGCTCGGTGTCGGCCCGGACCGACAGTGTCGAGCCGATCCACTGCTGCGGCAACGAATACAGTGCCCGCCCGATCTCCGCGTGGAAGTCGCGGTGGACTTTGACGTCCTTGAAGATCGGCACGTCGTACTCCGGCGGCACCGGAAGCAGTACCGGCAGTTCGGAGTCCTCGAATACCTCGCGCGGTCGGGCGCATGTCGTGCCGTGAATACGCATACCCGCGGTGCTGCTGCACCACCGAACCGCCGCCTCCTGCGCTTGCTCTAGACTGTTGAATCGTTCACCGGCCCAGAAGTTTCCGCGCACATACTGCACGGTGCGTTCGACTTTCGGTTTGTCCTTCGGCGAGCGCACCCGCGCCGGGTCGGTGATGAACCCGACGTGGGCGCTGTAGTCGAGCCATCCATCGCTCAACCGCGGAGCGATCGGGTCCGCCCTCGTGACAACAGGTTTGAGATTGTCCGGGATCAAGACCGCGAACACGCCGCCGAAGAACTTCCATGCTGCTTCGCAGCCGGCAATGACCGCCACCAACGTCTGCGAATAGCTCAGCCACACGAACATGTGCCGGCTGTAGACCGCGGTGAAGATCAGGGCGTGGACTTTGCGGGCCCGCCCGTCGTCGGGGTCGGTGAGCATCCCCAGATACCCGAAGTCGACCTGGCATTCGATCCCCGGTTCGCCGTCGACGACGCGGACGGTGAGGTTCTTGCGGCCGAAACCACACATCTCGGTGGAGAACCGGTGCAACGTCCGGTACGGCACCACGCATCCTTGACGGGCAAGGAGGACTTCGATTTTCGCGATCGTGAGCGGCTTGCGTTCACCGTCGCCTGCCACCCACTTGGTGATCTGCTCCTGATGGGGCACCAGTTGCTCCCATGCCGCGCCGTGACCGTGCGGCCGGTCGGGCCGGACAGTGGCGACGACCGCTGCGATCACCTCGTCGCTGACCGCGCCGGCATCGTCGGTTCTGCTCAGGCCGGCTGCTTGGGCTGCCTCGACGTAACGGCGGACCGTCTTACGATCCACACCGGCATGCTCGGCGATCGTGCGCAGCCCCGGAGCCGGCAGTGCCGCCGTCCCGAGCCACAGCCGTAGTACTTCTCTGATTTCGTTCACACTGATCTCCCGAAAAGCCATGCTCACCGACCTCCGTGACGGACTTCGTGCTGTCACAGACGATCGAACGAGCAAACGACGGGACCACCGGCAAGGCGCGCCGGTGGTCCCATAACTGGCAATCCAGGTGGTCCCATCACCCTGGCAGAAATCAGGTCACGCTGGTCCCATGCTCATGGCAGACGACACCGGCCACCAACTCTGGCCGCGCGAACCCAGGCCACTCCAAATTTGTGTCCGGCACCGCTGGCCGCGGCACCAACTCGTGTGGAGTGATACAAACACGCCAACCAGGTCTCGGCATGGTGGGCAACAGTACGTGGACATCTGTCCATCCGTGCACAAAACATCGCGCTCGCGATCGGACGATCCGCAGGCGGACGATTCCGCGACACCACGGCGTTGAAAGTCCGGCCGAAGGCCTCGCAATGGACACCATCGTCGAGGGAACCTTGTTCGCCTGGGCCCGGACGAGTGTCGGCGATTGGCTTGCAAGCGTCACGTTTTCGATCCCCACCGGCAACAAGATGGGGCGGCTCGACCTCGACCGGCAATGGGTCCCTGCCAACGCCATCACACCCATCACATGACCGACACCACCAACACGGTGGCCATCCGACTCGGCCTCGAGCACCGACAATCAACACACACCACCACAGCAGCACAGGAGAGACCGTGAATCACCCCAGGTTTGATGCCGCTTCCTTCTGAGTCAGGAAGGATGCATGTCATGCCCAAGAAAATCGATCCGGAGGTCCGTGCGAGGGCCCT
>NZ_JBITUQ010000041.1:0-25753 GCF_044542515.1 Rhodococcus sp. NPDC078407 | reverse complement strand
AGGGCCCTCGCACGGACCTCCGGATCGATTTTCTTGGGCATGACATGCATCCTTCCTGACTCAGAAGGAAGCGGCATCAAACCTGGGGTGATTCAGGGAGCATGACTGCTGTCCAATAGCCGGCGGTTTTGACGGTGTGGTGGTACTCGCACAAACACTGAAGGTTGTTGACCGTGGTCCACCCGCCGCCGAGGGGGTTGCCATGATCGAACGGTGCGATGTGGTCGAGTTGGCAGCGGTCTGCGGGTCGGTGGCAGCCGGGGAAGCGGCAGTGCCGGTCGCGGTGTCGCACGGCGGCGGTGGTGAGGGCGTCGGGGCGGTAGATCAGGGCTCGGTCTGTCAGTGGGTCCCGCCCGACGGATCGCCCGAGGCTGGGGTCGGCGGCGATGGCGGCTTCGAGTGCTGCGGCAAGCGAGGCATTGCCGAGGTAGATACCCGAGGGGGTCCTGCCTGGAGTGTGGACGGCCGCGTTGGCGCGCCGGATTGTGCCGGGCAGATCGAGGGCAGAGCTGTGCCGTGTACCCCTGCCGACGGGTGTGTGAGTGCAGAACAGGGATGCAGCGGAGATCAGTGATTGCGGGCGGCGCTGAGGTTGGTCGTCGCTGGCAGCGGCTGCCGTTCCTGGTGCCGGGCCTTCGGCTGACGTCGGACCGGAGGTTGTAGAGCCGGATGTGGTTGTGCACGAGTGCGATTGCGGGCTGTTCGATGTGATGTCAGGTACCGGCGATGTCTGGTCCGTAGACAATCCTGAAGCTGACGCGGCATCGGACGGCAGAGCTGTATCAGGGCCGGTGGCCGACGTTGTCTCCGTTAGCGGGCCTGTTGCTGGTGGCTCTGCGTGTGTTGCTGCGTGCTTGCCGACACAATCGGCGGCATCTGGTTCGGGAGTTGCCCGCAGGGCAATCGCTGGAACGGGTGTGGACTCGTCGTCGTCCTCGGACCCGCCGGTCTCGTCCGTCTCCTCGACCTCATCTGCCGGTGCCGCGGGTGCCGGTACCGAGGTGTTCCCCGGTGCAGGTGCAGGTGAACTTGGCGAAGGCGGTTCGGTCGAGGAATCAGCCTTCCTGCCCGAATCCGTGGCCGATCCCATTCCCCCATCACCACGAGCATCAGCAGTCGAGTCCACGCCTTCGTCTTTGTCTGCGTCTGCGTCTGCGTCGGCGCCGGCGTCGGTGCCTGTGTCTTCATCAGCAGCCGAATCGGCATCAACATGCGCAGCCGAGTCCGCGCCTCGATCGGCGTCTGCGTCTCCGTCGGCGTCCTTCCCCGTCTCGGGTCCTGTTGCAGGCCCCGCATTGTCACCACTGGGGCGTCGTTCCCATTCCCCGGTTTTCGGGTTCTGCACGGCCAGGCCGAGTGTCTCTGCGAGGGTCACTGCCTCGGTGAGCAGGATCTGCCACTGACTGTTGCGCGCCAACTCCCGCGCGAGGTCGGGGTCGATCGAACCATGCCCGGCCAGGTAAGCCGGATCAGAGAGGAGTCCGATGAGGGTGGCGATATCGACGGTGATCATCGTCAACGGCACCCGCCTATCCGGCAGCTGGGCATCTGTCTTCGGGCAATCCTCGCGCTGGCACAGACACGCCAGGCGGGGTTCGCCGTGCATGCGGGCCATGAACGCATCACACAGGCGTTCTTTCTTACCGCGGGGGTCTTTCGGGCAGAGGGTGTCGGCCATCTCCTCGAGGAGTTGCCATGCGGCCGCGGCTTCGGGTGCGGTCAATTCCGCTCGGATGCGGGCCAATTCACCGGCGGGGCTGGAGGTGACGGTGCGGAATCGTTTTGCGAACTCTCGTAGTGCTGCTGCTTCCTCGGGTGCGACCCGCAGCAGGATGTTCCAGATCTCGGTCTCGAGGGGACCCGGTGACAACCGGTGGGCCGCTTCGACGATCTCGGCTTCGACGGCTGTGACGATCTCGTCGGAGAGGTTGTCGAGGATTCGGCACGCGACCCGAACGCGCGGGAGGTCGATCTCCCCGGACTCGAAGACCTTCTTCACCAGGGGCAGTCGGGTGTGCAGGGCGACCCCGACCGAGACATACGCCTCGGCGACGGTGGCCGAACACCCCAACGCCACCGCCATTTCGGTGCGTCCGTATCGGCTGTAGTGCTTGTGTTTGGTGTCGAGGGTGATCCAGCTCCGATGGACGTCGTAGCACGCGGCGATCTTGCGGGCCGCACGCCGGTTCTCCTCCCGCGCAGCAGCAGTCAACGCCTCCAACGACACCGCCGGTATCGCCATCTCTTCACCCCCCAGTGAATCGAAACAGGAACACATGTTCGAACTGGAAGAAGAGTATCTCGACCCACCGACAAGAAACGTCAAAGCTACGATTGAGCACCCTGAGCAGGCCATATCGTTCGGAAAGAGTGGCCTCTACGCGTAGTTGCGCTCAGCCTCCGCACTGTCATGATGAATCGGGCCGGCGGTACGGGTGAGTGGCAAAGCACTACCCCCACGTCGTGCGGCCACGAATTCAGCCGCGATGGCCAGCGCCGTTTCCTCCGGAGTTCTGGCCCCCAGATCGAGGCCGATGGGTGATCTCAAGCGCGCGAGCTCGTCCTCTGTCAGGCCGACCTCACGCAACCGTGCCGCGCGATCGTCGTGAGTCCTGCGAGATCCCATAGCCCCGACGAATGCGACAGGCAGGCGCAGAGCCACCTCGAGCAGCGGCACGTCGAATTTGGCGTCGTGCGTCAGGACGCAGATCACTGTCCGGGCATCGACTGCCGTGCGAGCCAAGTAAGTGTGCGGCCATTCCGCGACCACCTCGTCGGCGTCGGGAAACCGTGCAGCAGTGGCGAACACCGGTCGTGCATCGCAGACGGTCACGTGGTAGCCGAGAAACTTTCCCACTCGAGCAAGCGCACCCGCGTAGTCGATGGCTCCGAAGATCACCAGTCGCGGGGCGGTGGCGTACGACTGGACGAACACGTCGAGATCCGGCCGGCACCGCACCGAGCGGATTCCGGTACCCCCGGAGTCCAGCATCGCCACAGCCCTACCCACGACCACTGCGTCGATGTCGGAGAACCCGGTCGTGCCCATGGTCGCCGAGGACGAGACCGCGAGCGACCGCCCGGTGCCGTCGAGCATCGTCACCGTGGCCACCGCAGTATCGGAGGCGATGGCGGCAAGCACCGCCCGCGGAGGACCGAGGCGGACGAACACCTCGATCACTCCCCCGCACGTCAAACCGACTGCGAATGCGTCGAAATCGCTGTAGCCGAACGATTCTCGCGTGGACTCGCCAGTGTCGAGTACCTCACGGCACAGCTCGTACACCGCACCTTCCACGCAGCCGCCGGACACGCTGCCCACTGCCTCGCCATCGGCGCACACCGCCATCGCGGCACCCGGAAGCCGAGGGGCACTTCCGGATACTGCGATGACGGTTGCTACCGCATAGGGGACGCCTGCGTGGTCCCACGCGAGCAGGCGATCGACAATCTCTTTCACGTTACGAGATTCCCAACGCTTCTTCGATGGGGTGCAGGGCGAAGTAGACCAGGAAGATTCCCGACATCAGATACAGCAGCCAATGTGTCTGGCGTGCTTTACCTTTCGCGAGTCGGACGACGGTGTACGAGATGACACCGGCCGCGACGCCGACGGTGATCGAGTAGGTGAACGGCATCAGCACGATCGTCAGGAAGGCCGGTATTGCGATATCGGTGTTCTGCCAATCGATCTTGCGCACGTGCGTCATCATCAGTGCGCCAACCAGTACCAGCGCGGGGGCGGCTGCCCCAACAGGTACCACCCCGGCCAGCGGGGTGAAGAAGATCAGGCTCGTCAGTAGTCCACCGGTGACAACGCTGGCGAGACCGGTTCTGGCACCTTCGGTCACGCCGGCAGCGGATTCCACTACCGCAGTGTTGGCTGAACCGTTGATCGCACCGCCGACAATGGCACCGATGCCGTCGACGGTCAGAATGCGGCTCAGTCCGGGCATCTTGCCCTGTTTGTCGACCAGCCCTGCTTCTTCACCGACTCCGAGGATCGTGCCCATGGCGTCGAAGAAACCCGAGAGCACCAGCGTGAACAGGACTACCGAGGCCGTCACGACACCAGCTCGGGCGAACCCGCCGAACAGGTCGACGTCGAACAGCAGATCGAATTGTGGTGTGGCGACTATGGAATCGGGAACTTTCGGGACCACCGGGCCCCACGCCTTCGGATCGATGTCGAAGACGGAATTGAGCACGATCGCCAGATTGGTTGCGACGAAGATACCGATCAGCATTGCCCCGGGTACTCGGCGCACGAACAACATGATCATCAGGATCAGGCCGACGCAGAACACGAACACCGGCCACCCGGCCAACTTGCCGAACGTGCCCAGAGTGACTGCCGTGGAGGCTGCTTCGTGGTGTCCGACGAAGCCGGCATCGACCAGTCCGATCAGGGCGATGAAGGCACCGATGCCGACGCCGATGGCCTGTTTGAGAACCAGGGGAATCGCATCCATGATGAGCTGCCGTATCCCGGTGAGGGCGAACACGACGATCACGACGCCCTCGAGTACCACCAGGCCCATCGCCTGCGGCCAGGTCATGTAGGGGGCGGCCTGGAACACCACGATGGGTGTCACGCCGAGCCCGGCGGCCATCGCGAGGGGCGCATTACCGACCACGCCCATGAGAATGGTCGTCAGGCCGGCGGAGAGAGCGACCATCGTCGACAGCTGCGCTGCGTCGAGCGTCGCACCCGTGACATCGCGGGCATCACCGATGATCAGTGGAATGAGAACGATGAGGTATGCCATAGCCACGAAAGTGGTGACGCCACCGCGAATCTCGCGCGACACCGACGAGCCTCGGCCGGTGATATCGAAGAACTTGTCGAGCTGGGATCGGCCTTTGCCGCTTCGGCGAGTGGTGGGTGTGTGTACGTCGGTCATGATCGGCCCTCCCAGGGCGTGATCAACCTTTCTCCGAACGTACGCGGGCAACCGTGCCGGAGGAGTTGGCATCGGGTTCCGCTGTGCCGAAGAAGGTTTCGTCGAATGAATCAGGGGTTGACGATGTGTTCGGGTCGGACCGGTACTCGGGTCAAGGAGAGTCCGGTGGCGTTGCGAATTGCGGCGACGACGGCGGGCGTCGACGACAGCGTGGGTGGTTCACCTGCACCGCGAAGTCCATAGGGTGCCAGGGGGTCCGGGTTCTCGAGGATGTCCAGCTTCATGGGCGGCATGTCGAGAATGGTCGGGATGAGGTAATCGGTGAACGACGGGTTCTTCACGAGACCGTCGACGACTACGATCTCTTCCATCACCGCAAGACCGAGTCCTTGGGCTGTGCCGCCGTGGATCTGGCCTTCGAGCGAGAGGCGGTTGAGGATCTTGCCGACGTCCTGAACCGCGGCCATCTCGACCACCTTGACCAGACCGAGCTCGACGTCGACGTCCACCACCGCGCGGTGCACGCACAGGGCGAGCTGGGTGTGGCTCGCACCTTGCCCGGTGACGGGATCCATTCCGCTGGTGGGACGGTGGTGGAACTCGCGGGTCTGCTCGATGACTCGATCGCCGAGCACGTCCTCGATCGTCGCCAGCACACCGTCGGTGGCCGAGACGATCTTGCCGCCGTCGAGGCTCAGGTCGGCAACCGCACGCCCGAGGTACAGGCCGGCAAGGACGAACACCGCCTCGCGGACGGCCTCGCACGCGGTCTTCACGGCTCCACCGGTCATGTACGACTGGCGTGATGCCGAGGACGATCCCGCATTGCCGACCTTGGTGTCGGCCGGGTGGATGACGACCTTGGTGACGCCGAGTTCGGTGCGGGCGATCTGCGCTTCCAACGTCACGAGTCCCTGGCCCACCTCGGCGGCGGCAGTGTGCACCAGTGCTGTTGCCTCACCGCCGATCACCTCCAGTCGAACGCGGGCGGTGGAGTAGTCGTCGTAGTTCTCGGAGAAGCAGATGTTCTTGATCCCGACGCCGTAGCCGATTCCCCGCACGACACCTTCGCCGTGGGTGGTCTGCGACGCCCCGCCCGGGAGGTTCCTGATGTCCGACGCGTCGACGGGCGCAGGCAGTTTCATCGCTTCGGCTCGGGCGAGCATCTCGGCAAGCGGTGCGGGCGCTTCGATGACCTGGCCGGTCGCCAGAATCGACCCTTGGCTGACGGCGTTGATCTGCCTGATGGCGACGGGTCCGATGCCGCATGCCTCGCCGAGCTTGTCCATCATCGACTCGTACGCGAAACATGCTTGTACAGCGCCGAATCCACGCATCGCGCCACACGGCGGGTTGTTGGTGTACACCCCGTACGCGTCGATCTCGATGTTGGGAATGACGTACGGGCCGACGCCCAGTGAGGCGGCGTTACCGACCACGTTGAGGGTGGCCGAGGTGTACGCGCCACCGTCGAGGATGATCTCGACGTCGGCGAACAGGAGCTTGCCGTCACTGGTGGCACCGTATTCGTAGTGCATCTGCGCCGGGTGCCGGTGTACGTGGCCGAAGAACGACTCGTAGCGGTTGTAGACGATCTTGACCGGCTTACCGGTGTGCAGAGCGAGCATCGCGGCGTGGATCTGCATGGACAGGTCCTCGCGGCCACCGAACGCACCTCCGACGCCGGCGAGCGTCATCCTGATCTTCTCCTCGGGTAGGCCGAGGCACGGGCCGATCTGTGCGAGGTCGTTGTGCATCCACTGCGTCGCGACGTAGAGGTCGATTCCGCCGTCCTCGGCCGGCACGGCCAGACCGGATTCCGGGCCGAGGAACGCCTGATCCTGGATACCGACTGCGAAGTCGCTGCTGACGATGACGTCGGCCCGGGCCCTGGCGGCGGCGACGTTGCCGACGCGCACCGGCTGATGGCGCGCTACTCCGCCGCGCTCCTGCACCTTCGGGTAGTCCGGATCGAGAGCCGCGCGACGAGCATCGGTCAGTGGCTCGAGAACCTCGTACTCCACGGTGATCTTTTCCATTGCACGCCGGGCGGTTTCGGGATGGTCGGCCGCGACCAACGCGATGGGTTCGCCTTCGTGCCGCACCTCGTCGAAGGCCAACACGGGCTGATCCCACGTGTGGTCGAGGCCGAAGCACTTGCGCCCCGGCACGTCGTCGTGGGTGAGCACAGCTTCGACGCCGGGCATCGCGAGAGCCTGCGAGATGTCGACCGAGAGGATCTTCGCGCGCGGGTGAGGACTACGGAGTGTTGCGCCCCAGAGCATTCCGTCGATGAACAGGTCCGAGGAATAGGCAAATTCACCCTTGACCTTCAGTGTTCCGTCGGGTCGAAGCGGGCTGTCACCGACGCGACCGCGACCGGGTGCCGGGATGTCGGCGGGAGCTTGCCTGGGAGTTGTGATCGGGGTGCTCACAGTACGTCCTTCGCGAGTTCCATCAGGCGACGGTGCGCATCGGCTCCGGCGCGGCCTATTTCGTCCTGGGGTGCGCTGACGAGAATGTCGTTCTCGACGATGGTCCTGCCACCGACCAACAGACGGGAGAGCGGAGGCGTCTGCCCGTACGCGAATGCGACGACGGGGTCGTCGACAGCCGAGTAGAAGCCGTCGGTGCGCCAGATCGCGATGTCGGCCAGTTTGCCGACTTCGAGTGACCCGATCTCGCTCTGGCGGCCCAGTACGGTTGCGCCGCCGAGAGTTCCGATCTCGAGTGCCTGACGCGCGGTCAGTGCCGTTGGACCGAACTTGGCTCTCTGCATGTACATCGCCTGCCGCACCTCTCCGGCCAGCGGCACCATCTCGGCCGAGGCGGAGCCGTCGACACCGAGGCCGACGGGTGCGCCGGCCGCGAGGAGATCGGAGATGCGGGCGATTCCAGCGCCCAGACGTGCGTTGGAACTCGGGCAGTGGGCAGTGCCGGTGCCGGTCGCCGCCATCTTCGCGATGTCGGAGTCGTGCAGGTGGACCGCGTGGGCGAACCACACGTCGTCACCGAGCCAGCCGACCTGCTCCATGTACTCGACCGGGGTGCAGTTCATCTGAGCGAGGCAGTGCTCCTCCTCGTCGAGGGTCTCGGCCAGATGTGTGTGCAGCCGAACACCTTTGGCACGAGCGAGCCCCGCGGACTCCACGAGCAGCTCTTTACTGATGGAGAACGGCGAGCAGGGTGCGACCGCGATGCGGAGCATCGAACCGAAGGAGGCGTCGTGATAGGTGTCGATGGCGTCGGCGGTGGCGGTGAGGATGTCGTCGAGCGATTCGACCACCTCGTCCGGCGGCAGGCCGCCATCGGACGCTCCCCGGTCCATCGAGCCGCGGCACGGTTGGAACCGGAGGCCGATGCGTTGGGCTGCGTCGATCTCGGCGGCGAACAGGTCGCCTCGGCCCTTGGGGAAGATGTAGTGGTGATCGGTACTCGTGGTGCATCCCGACTTGGCCAGCCAACCGAGGCCGGCAGCGGCGGCACCGCCGACCACCTCGGCGTCCATCTTGGACCACGGCTTGTACAGGGCCACAAGCCATTCGAAGAGCGTGTTGTCCTTGGCGAGGCCCTGAGACGCCCACTGGTAGAGGTGGTGGTGGGTGTTCACGAGGCCCGGCGTGACGAGGCACCCGGACGCGTCGATCGTCTCGGCCCCAGCGATAGTCGGTGCTGGGCCGGAGCCGATGGCGCTGATCGTCGTTCCTTCGATGACGAGGTATCCGTTCGGAATCTCGTCGCCGACGATGGGAGCGATGTACGCACCCGAGATTACGGTGGTCATTTCGCTTCGGCCTTTCGTGTCGCAGCCAGCCGAACCGCATCCAGGATCTTCTCGTATCCGGTGCAGCGGCAGAGGTTTCCGGCGAGAGATTCGCGAATCTCGACGTCCGACGGGTTGGGAACGCGTTCGATCAGATCGTGCGCTTGCACCACGAGTCCCGGCGTGCAGAAGCCGCACTGGACGGCTCCGCACTCGACGAACGCCTCCTGCATCGGGTCCAGCTTCTCGCCGTCGGCGAGGCCCTCGACCGTCCGGATCTCACGGCCCTCGACCTGCCCGGCCGCCACCAAACAGGCGCACGCCGGGATGCCGTCGAGATAGACGGTGCACGAACCGCATTCACCTTGCTCGCACGCGTTCTTCGATCCTGGTAGTCCCATACGCTCGCGGAGCAGGTATAGCAGGCTTTCGCCCTCCCAGACGTCGTCGGCTTCCAGGTCTTTTCCGTTGACGGTGCAGTTGACTCGCATGTTCAGGCCACCTTCCGTGCGGCTGTGAGGTCTCGCCATGCCCAACCCAGCGTTCGCCGGGCCATCACGGAGAGGGCGTGCTTGCGGTAATCGGCAGTGCCCCGTACGTCGTCGATGGGACTTGCTGCCGCACTGACCAATCGGCCGAACTCCTCCGACACGCGTGGATCGAGGGCACCGTCCCAGTCGAGTTCGGCCGCAAGGTAGTTCTCGGCATCGTAAGCCCGCCGGGGCGTCGGCGCAGCGGAGCCGAGACCGGTGCCGACGCGGCCTTCCTGCGGAAACAGTGCGATCGAGAACGAGCAGACGGCGATGACCATCGCGTTGCGGGTACCGATCTTCGAGAAGTACTGCGGCCCCGCAGCCGGGGCGACGTGAAAGGCGCGGATCAACTCGTCCGGCTCGCAGGAGTTACGCTTGACGCCCACGTAGAACTCGGTGGCGGGAATCATCCGCACCCCGCGCTCGGCCGATTCCACTTCCACGGTCGCACCCGCGGCGAGCAACGGCGCGTGCAGATCGCCGGCTGGGGACGCTCCGCCCAGATTGCCGCCGACGGTGCCACGATTGCGGATCTGCGGGGAGCCGACGGTGCGCGAGGCCTGTGAGATGCCGGGGAGTCGGTCACCGAGCTCGGCGATGATGCGGACGTACGGCACGCCTGCGCCTACCCTCAGCGTTCCGTCGGCCAGCTCCTCCCACTCGGTGAGTTCGGTGATCGGGTTCAGGTCGAGTAGCGCGCCGGGCCGATGCAGGTCGAAGTTCATCTCGACCATCACGTCCGTGCCGCCCTGGATGGGCACAGCGTCGGCATCGTCGGCTTTGGCGGCCAACGCCTCGCTCCAGGTCTGTGGTCGTAGGAATTCCATCGTGCTGCTCTCCGCTCACGTGTATGTCAGTCGTGTTCACCCAGTACAGCCGCCGGGTGTTCCGAGAACGAGAGACGAGAACGACGAAGTATGACGACGATCACAGTGTAGGTTTTGGAGGATCGTACGAAGAGGAGGCCGAGGGCACCGTGAGACTGCGTGATCTGGCCGACCTCCCCGATCTGCAGCTGCAGCCCATCGTGACGCCCGAGCATTTCGACCCGACGATCAGGTGGGTCGTGACCACGGACATGCTCGATCCGAGCCGCTACCTCAGTGGCGGCGAACTGGTACTGACCGGCTTGATGTGGCGGGCCGGCCCCGAGGATTCGAGAACGTTCGTCCGCGCGGTGTCGAAGGCGGGAATCGCGGCACTGGCGGCCTCCGACGGCGGTGTCGTGCCGGACGACCTCGTCGATGCCTGCCGCGAACACGGTCTGCCGCTGTTCAGGGTGCCGGCGGACATCGCGTTCGCCACGGTGACCGAGAGCGTCGTCCGACAGCTCTCGACGGCACGGGCGTCGGATCTGAGCCTCGTACTCGACCGGCATCGACGCCTCGTGGCGAGCACCGGACCCGGCGGCGGTCTGGGGCCGCTACTCGAGCTGGTGGGTTCGGATCTGGGCATGAAGTGCTGGGTCGTCACCTCGTCCGGGCGTGTTCTCGCCGGATCCGAGAACCCGCCCGACACTGCGGCCGTCGCCGGAGAATTCATGACATCGGTACGCCTGCCGCGGTATTGCAGCACGCAGCGCGTATCGATCTTTCCGGTCGACGGAGAGGCCACTCCGCGCGTCGTGGACTGGTTCGTCGCATTCGAAAGTGATTGGCAGACATGGGATGCGACGAGAATCTCGCTCGCCGACCAGCTGGCGTCGATCGTTGCGGCCGAACGCGGTCGCGCCGACGAGCGCGTGACCGGAACGGGCATCCTGGCCCAAGAATTCGTCCGTTCCATCGTGGGCGGCGCGACACCGGCCGACATCCTCGCACAGATGCACGTCATCGGGCTCGATACCGAAACACGTTATGCAGCAATTGTTGCCGCCACAGCGGGTGAGACGCTACGGCTCGGTGAGCTGCGTCCGTTGTTGCGAGAACTGCTGGCACCACTCGACATCACGCTGGGAGTCGTCGAGAACGAAGCCATCGCGCTGGTGGAGGCTCGCACCGACCAGACCGAGTCCATCCGGCGTGCCGTCCAGTCCCTGACTCCGGGGTTGATCGGAAGTGGGACCACCATCGGCGTCAGCGCTCCCACTGCGGCCGCCGATATGAGGAGCGCCATCGAGGAGGCGCGTTACGCCCGTCGGCTCGCCGAGGGTCGGGGTGACGACTGCAGCGTCGTCGGACACGATGAATTGGCAACGCTGACAATACTTCTGGCGAATGTTCCCGACGATGTCCGGCGGATGTTCACCTCGAGGCTTCTCGATCCTCTGACGGAGTACGACGATCAGCACAACAGTGATCTCGTCGCCACGCTGTCGGTGTATCTCGATACCAACGGTGCCTGGACCCGATGCGCCGAACAACTGCACATGCACGTCAATTCTGTGCGCTACCGCATCCAGCGGATCGAGGAACTGACCGGCCGTGACCTGTCGCGGTTGGAGGACCGAATCGAGTTCTACTTGGCCCTTCGGCTGAGGTGACGCGTCCGGTCTACTCTGGAGTCATGACTCTCATTGCGACACTGGATCTCACGTTCAAGGCCGAATCTCTCGCCGAAGCGCGTGCGTTGCTGCACACGGTGCTGGCCGAGACCCGCGCATTCGAGGGCTGCCTCGGTGTCGAGGTGTGGGTCGACGAGGAGAACGAGGCGCATGTCGTCGCGTACGAGACGTGGGAGTCGGCCGAGGCCGACGCGAAGTACCGCGAGTTTCGCGCTGGACCGGGCAAGATCACCGAATTGCCGCCGCTACTGGCCGCAACGCCTGCGCTGACGAAGTTCACCGTCGACTCCTCGATCTGAGTCGACTGCCGGCCTTCGGCCAGCGCACCGTCACTCGATGATGGCCGACAAGGGAAGTGGTCGCCCGGTGAGGAAGCCCTGCACCATGTCGGCTTCGAGCTCGACGGCGACCTGCAATTCCGCCTCCGTCTCGACGCCCTCCATGATGACGGTGGAGCCGATCTCGTGCGCGAATCCGATCACCGATGCAGCAGCAGCGCGTCGAACCGTGTCGGTGTCGATTCCGTGCACCAGCGCGTAGTCGACCTTGAGAGTGTCGGGCCGCAGTTCGACCACCTGGCGCAGCCCGGCGAAGCCCGCACCGACGTCGTCGACGGATATCGAGATGCCCGCCGCGCGCAAGGAATCGATGGTTCGGACCACCGCGAGATAGTCGTCCACCCGCTCGTGTTCGGTGATCTCGATGTGAAACGCTCTCTCGCTCTGGAACGGCCGCAGCTTCGCAGCCAGGTCGGTTGAGCGGATCGTTTCGGCAGATGCGTTGAGGGAGATGAAGATTCCGCGGGGCAGTGACTGGGCGGCCACCAAGGCACGGTCGATGGCCGCGACCTCGAGAAGCGGCCCGATTCCGGCGTTGGTGGCGTCGCGGAACCACATAGTCGGTGAGCCGAAGCCGAAAGGGAAGCGCGAGAGCGCTTCATAGCCGACGACGGCGGTGGTGAGCGTGTCGCAGATGGGTTGGAACACCACGTCAGGACCACCACGCGAGATCAGGCCTTCGATGCGTGTTCGAATGTCGGCGCGCGTCCCGGTACTGCTGCCGCGGGCGCTGCCGTCGTCCTCGATCAGCCGAGACTTGTTGCGATACATCTCGATATCGGCCAGTGCGATCAGCTTGCGCACCACCGTCGGGGTGACGGGTTCGCTCCCGAGGGACTCCACGGCGGATCCGAGGCTGGCGGTGAACGGCGGCCCGGAGAACGTCTCGTCCAGACCGACGCGGATCTTGTCGACGGTCGAGGCGATGTCTGCAGGAGAACCGACGTGGACGACCACGAACTCGTCACCACTCAGACGCGAGACCACCGACGTGCGTGGCACCGCTCTGGTCAATCGCGCTGCGATCTCGATCAACACGGCGTCGCCCGTCGGGTGACCGAACCGGTCGTTGATCTCCTTGAACCGGTCGATGTCGAGAACAGTGACGCCGACCGTTCGATCGGGCGAGTCGCCGGCGTAGGCGATACCGACGCCGTCGATCGCTTCGAGCAGTCCACGTCGGTTGAACAGACCCGTCAAGGAGTCGGTGACTGCACCCGACGCCCGAGAACGCAAATACCGGATGTAGGCCCGAATCATCAGTGGGGTGAGGTACAACGTCACGACGGTGACCGCGGTGGCGGCCACCAACCACGGATTGGTTCCCTGCTTCACCGCGAGGACAGCCAGTGTCACTACAGTCGCCACCGAGACCGCGAGGTGAGCCCACATCACTCGGTACGAGCTGGCTATGACCGTGAAGATCGCCACGGTGGTGAACATCATGCACCCGGTGAGCGGGACGAGGCGGTTCGTACTGCTGAACAAGGTGGCCACGACGCCGATGTCTGCGTACAGAACGAAGACGTTGGCCACGCGTGGGGATGGCCATGGCAGTACGAACCACGCGATTGCCACCGGAATCGTCGTCAGCGAACCTATGAGGACGAACACGCCCAAGCCCTCGTAATGGATGCCGGTGGCGGACATCAGGACCCCGGACACACCGAACAGGAGCGTCACGACTCCGATGAAGTAGCGCACCCAACGCTCACGCGCGGTGTTCGCGAAGTAGGTGTAATCGTCCTCGACGCTGTCGAGAGGGCTGCCGATTCCAGGTCTGTACCGCGTGCGGCCCTCGGCCACCACCGTGATCCCTGCTCTGGAAATGGGCGTACCTCTCGTGGGTAAATCCCCGGCTGGAACAAACGCTACCAGGGCCATTCGTGAGCAGTCCGAAATCGGGGATACTTCGCGCGCAAAACCTGGTCAGAGCATGTCTTTGCGGGTCATCCACCGCAACGTCGGCCACCCGAGAAACACCGGTAGCCAGCAGGTGAGCACACGGTAGAGCAACACCGACGGGACGGCGATGGAGGCTGGCAGGCCGAAGGCCGCCAAGCCACCGATCAGCGCGGCCTCCACAGCGCCCACACCGCCCGGCGTCGGCGCTGCGGATGCAAGAGTCCCGCCGATCATCGTCACGACGGTCACCGTCACGAACGTCGTGCCACCGCCGAAGGCTTCGATACTCGCCCACAGCGCCAGCGCTGCGCCCAATGTGGTTGCGGCACAACCGAGAATGATGATCGAGAAGCGTTTGGGATCGCGGGCGAGTTCGCCCAGTTCGCCCAGGACCTCCTTGATCTGCGGCCGGACGGCGACCCGCAGCCAGCGACGCAGCTTCGGCACGAACATGAACGTTCCGACGACGCCGAAAGCGGCACCGGCGATCAAATACAGCACGGTGTTGCCCGGCACCATGTTCGACAACCCCGATGAGGTGCCTGCGACGACGCTGAAGAAGATCAGCAGGCTGACATGCGTGATCACCTGGACGGATTGCTGCAGCGCCACAGCAGCCGTCGCACGAATCGTTCCCAGCCCACCTTTCTGCAGGAATCGCACGCTCAGGGCCAGGCCGCCGACGCCGGCAGGTGTCGTCGTCGCCGCGAACGTGTTGGCGACCTGCATCACCGTCAGGTTCCAGAAGCCGACCTTGCCCAGCGCGCACGCCCACAACGCGGCTCCCGCACCGATGTACGTCAGCGCCGACACCGCCAGACCGAGTAGGGCCCACCACCAGTTGGCCGAACCGAGTTCGGTGACGAACGCGGGCACCGCACTGATGAACGGGTATGCGACGTAGACCAATCCGATCAACAGCACCAGCGAGATGATCTGGTTACGGCTGAACCGGGTGACCTGTTCGGCCTCGATCTTGTCGGTGCCGGTCTGCTCGAGAACCTCGAAACGAACCGCCTTCATCGTCTTGTCGGCGTCGCCCACCGATTGGCGAATACGGGGCGGGATGGCGGACTTGGTCAAACGGCCCGACGCCGCCACCACGGTCTCGAAACCGAGGACGTCGACGGCGGTCGCGACGGCTCGCTGGGAGCCGAACAGGTCTGCCGTGGTGAGCAACAACTGCGCGACGTCGGATTGCATCTGGGAATCCGACGCGCCCAGTTCGGCGTGGCCGAATCCGCAGAACAGGGCAGTGCCGTCGTGGATGCGGAGTGCGCCGTGATGCAGGTCGCCGTGGGATATCTGGTTCTCGTGCAGGGTGTTCAGGGCGGACCACAGGGCGTCGAGTGTGGCGTCGTCGTGCTCTGCCTCGATCGGATCGCCGATGGGCAGGCTGTGCGCGTACAGGGTCCATCCTCGGTCGAGTGCCGCGACCGCCAGAGGGTGACTGCCCGCCGCACCCAATCTGTCGATGGCAAGACCCATCAGCGCGCGATGCTCCACTGCTCGGCGCATCGACGCGTGCAACGGCGCAGTTTCACTGCCACGCATCGTGATCCAGCGCCAGAACTGCCGCAGGGCACCGCCGCTGCGCTGATTCTGTCCGTACAACTCGACGACCACGTCGGCGTCGGGAGTGTGTGCGTTCAACACCAAGGGACCGGGGCCGGCCGGATGTACGACGGTGAATCTGCGAACCGTCACACCCCGGCTGTGAAACAGGCGAACCGCCGCGTCGAGTGGAACCTCCAACGCCGGTGTACCGACGAGCAAAACGACGACGGCTCCGACGAGCCAGCCGACCGCCAGACCGAGTATCGAGCGAGCCGGGACAACGGTGGAGACGACCAGATGCATCGGCACGAACGCGAGCAGCAGCGTCCACCATGCCCGACGCCACTTCGCGGGGAGGCCCGGGCCGGAAACCGTCAGTGCCGCAGCAAGCATCGCGATCCAGCGCGCATCGTCGAGAAATTGGGCGAGGAACGTGTCGAGCCGCTCGGGAACGTCGAGGTCCCAGGTGGGAGTGGAGATGCCGGTTCCGGTGATCGACAACGCCAGAGCGGCGAGCAGAGCCGCAGCTGCGTACCCGGCGAGCAGTTTCCGTTTGCGCCCGGCGATCAGGCCGATCAGGACTCCGAACGGGAGCGCGAGAATAGCGACGCCGTACACGATGTAGACGGCGTTCGACTGGTCTGGGCTGAGCACACCGACGATGTTCGACACGGATTGCTCGAGCGCATCCCACTGATTTCTGGTGATCAGTGAACCGGCGATCACCACGCCCAGCAGGGCGGCAGCCGACGCGACCCGAATGATGTCGCTCGTTCTTCGCACCAGAGGCTGAAGCAGGCTTCCCGTTACGGGAACGTCCCGCCCATCCACACGCATGGGGTCAACCTACCGTGCGGTACGCCTGCGGAGTTCGTTGCGGACGGAGGGCCACTCGGATTCGATGATCGAGAACACAACGGTGTCGCGAAGCGAACCGTCGGGCATGCGTTGATGATTGCGCAGAATGCCGTCCTGCTTTGCGCCGAGCTTCGCGATCGCCGTCCGCGATTGCAGGTTCATCCAGTGCGTACGAAATTCGACGGCGATACAACCCAGGTCCTCGAAGGCATGCGTCAGCAGCAGTAGCTTGCTCGCGGCGTTGGTCCCGGTTCCGTGCGCGGAGCGCGCATTCCAGGTGTATCCGATTTCGACGCGACGATTGACGGCGTCGGCGTTGAAGAACGTCGTCGCGCCGATGATCTGGCCGGTGTCGTTGCGGCGCAGCGTGAACGGGAGCATCGTTCCGGCGGCGGCCAATCCGAGCCGTCGATCGATCTCGGCCGCCATGTCCTCGGGTTTCGGAACACTGGTGTACCAGAGGTTCCACAACTCGCCGTCACGGGCAGCATCGCTCAGTCCTTCGAGATGGTCGTGGCTCAACGGCTCGAGAGTCACGAGATCGTCACTGAGGGTCACCGGTTGCAGAAATGGCATTGGCCGACGATACGTCGGATCGTGCCGTCCGGGAAAGTGCGATGATCGCCGCTGAGGTGACTGCGACAGCGGCGACGACGAGGGCGATCACCTCGGTGAAGGCATGAGCGTAGGCATCGGCGAATCCCGGTTGCCCGGATGCGGCGGCATCGGCGTCGGTTCGATCGGTCAGTGGTGGACCGCGGTAACAGCCGCAAGGTCACGCTGCGTCGCCGGGAGCTCGAGGATAGGTTTCCCGGTCTGCTGGATCTGATCGCCAACGAAATTCAGTAGCCCTGCGCTTGGCGTTGGTCCTACGGTGGACGCCATGCACATCGCCATGATCGGCACGACGGCTCCCAGCCACATCTATCCGTCGCTCGCCGTGATTGCCGAGCTGGTCCGGCGCGGGCATCGCGTCACCTACGCCGTCGGCGAGTCTCTGCGACACCTGGTCGAACCCGCAGGTGTCGAGGTGCTCTCGTTCTCCTCGGTACTTCCCGACGGGGAGTCGTCGTGGCCCGATGATCCGGCGGCGGCGATGCACGTGTTCCTCGACGAGGCGATCGAGTCCTTCCCGATACTCACCGCGTTCTACGACAACGATCGACCGGACCTGTTTCTGTACGACATCGGCGGTATGACGGCCCCGGTTCTGGGGGTGCGCTACGGGCTGCCTGCTGTGCAACTCTCGCCGACGTACGTGGCGTGGGATGGATATGCCGAGGACCTCGGTGACGGGATCACCTCTATTCGAGAGTCGCCAACCGGTGTTGTGTATCGCGACACCTACGCAAAGTGGTTGCGACAGAACGACATCGACGCCGATCCGTGGAAGTGGATCACGTATCCGGCGCACTGTTTGTCGCTAGTTCCTCGGGTGATGCAGCCGAATGCCGACCGGGTGCCCGAGTCGGTGCAGTTCGTCGGACCGTGTCTCGATCCTGTCCGATTGAACGACCGGAGCTGGACGGCACCTGAGGGGCCGATCCTGTACATCTCGCTCGGTACCGGCTACAACGAGCGACCGGAGTTCTACCGCATGTGCATCGAGGCGTTCGGTAACACCGACTGGCACGTGGTGATCTCCATCGGTCGGCGTGTCGACCCGACTGTGCTCGGTGAGCTGCCTGCACATGTCGAAGTGCACGAACATGTTCCGCAGCTCGCCGTGCTCGACGCCGCCACGGTGTTCATCACCCACGCCGGAATGGGTGGCTGCACCGAGGCGCTGTGGTTCGGCGTCCCGACCGTCGCTGTACCGCAGGCAGTCGATCAGTTCGGTAACGCCGCGATGCTCGCCGACCTCGGGGTGGGCGTGCACCTCGAATTCGAGCAGGTGACGGCTGCGAGCCTGGCCGACGCTGTTGCCCAGGCTCGCCGATTGGCATCGCGCGCAGCGGCGATGAGTGCCGAGGTGCGGGCACACGGCGGCGTCGAACAGGCGGCGGACGCGATCGAGGCGTATCTCGCGTGACCGGCGGTGAGATTCGGGCAGCCGCGCAGTCTGTTCCTGTATGACCACTCCCGTCGAGCGCGAGCGCCTGGTCGCGAGCCGAACACTGGCTGCGAGCCCCGCCGAGATCTTTGCTGTTCTGACCGACCCCGACCGACATCAGGACACCGAACCCGACGACTGGGTGCGATCGGCGGTGGGTACGAATCGGATCACGGCGCTGGGGCAGGTGTTCGCCATCAACATGTTTCTGGGGGCCGCGGGCGGTCACTACGTGGTGCACAACCTGGTGATCGCGTACGTGCAGGATCGAACCATCGCATGGTTGCCGGGAGCGCGTACGGACGATGGATCCGTGGAACACGGGGGCTGGTGGTGGCGCTACGACCTGTCGGCGGCGGACGAAGGCACGACAGTGACCCTCACCTACGACTGGACCGATACCCCGGAGTCCGTCCGGGCCCACGTCGGTGGACTGCCTGCGGTGTCCGAGCAGTTCCTCGCAGACTCGCTGTCGTCGCTCGACTCGAGCCTGCGTGAATCCGGTGCAGCCAGCCGCGCCTAGCGCGGTCCAGTGCACCAGATTCAGTCATGCAGGACGCTGCTGCGTAGGAAGGGCATCGAGTTCGGCGTCGTCCTGGTCGATCCGAGGTGAGCACCTGCGTCAGGTACCGCCGGTGTCGCCGAGGGAGATCAGCAACTTCCGTAGAAGCCGTTCCAGCTCGTGTCGTTCGTCGGGTTCGAGTTCCGACACCAGGCGGGCTGCGTTGGCCACATGGCCGTCCACGACGCGTTCGACCACGTCGTGTCCCTCGGCTGTCAGCGTGATCAGAATGCTGCGTCGGTTCGCGGGGTCGGTTTCGCGGGAGACGAGGCCCTTCGTCACGAGGCGGTCCACCCGGTTGGTCATCGCGGCCGAGCCGACCATCGTGCGGGCGACCAGATCTTTCGGCGTCAACGTGTAGGGCGGCCCCGACCTACGCAACGTCGCCAACACGTCGAACTCCCAGGGCTCCATGTTCTCCCCGGCGAAGTATCCGCGGATCTCGAGCTCGACCAACCGCGAGGTCCGCGACAGTCGTCCGACCAGGCCCATGGGTGATGCATCCATCGTGGGCCGCTCTCGTTTCCATTGCTCCAGAAACGAATCCACTGCGTCGGTCAACGGACTCTCCTTTGGGCGCTCTAATCGACATTTCGACATCGAACTGTTTGACAGAAGGTAGCACCGCGCGTAGCTTTCATTATCAAATGATTCGATATCGAAATGTTCGGGAACGAGACATGACGCTACCCACGAAGGCCCTCATGATGTCGAACGGGAACGCGGATGTCGGGTCGGTTCGATGAAAGCCGGAAGCACGGTCCGCGATTCGTTGCTGACCGTCCTCGCGCCTGCGGTATGGGGGAGCACATACCTCGTGACCACCGAACTCCTTCCGCCCGACCGTCCGCTTCTTGCATCGGTCGTGCGTGCACTGCCTGCCGGTCTGATCCTTGTTGCATGTGGACGCGTTTTGCCGCAGGGGATCTGGTGGTGGCGCGCGATCGTGCTCGGGGTGCTCAATATCGGCGCGTTCTTCTACTTCCTGTTCGTTGCGGCATATCACCTGCCCGGCGGTGTCGCGGCCCTCGTCATGAGTATTCAGCCGATGATCGTGCTCGTTCTCGGCGTGGGACTGCTGGGGGCGAGGATCAAGAGCATTCACATCGTTGCCTGTGTGATGGGCGCAGTGGGGGTGGGACTTCTCGTCCTCCAACCGAACGCCGGCCTGGATCCGATCGGAGTACTCGCCGGACTCGCGGGTGCCGTCAGCATGGCCTCCGGTCTGGTGCTGACCAAGAGATGGGGCAGACCCCCAGGCGTCGGGGTGCTGACGTTCACCGGTTGGCAGTTGACGGTCGGAGGCTCGGTTCTGCTGCCGTTCATGTTGTTCGGAGAGGGTCTTCCTGGCTCCGTCACGGCAGAGAACGTATCCGGGTTCCTCTACCTCGGCGTGATCGGTGCGCTTCTCGCCTACGCGGTGTGGTTCCGCGGTATCGGCAAACTTCCTGCGCTTGCGGTGTCGTTCCTGTCGTTCGCGAGCCCACTCGCCGCGACCGTGCTGGGCTATCTCGTTCTGGACCAGTCGCTCTCACTGCTGCAACTGATCGGTGCTGCGACCGTCGTTGCAGCAGTGATCATCGCGCAGCCGATCGGCACCCGCCGCGCTGCGACCCGCCCCACCGAATTCAGTCTTCGAGGACGCTGACGCTCACGCCGTAGGGCAGGAATCGGACGCGTCGACGCGGGTCGGTGTTGTCCTTGTGCGCACGGAGAGCATCGAGCTCGGTGGCGTAGAGCTGGTCGATCTGCGGTGATCCGGCGTCGTCGACGCTGTAGATCGCCCAGACTCCGTCGCCCTTCTGACCTGTGGTTTCGGGCTCCGGCGGCGCTTTGGGTGCCCCGGTGCCCGAGGCGAACAGTGAGCCGACCACCTCGCGCAGTCCCTCGGTTGCTTCACGTGCGAACTTGTCGAAGTCGTCGGATCCGAATCCGAAGGGTCCTTGGTTGGCCATGGCAGTACCTCCTCAGGTGCTACCCCAGTATGCGCGTTTTCTCCGCACGGGCGAGAAGCTATTGCTGTAGCCGGGCCCCGATGGTGTTGTGCAGCGCTCGCAGAGAGTTCTGGCCCAGCGAGACCGTCTGTGATTCGACGTAACGCAGCAGATGCGTGTCGTCGAGAACCTTCTCGCTCGATTGGATCAACACGGTGCCGGCACCGGTGAAGTCGAACTGACGCTCCTCGCCGCTGTTGGCACCGAGGAACCCTCGGGCTGCTCCGAGGAAGTTCTGCATCCAGTCGGCATCGAAGTGATGAGACGGTGAGGGGCAATCCGCCCATCCAACAAGGGCTTCCGGGTCGATGCGCAGCGGCGGCTCGGCGAACATGACGGGGCCGTTGGACGACGCCAGGAACTTTCCGGTGCCGAGCAGGGTCAGGAATCCCGGGACGATGGACTGCTTGAGATCCAGAGTCGGCTCGAACGCAAGAAGATTCGCGGCCCGGATGGTGAGGTTGCCGTCGTCGAGGTCGTAGCTGTTGATGTTGAATCCGCGGTCGCCGAGAATCAACTTGCCCTGCCCCTGCGCGAGTACCCAGTCGTTGGAGAACAGCGGAGAGGAGAACCGCGCCGCGACGATGGCGGGCATCGACGTCTGCCCGAGCGGTTCGAAGCGAACGTTGCCGTAGTACGCGATCATCGCGCCCTTCGACGTGAACCACGGCTGGCCTGCAAGTTCAACGCAGAAGGCGTAGTCGTTGCCGGGAACGTTGTCGTCGACCGGCAGGGTGTGTGGGCTGTGAATGTCCATGTCGGTTCCTCAGAACTTCTGCTCGGAGGCCTGGACCCACACGGTGCCCATGCCCGTCATCTTCAGCTGGATCGCTTCGCCGCTGCCCTTGCCGACGGCGTCGCGCCAGCCGACGTTCGCGGCAATCTCGACGTTGATGTTGCCGATATGGCAGACGTACGCCTGCGGATCGACCACCACCTGCGGATGATCCGGCCCGACCTGGAGCGGAATTGCGCCGCCGTGCGACAGAACCGCAACACTGCCCTGGCCGGTCAGCTGCGTCGTGAACAGGCCCTGCCCGGTCATCGCGCCGCGCACTGCTCCGCGGACGCCGCCCTGCGAGGTGAGCGCGACAACCGAGCTCTGGAGATAGCCGTCGTGCACCAGCAGTCGATCGGCTTCGACGGTCAGCATGGACGACCCGTCGAGTTCGATCACCTCGACGTACAGACCGGCGTGACCGTAGAAGACCTCGCCCTGACCCTCGGCGGCCATCATTGCCGCGTGTTCGCCTGCCATCATTCGGCCGGCCATCCCGGCAACGCCGCTCATACCCGGCATGGCACCGGCCGACCCGCCCATCGAGTGGGGAACGAACCGGACGTCGCCGGTGTAGTAGAGCATCGATCCACGACGCGCGAGCACGTTCTGATTCGGTGCCAGAACAGATTTCACAACTTTGCTGTTGACGAGTTCGAGCGGCACGTCAGCGCTCCTCGGGTTGGATGTAGACGACGCCCTGGCCGTCGAATCGGAGAGAGAAGGCCTCGCCGCTGCCGCCGCCGATGGCCGAGCGCCACGTGACGTCGGTGACGAAGCTCTGATTCAGCTGCCCGCGATGGGCGACGAAGGCGTCGGGATCGACGACGAGTGGGTACTGCGGATCGACGGCGAGAGCGATGATCGGCCCTCCCTTGGACAGCAAGGCCGCTGTGCCGGATCCGCTGACGACGGTGGTGAACAAGCCCTGGCCGGAACTGGCACCGCGTAGACCGGAGAATTTGACATCGGTCTTCAATTGCCCTGTGAGGGCGAGTAATTGAGAGGACTCGACGTGGAGGTTGTCGCCCTGGACCTCGACGAGAGTGATGTCCTGGGCGTCGACCGCGAAAAAGACCGTGCCCTTACCGGATACGTCCATCAGCGACAACGACTCGCCGGTCACCTTCTGTTTGAGTGCGGCGCGCAGGCCTCCGCCGCCGCCCATTCCGGCGCTCTTGAAGGTGACGTCGCCCTCGTAGGCCACCATCGATCCAGACATCGCGCGCAGGGAGTCGCCGGTCAGGTCTGCGACCAAGACGCGGTGCCCGTTCATCCTCAGCTGAGCCACGGGGGAACTATGCCACTGCACGCGCCCCCGCGGCTACTGCTGGAGAAATTTCCTAGACGAGCGGCTTCAGGGCCTTACCTGCCAATTCGACGGCCCCCGGCTGGTGGCCGTTGGTGATCAGGTTGATGATGATTCCGTCGATGCCCTGATCGAGGACGCGCCGCTGGACTTGCTCTGCGACATCGTCGGGGGTTCCGCAGAAGTGGCGATCGGTGGCCTTCGCGGCGTCCTCCTCCGACAGGTTCGTCAGATCGAGGCCCTGCTTCAGCACGAACTCGCGCTGCAGCTCCTTGGCCTTCTCGCCGTCCTCGTCGATGATGACGAAAGCGAGGAAACTCGTCTCGAGATCCTTGGGATCGCGATCCACTTCCTCGCAGCGAGCCTGAACGGCCGCCATCTTGCGCGGCAATTCCTCTGCTTCGCAGATGATGTTGAGGTGATCGGCGAACTGAGCGGCCAGTCCGAACGTCTTCTTCTCGCCGCCACCACCCAGCATGATCGGCAGATCGTCGCGGATGCGTGGCTCGTTCATGGCGTTCTCGACCTGGTACCAGAGGCCGTCGAACGTCGGACGCTGTCCGCGCAGCATCGGCTCGATGATCTGCAGTGCCTCGTCGAGTCGCTCGAATCGGTCGGTGAAAGTACCGAATTCGAGTCCGAAGCTCTGGTGCTCGAGTTCGTACCAGCCGGCCCCGATACCGAGGATCGCACGACCGCCGCTGACGACGTCGAGGGTAGTGACCGTTTTGGCCAGGATGGCCGGATTGCGGTAGGTGTTGCCGGTGACCAGCGCGGAGAGCTGGATCGTATCGGTGGCCGTGGCGAGCGCGGACAGCGCGGAGTAGGCCTCGAGCATCGGCTCTTCGGGCTTGCCGATCCCTGGTAGTTGGTAGAAGTGATCCATCACGAATGCGGTGTCGAACCCGGCCGCTTCGGCCTCGCGCGCCTGCGCGATGACCTGGGGAAAGAGTTCCGCGACCGAACCGTCGTAGCTGAAGTTGGGCATCTGGTAACCGAGGCGAATAGTCACCGGAGCCACGCTACTCGGATATCGGCCCGCAGCACGTGCGAGAGCGCGATAATTCGTCGATGACAATCATGGACTTGACCAGGCAGCCGTTCTCCGGGTTTGCGGTCGACGACCTACCCGCGGCGCGCACCTTCTACGCCGACACGCTGGAAATGACGGTGACCGACAACGAGATGGGCATGCTCGAACTGCACCTGGGGACCGGAGCGATCGTCCTGATCTATCCGCGTCCGGGGCACGTGCCCGCGCAGTACACGATCCTGAACTTCCCGGTTCCCGATATCGAGAGTACCGTCGACGCTCTCACTGCCAAAGGAATTGTGTTTCAGCAGTATCGGGAGATGGGAACCGATGACAAGGGGATCTTTCGACACGGTGGACCGCTGATCGCCTGGTTCACCGACCCGGCGGGCAATGTGTTGTCGGTGTTGGAGGGCTAAGCGCTCGGCATTCCCTGGGCGAGAGTGACTGTGTTGGAGCTTCTCACCCCCGCATCGTTCACCCATTCGACGACGGCGGCGTCACCCGGGAGGCGGCCGGCGAGTGCCTCCGACAGGTCCGAGGACGACTCCACGTCTGCACCGTCGAGCGAGACGATGATGTCTCCCGCAGACAACCCGAGGACTTCGGCCGGGGAATCCATATTCACCGATACGACAGCCGCCCCCATTGCCGGTGCGTTCTCGAAAACCGAGACATCACGCACCGACACGCCGAAGTACGGCGTCGGGCCCACATGCACTGTGCCGCCGGACTGGCCGGCCAGCACTTGATCGAGCACGGCAACGGCCTCGGTGATGGGAACGGCATACGCCTCGGGTGCCTTGGGCGGCGAGAACTCGGTGCCGTTGCGTGCTTCGTCCGACAGCCCGGCGGTGTTGACGCCCACCACCCTGCCCCAGGCGTCGAACAGTGGCCCACCCGAATCACCCGCTCGCACATCGGCATCCACTTGTATCATCTTCTGCAGCGTGTTCCGTGATCCGTCCACCGAGCTGCGAGTGCGCACCTGCTGATCGAGAGCCGTCACCGCGCCGGGCGCAGGCACCAATACACCTGCCCCCGAAGCATTTCCGACGGCGGTCACCGCGTCGCCCACGTCGGGAAGTGAGTCCGGAGCCAACTCGGCCACCGGCAGGTCGGCCGCGGTGATCAACTGCACGACCGCCACGTCACGAGATTTGTCGTAACCCAGCACGGTGGCGTCGTAGATCAGTCCGTTGCCCATGTGTACTGCGCTGATCTCGGCGGCGTTCTCGACGACGTGGAAGTTGGTGAGCACAATGCCGTCGGGGGCGACGACGAAGCCGGTGCCGGCCACTCCGGAGAAGCCGTCCGACGCCGACAGGGTCACGATGGTGGGATCGACCCGAGCGGAGAGCTCCTCGAGTGCCAACGGTGGCGGTTCGACGACGGGAGCAGGCGGTGCGATGGGTGCCGGCGTGGCGACGAAGTCTGCGGTTCCGGGATCGAGTTGTGGTGTTGCGAACAGCCACGTACCGGCAGCGACCAGCGTCAGCACCACCGCTCGTCCACCCGACCGCATAGAAGTCGATTATGGTCCGGTGATGTCGGTGGTGCCAGCTAGTTGTAATGACCAGGGACGTTGTGGACGGCGTGGCAGCGACAGATAGGTGAGGACCTCCGGTATCGGTGTGGTTACCACAACTGCACCGACAACCGA
>NZ_JBITUQ010000040.1:0-26087 GCF_044542515.1 Rhodococcus sp. NPDC078407 | reverse complement strand
CGTTTCACAACACGAAGCGACCACACCATCACGGGCGTCACGAGAAGCATCCTCCTCGGCTGCAGCTCCGCGTGCCGCTAACTTAACGGCATTGGAATATGGTGGCCTTCGGTCCAGGCGGCGGGTTTTCCGCAGCCGGGGAACGCGCAGCCGTGGTCGCGGGCGGTGAGCGCGCGTTTCTGTTTCGCGGTGACGGTGCGTGCGGTGCGAGCGAGGTTCAGCGGGTTGCCGTTCTCGTCCATCACGATCGCGGTCAGAAGGCAGTCGCAGGCCAGTTGGCGTGAGGTGTTGCGCGAGAGCGGCCCCATCCAGGGCAGCCACCCGACGGAGGTGCCGTCACCGAACAGATCCCGATACGCGCCACGGTCACTGCCCGTGTCACTGTCGGTGTCAGAGTCGGGATCACTGTCGGATCCTGCTGCTGCGCGGGTGGTTTCGTCGTCGGTGATGTCGTCGCTGTTCTGACAGCTCAGGCTGTGGAGGTCCTGCAACCGGATGTGCAGGTTGATGTGTGGTTTCTCCCCACCTTCGGTGGGGCGATCGCTCGAGGCGAGGTAGCGGTCGAGGATGTGCCCGAAGGCGTCGGCGCGCCGTCTGGCGGGGCTGCGTGGGTCGGGGGTGCCGTCGGCTGCGGGCCGTGGTTCGGTCAGCGGGGAGAGTGCGGTGAAGAGCTTTTCTGCGGTGACGGCATCGAAGTCGGCTTTGAGGCAGAGGCGTTGGTTGAGCATTTTCGATGCGAAGAGTTCGTTGCGGTCGGTGTCCTCAGGGGGCGGCTTCTCGCTGCCGTAGGTGTCTTTGAGTTTGGTGATCGCTTCGCGGATCTTGTCGGTGCGTGCCCCGGGCCCGGTGGCGGCGGTGATCATTGCGGCGCGGGCCATGTCTTGACCAGCTTGTGGGAGGAGTTTCGGTGGTGTTTCGGCGAAGCCGAGGATCAGGGCGGCGTGGTCGACGGTCATGCTGCCGGTGTTCACGGCGTCGGCGATGTCGGGGAAGTTCTTCAGGCCGCGGGCTAGGGCCACGATCTTGTTCGCTTTGCTCGGGGTGAGCAGGGTGGTGGAGGTGAGCCAGCCGGCGGGTCCGGGGAAGCCGAGCTTCTCCCGGGAGACGCGGGTGTCGATTTCGGCCACGAGGGCGATCCGACGGGCTTCGAGCAACTGAATCTGGTGGGAGACGGCGGCGGCGTCGGCGAGCAGTTCTGCCTCGCTCAGTTGCCAGATCTCCGTCGTCATGGGTGCGAGTGTATCGAACATGCGTTCGACTGGCAACCATCGTTGAATCGAAAACTATTGCTGTGCAGAAGGATTCGACAGCACAAACCTGTCGGTGGTCCGTGGTAGACGCTCGATCTCTCCGGCGATTGCACAATCACGCGGTTCGACGGCGAGAGGCAGACCCGAGCATCGATGCATTCGGACTGGACCCATCGACCTGGACGTCGCCCGAGTGCCGGGCTGGGCCAGATGCCTGAATCGGGGCGGTCGATATTGACGGCTTCGGACAGAGCAACGCCGCTCTAGCTACTGTCGAGCTTTCTCGCAGGTAGCGACTCTCGGTTGAAAACCCCAGCGCGTCAGTACACCTCGCGTTGGCGTTCCTGTTCCAGCACCTGCTCGAGGTCGCTCAATCGGTTCATCGACGACACCTGCCGTGCCGTGCGGTGATTGAGCGCCAACATCTCTCGGTGTCGGTGCACGAAGGCCCAGTAGCCAGCGGTGTAGGGGCAGGCGTCGTCGCCCAGTCGCTTCTTGGGGTTGAATTCGCAGGTGCCGCAGTAGTCGGTCATGCGGTTCAGGTACGCGCCGCCGGAGGCGTAGGGCTTGGTTGCGATTACTCCACCGTCCGCGTGTTGGCTCATGCCGATCACGTTCACCGGCATCACCCACGCGAACCCGTCGACGAACGCCGTCGCGAACCACTCCGTCAGCGCTCGCGGGTCCCAGGCATGTTGCAGCGCAAAGTTTCCCAGAATCATCAGTCGGGGGATGTGGTGCACCCAACCGCGATCGCGCACACCGTCGACCGTGCTGGACAGGCACTTCGCAACTACCGCATCGCCGTCCAGATCGAGGAGCCACTCCGGCAGTGGCTCATGTGCTCCGAGTTCGTTGCGTTCCATGTACTCCGGTCCCAGATGCCAGTACAGGTGCCATACGTACTCGCGCCAGCCGAGGATCTGCCGGACGAAGCCTTCGACGCTGGCCAGCGGGGTGCCGTCTCGATGGGCGTCCTCGGCTGCGTGTGCCACGTCCAGCGGTTGCAGCAGTCCGAGATTCAGCGGTACCGACAGCAGCGAGTGAGACATCGTCCAGTCATCGGCCATCACCGCGTCCTCGTATTTGCCGAAGTCGTCCAAGCGATAGTTCACAAAGTGTGCCAACGCTTCCGACGCCTCATCTGCGGTCACCGCGAACACCCGTGGCCCGTCGACTCCGACGGTGTCGAGGTCCCACGAGTCGAGATCGGCACGCACCTCGTCATCGATGGCGTCCTCTGTCGGCCACCACGGCGCGTCGACCCCGAGTGTCAGGCGTCCCTTCGGCGGGGGTGACTGGTTCTCGGCATCGAGGTTCCATTTTCCGGAAACCGGGTCGGAACCCTCCATCAGCACCCCGAACTTCTTGCGCTGCTCGCGGTAGAACGTCTCCATGCGGAAAGTGCCGCGCTCGGCCGCCCAATCGGCGAACTCGGACCGGTGCAGGGCGAACATCGGACTCGGCAGCACCTCCGAGACCAGACCCTCCTCGTGCAACGCGGCGACGAACTTCTCGGCGGCGTGCGACGTGGGTTCGTAGACCACCACCGGCTTGCCGTACTCGGCCAACCCTTCGCGATAGGTCTCGGTCTGCAAATAGGTGACGCGATCGCTGAGCTCGTCGGCCAGATGACGCATCCCCGACAACACGATATGGAGCTTCTGTCGGTGATACCGACGCCGCCGGAACACGCGTCGGGATTCGATCATCAGCACATCTCGATCGGCATGCTCGTCCACCGAATGAAAATGCGGACCGAGCTGATCACCGAACAACCACAGAGCGTCCATTCTCCGAGTGTTCTCCCGCAGTGACCCCGGCAAACCCGACCTCCCCGTCGTGCGCGTTTTGCGTACCTGGAACTACGCAAAACGCGCACGAGGGGGACCCCGACTTGACCACCGACCATCCATCGCATGGACTGACCCGATGCACGTTGAGTCTGCGCTCTCCAGAAGAACGTTTCTTCGCTCGTCGTCGGTCGCCGTCGTAGTGGCCGGAGTCGCGACGACACTGCCGGCGACCGCCTACGCGCAGGGCAGCGACCGGGGCTTTCTGCACGGGTTGGCGTCGGGAGATCCGTTACCCGACGCGATCGTCCTCTGGACTCGCATCACCCCCGTGCCCGACGCCACCCCGGGCTCCGCCGTCGGCCCGCAGGTGTCGGTGACCTGGCGAATCGCCCGAAACGCAGACATGAGCAACGTCGTCGCCTCCGGAACCGTCTCCACCGGCCCCGATACCGATCACACCGTCAAGGTCGATGTCGACGGTCTGGCCGCAGACACCACGTACTTCTACGATTTCCGGACGAGCGACGCGGCATCGGCTGTCGGAACCACGCACACCGCACCGGCCAACGACGCGGACGTCGACGCGATACGCTTCGGTGTCGTCTCGTGCTCCAACTGGGAGTCGGGGTACTTCGGTGCCTACCGGCATCTGGCGGCCCGGGGAGACCTCGACGCGATTGTCCATCTGGGCGACTACATCTACGAGTACGAGACGGGCGGGTTCCCGGGCCGTGACGGGGTGATTCGGCAGCATTCGCCCACGCACGAGATCGTTACGCTCGCCGATTACCGTCAGCGCCACGGCCAGTACAAGTCCGACCCCGATCTGCAGGCAGCGCACATCGGGGTTCCGTGGATCTGCACGTGGGACGACCACGAATCCGCCAACGACGCTTATGACACCGGCGCGCAGAACCACACTCCGGGGGCCGAGGGCGATTGGTTCACCCGCAAGGCAAATTCCGAGCAGGCCTACTACGAGTGGATGCCGGTGCGCGCCGCCGGCTCCGCGACCAACCGTCACCTCTACCGCCGGCTGCGGTTCGGCAACCTCCTCGAGCTGTCGATGCTGGACCTGCGCACGTACCGCTCGCAGCAGGTGCTGCCGTTCAACGGAACCGAGGTCGATTCTCCCAATCGCACCATCACCGGTGCCGACCAGATGCAGTGGCTCACCGACGGCATCGTCTCGTCGCCGACGCAGTGGAAGATCGTCGGCAACCCGGTGATGATCACACCGACGTTGATCCCGCCACTGGACCGCAACACAGCCAAGGCCATCACCTCGCTTCTCGGGATTCCGGAAGGCGGTCTGCCGTACAACGCCGATCCGTGGGACGGCTACACGGCCGACCGCAGCAGGCTGCTCGGTGCCATCGTGGACGCGGGCGTCGACAACACCGTCTTCATCACCGGCGATATCCATTCGGCCTGGGCGTGCGAGGTGCCGCTCGATGCGGCCCGCTACTCGACGACCGAACCCGCTGCCACCGAACTCGTCGTCACCTCGGTGAGCTCGGCCAACATCGACGATCTGACGCGAACTCCGCCGCACACGCTGGGCCGGGTCGCCGAGGAGGCCTTCAAGGCGCTCAACCAGCACGTGAAGTTCGTGGACCTCGACAGTCACGGGTTCGGCGTATTTCAGGTCACCAAGACGGCGGCGCGGATGGACCACTGGTTCCTCACCGCCAAGGAGGATCCGCAGACGGGTGTGTACTGGGGAGCGGGCTTCACCGTCGATTCCGGCACCCAGCGCGTCCGGGCGGCGGCGCCGCCCGCCTGACGACGCGCCATACTGGTCGGTGTGGCTGTACCGAAAATCGTCCTGTTCTACGTGTTCACTCCACTGCCCGATCCCGAGGCGATCCGGCTGTGGCAACAGACGCTGGCCGCGTCGAACAAGCTGACCGGACGCATCCTGATCTCCGAACACGGCATCAACGCGACGGTGGGCGGCGACGTCGACGACGTCAAAAGGTATGTCCGCGGCACCCGCAGCTACCCGGCTTTCAAGGACGCCGACATCAAGTGGTCCGATGGGCTCGGTAACGATTTCCCGCGCTTGAGTGTGCGGGTGCGCGACGAGATCGTCACGTTCGGAGCCCCCGGGGAATTGAAGGTCGACGCCGACGGGGTTGTCGGCGGCGGCACCCATCTGAGCCCGCATCAGGTGCACGAGCTCGTCGATTCTCGCGGCGACGACGTCGTCTTCTTCGATGGCCGCAATGCGTTCGAGGCAGAGATCGGTAAGTTCAAGAACGCGGTGGTGCCCGACGTCGAGACGACGAGAGATTTCGTCTCCCAGCTGGATTCCGGTGCCTACGACCATCTGAAGCAGTCTCCGGTGGTCACGTACTGCACCGGGGGAGTGCGGTGCGAGGTGCTCTCGTCGTTGATGGTGGCCCGGGGCTTCGAGGAGGTTTACCAGCTCGACGGCGGAATCGTGCGCTACGCAGAGACTTTCGGCGACGACGCGCTGTGGGAGGGTTCGCTGTTCGTCTTCGACAAGCGGATGGCGCAGAACTTCTCCGACCACACCGCCGTCATCGGACGCTGCAGTGCCTGCGGCAATCCGACGTCCCGGTACCAGGACTTCGACGGCGACGCCGGGCGCGGTCTGCGGTTGATCTGTCTCGACTGCGCGTAGAAGTATGCTGCCCTTTCGTGATGGTCTCGCCCCGCTGAGACTGCTGCTGCCGCATGGTCATTCGGCCACCACCGTCGTGGAGTATCTCGAACGTGAGATGCCCGACGACGACTGGCGGCGGGCCATTCGCGACGCCGTAGTGGTCGACGAGAAGAGCAGGCCCATCACCCTGGATTCTCGGTATCGCGCCGGGAGTCAGGTCTACTTCTATCGTGTTCCGGCCCAGGAGGTTCCGGTTCCATTCGAGATCGACATCCTGCACGAGGACGATGATCTACTGGTGGTCGACAAGCCGCATTTTCTGGCCACCATCCCGCGCGGCCGGCATGTCACCGAAACGGCGACCGTCAGGCTGCGCAAGCAGTTCGATTGCCCCGACCTGACGCCCGCGCACCGACTCGATCGCGCCACCGCCGGGGTGCTGCTCTTCACCAAGACCAAGCATGCCCGACGGCCGTATCAAGAACTCTTCTCCTCCCGCAACGTCACCAAAGAGTACGAGGCCGTCGCAGGATTCGATGCAGCACTGGAGTTTCCGCGCATCGTGCGCAGTCGAATCCTCAAAGAGCACGGGGTGATGACGGCATACGAGGAGCCGGGGGAGCCGAACAGCGAGACCCTGATCGAACTGGTCGGCACCTCAGGTGACTTCGCACGCTACCGACTCTTTCCGAAGACGGGCAAGACCCATCAGTTGCGAATCCATTTGTCGTCCCTGGGTATTTCCATCATGAACGACCCCTACTATCCGGTGTACACATCGACTCCGGCCGACGACTTCACCCGGCCGTTGCAGCTCCTCGCCCGGGCACTGGACTTCATCGACCCACTGACCGGGAAACTGCGGCGCTTCGTCAGCGCCCGCGTACTGCAGCTCTGACGGCGAGGAATCGTTCGTTCGGACGATTGTGACATTTCGGACGCGAGGTTAGCGTGTCGAGCGAGCCATGTCCGATGGAAGAGAAGAGGAGAACAGCGTGAAGCGTCGTATTGCTGTTGTGCTGGGAGCCGCAGTCATCGCCATAGGGTCGCCGGCAGTCGCGGTGGCCGACACGGGAAGCGCGAGCACCGGTAGCGCTAGCGGTGCGTTGGGTGGTTTCGAGTTGCTGGGCCGCCTGTGGGAGGCCTGCGCGGTGACCATCTTCACCGGTCAGTGCACCGGAGTCGTGGCCACAGATTTGACCTACTGGTAACGCGCTCCGAGCCGACCCCCAACCGACAAACGCGCGCGCGTTCGCCAGACGCTCACGGAATCGTTCACCATTCCGTGAGCATCCAGCGAACGCGCGCGCGTGTGCGTCCAGCCCGGAGTCCTACAGACCCAGGCCTACGTAGCCAACGACCGCGCCATTCCGCGTTCGATTGCGGCGACCAATTGCGGGCGTAGTTCGGCGGCGGGGACGATGTGGTGCACCGACCCGACGTTCTGTGCTCGTTGGATGTTGTGGATGGCCTCGAATTCGGCTGCCACTTCACCCAGTTTGGCGTTGCGGGCGTTCGCTCGCACGGTGGCCAGTTCGACGCGCAGGGCCGAGCGGGTTGCGTCGTCCTCGGCGGCGTTCAAGCGTGCTTCGAGTTCCTTGACGTCGGCGTCCGCTGCGGTGCGGGCGTTGACGTCGCGGGTGAACACCACGGCTGCTGCCGGGGCACCGCCGAGTACGGAGGCGAAGGATCCCTCGACGGCGAGGACTTCCATGTTGTCGTTGAGCGCTCCGGAGAACACCACGAATGCGCCGCCGTGGTAACGCGAGACGACACAGAACACGACCGGTCCGTCGAAGTTGACGATGGCGCGGCCGATCTCGGCACCGTATTCGAGCTGAATGTTGCGGAGCGACTCCGGTGACCCGTCGAATCCGGAGAGGTTGGCCAGCACCACGATCGGTCGGCTTCCGCTGGCGGCGTTGATGGCTCGTGCCGTCTTCTTCGAAGAGTTCGGGAACAACGTTCCCGAGGTCCACTGATCGGGGCCGTCGGAGGGGAACCAGCCCTTGCGGGGGATCGCCCGCGACTCGATGCCGATGACGGACACCGGGATTCCGGCGAGGTGGGCGTCGAACACCACGGAGGTGTCGGCGTCGGCCATGTCGGCCCAGCGCTCGAGTACCGAGTGATCCTGGTCGACCACGGCGCGCATCACCGTGCGGATGTCGAACGGCTTCTTGCGGTCCGGGTTGGTGACCGAGGAGAAGATGTCGCCGACGGTGGTGAAGTCGCTGGACGGGTGCACGTGCGGGTAGGTGCGCACGTCCCGCTCGGTCGGGTCGGCCGTGGCTGCTCGACGCGGGAAGCGTTCTCCCGGTGCGGCATACGCGTGATCGTAGTGCGCGAACAGGATGTCGCACGCGGCTCTCAGGTTCGGTGCCCAGTACTGCGCCTGGCCGTTGGGGCCCATGACGCGGTCGTAGCCGCCGATACCGAAGTTGTCCTCGGCCGAGACGCCGCCGGAGTAGTCGAGCGACTGCTTTCCGGTGAGCACCATCGCACTGTCGGGGGTCATCACCAGGATGCCCTTGGTGTGGGTGAGCATGGTGGCTTCGGCGTTCCAGTACGGCTGCGCACCGACGTTGATGCCCGCGACGACGATGTTGATCTCACCGCCGGCCTGGGTGAAGGTGATGATGCGGCGCAGGCCGCGGGAGACCCAGTCCATGTTCTCGGTGCCCGATTCCATGGAAATCGTTGCGCCGGAGGACAAGGCGAACCACTCGACGGGTGCGCCGAGCTGTTCGGCCAGGTCGATCGCTGCGACGATCCGCGAGCATTCGGCCTGGGCGACCGTACCGAGCGCCTTGGTCGGGTCACCGAACAGCGCGACGCGGGTGATGCCCTCGGGGTACTTGGCCGTGGGTGTGGTCGCCACACCGACGATGACGCCTGCGGAGTTGCGACCGTAGGGACGGTCCACCGGGGCGAGTACGCCGTCGGCGTCGAAGTCGTACTCGGTGAACGTGCCACCGTTGCTGCTCAGCAACGGAATCAGCTCGTACGGGTACACGGTGCCGCGCGCCTGCGACCGCTGCACCTTCTGGGTGTACTCGTCGAGCGGACGCATCGGCTCGGTCGGCGGCGGGGTGACCTTGGCGACGATGCCGGCACCGGACCGGTAAGACAGACGCAGCGCCACCTCACGCGGTGTTGCGCCGGGCGTTTCGGCCAGACGTGCGATGAGGGTGATCTCTTCGAGTCCGGCACCGATGGTCAGTGGGGCGATGTGCCGGGCGATGGTGGCGATGCGGTCGGCGGGCACGTTCAGTACCGGCCAGACGTAGAGCACGACGCGGTTGGCGTCGAGGCGCTTCTTGCCACGCCCGGCCTGGGCGCGGCGGATGCCGTCGAGGCAGGCTGCGACGGTTCGCTCGATCTCCGGTACCGCGACGATGTTTCCGGCGTCGTCCAACTGTGTTGTGACTCCCCGGATTTCAGCCAGGGCGACGAGTCGCTCGTCGGAAGGATTCTCCTTCGACGTCAGGTGGAACAGGTACGTTCCAGCGCTGGCGGGCAGGCGAACGCCGTCGAAGTTCTTCAGTCGCCACAGATCGAGTCGCTGCCCGGTCAGCGGGTGCATGTCCCGAATGATCGTGTCTTCGGCGAGCGGCTCGGACCCTTCGACCGTGGTACGACGGTAGGTCATCTTTCGGGTGGCGGACCCGAAGGCGGTTACCGTCACCCGACGCCAGTATCCCGAGCCGGGGTGTGCGGCCAGTACGGCCTGCAGCTGGTCCGACAGCGCATCGCCGTCGGTCGGAGCGTCCGGCCACGACAGGTAGAGGTCGACGGCCAGGTTCTCCGGCGACGGTCCGGCGATATCGTCCACGGCATCCAGAGTGGTTGCGAGAGAATCGAAGTCGGTTGCGGTGGAGATCAGGTGCAATTGCTCGCCCGCGAGCTCGAAATTGCCGGTGACGAAGTATTTTCCGTCGCGGTCGAAGGCCTTCACGTCTTCGAGGGTGCGAATCTCGTAGTACTGGCGAGTGATCACCTCGAGCAAGGCCCCGGGGTCGGTGATCCGTTGCGCCAGTAGCTCGATCAACGGCTCGGGGGTGGATACGAGCGCGGCGACGCGGGCCGAATAGTCGGGGGCGTCGGGGTTCTCGGCGAGGTACTGCAGGCTGCCGCGGACTCCGTCGTAGATCTTCTCCCGTGCGGTGCGGATCTGTGGCTCGTCGAACAACCGGAAGCGCAGGTTGCGAGCGACGTCTCCGATGACGGGGTAGCGGGCCTGGGTGGCACCGATGAGCCGTTCGAGTACTTCGGCCATCGCGGGGGTGGCGTCGGGCTGCGCCGAGGAGTCGCTGAGCCAATGGCCGAGCAACGCCGCGATGACCGGAACCTGGTTCTCCATGCGCTGCAACGCCAGGAAGACGCGGTATACGGCCTCTTCGAGTTCCGGTGTGCGGCCCTCGTCGATGGCGGCGTCGTAGTGGGCGAGAGCGCGAGTGAGCTTGCCCCGGAAAGATTCCGGCAGGCCCTGAACGTCTGCGTCGAGGGACTGCATGAACGAATGGAAGTGCTCACGAGGGGAGTGGACGCGTTCGTCGGTGCTCTCCTCGTCCATCGTCGGCCGGTTCCGGGAGAGTTCGCAGATGTCTGCGAACGTGTTCAGCAACGACAGTTCGGCACCGACGAGCTCCGAGTCGTTCCGCGGTACCTCGGCGCGCAGAGTCTCGTACGTGGACAACAGGTTTCGAGCGCGCGCTCCGCTGACGTCGAAGCCGGTGATGAGCGCGGCGAGTTCGTCGAGGCGGTCCAGCGCCCGGCGCTGCGGCGAGCGCTGCGCGGCGTCGTCGATACCGCGGAACTGGACGCGCGGTGCCTGCTCGGAGACCTTCTGTTCACCGGCCTGATCGACGCGTAGCAGGGCGGCTCCGGCGTCGACCTGTCCGTTGACCGAGGCCAGGACCTCGCGCACGGTGCCGGCGTACGGAGACCGGACTGCGGTTTCCATCTTCATCGACTCGAGAACGACCAGGGTCTGTCCTGCTTCGACCTCGTCGCCGACGGCGACCGGAACGGCGACGACGACGGCGGGTGCCGGCGCGCGGACCAGCCCGGCCTCGTCCTGGGAGATCTGGTGGCTGACGCCGTCGACCTCGACGAGGAAGTGCGCGGGTCCGGCAACGGTGACGACCTGGTACCGGCGATCGCCGACAACCAATCGGCTCTCGTAGGTGCCGAGACGTTCGAGGTCGACCTGCAACTCTCCGACGGCATCTCCGTCGATGCTGTAGCGGTGCGTGCCGGTCTGGCCGACTTCGAGCTTGTAGGCCTGGCCCTGGTAGTTGAGTTCGACGGTACGGCCGATGGCATGGGTGGCGCGGGGGCGACCGCCGCGGGCGGAGTTGAGGAACGCGGAGCGTTCGCGGGCCTCCTCGGCGTCGTAGGCGTCGATCGCGGCGGCGATGATCGCGATGTCGGCGACGGCCGTCGGTCCCACCTGCGAGCCGGCCTCGGTGCGGTCGAGCCAGCCGGTGTCGGCGGAGGCGGAGATGACTTCCTCGCGGTCGAGCAGGCTCAGCAGGAACGACTTGGTGGTGGTGCCGCCGTCGATGACGACGGTGGTCTCGCGTAGTGCGTTGCGCAGTCTCGCCAGTGCTTCGCTGCGGTCGCGGCCCCAGGCGATGACCTTGGCGACCATCGAGTCGTAGTCGGGCGGGATGACGTCGCCCTGGGCAATCCCGGTGTCGACGCGGATGCCGGTGCCGAGGGGGAACTTGAGCAACTCGACGGTGCCCGGAGCCGGAGCGAAGCCGTTGTCGGCGTCCTCGGCGTTGAGACGGGCCTCGACTGCGTGACCGAACTCGGGCGGGCACTCACCGGGCAGCGCCTGACCGTCGGCGACGAGGATCTGCAGTTTCACCAGATCGATACCGGTGGTGTACTCGGTGATGGGGTGCTCGACCTGGAGGCGGGTGTTGACCTCGAGGAACGTGAAGATCTTCTGCTCGGGCTGATAGAGGTATTCGACCGTGCCTGCGCCCTGGTATCCGGCGGCCTTGACGAGCTCTGCCGAGGCGGTGCGCAGTTGGTCGGACTGTTCCTTGGTCAGCAGCGGGGAGCTGGACTCCTCGATGACCTTCTGGTTGCGACGCTGGATGGAGCAGTCGCGTACACCCGGAGCCCAGACATTGCCGTGGCTGTCGGCGATGACCTGTACTTCGACGTGGCGGGCATCGGTGACCAGACGCTCGAGGAACACCACGGGGTCGCCGAAGGAGCGCTCGGCCTCACCCTGGGTGCGTTCGAGGGACAGTTCGAGCTCGTCTTCGTGAAAGACCTTGCGGATGCCGCGGCCACCGCCGCCGGAACGTGCCTTGATGATCAGCGGGTAGCCGATTGCTGCTGCGTGACGGCGGGCGTCTGCGCGGGTCTCGACGGGGCCGCCGGACCACGGTGCGACGGGGACGCCGACCTTCTCGGCGAGGATCTTGGCCTCGACCTTGTCGCCGAGGAGGCGCATCGCGTCGGCGGACGGGCCGATGAAGGTGATGTTCAGGCGGGCGACCAGGTCGGCGAACGTCGGATCCTCTGCGACGAAGCCCCACCCGACCCACACTGCGTCGGCGCCGGATTCCACCAGCGCGGCCTCGAGGACGCTGTAGTCCAGGTACGCCGAGCCGGAGGCGGGCTTACGCAGCGTGACGGCTTCGTCGGCGAGGCGGACGAACATGGCCCGCTTCTCGGCCTCAGTGTGCAGCGCTACGGTGCGGATGCCGTAATCGTGTTCGGCATTGAGCTCTCGGACGGCTCGGATCAGCCGTACTGCTGCCTCGCCTCGGTTGACTACTGCAATCCGCTTGAACAACGTATCTCTCTTCGCTCGGTGTAGGCGCACATCGCGTCGGTGCACTCGATGGGAGGTGGGTCCGCGGCTGGGCATGTCCGATTGATGGTTGTCGGGTCGTTCCGACGACTCCATTCCTGCGCCCATGCAGCACTCCGGTCGACTTATTCTAGCGGCAACCTGGCACTGTGCCGTGCCAACGGCGTTCGGGGTGAGTGTGATTGATCACGAACGCGTCAATTGGTTTATGTGACAACGCATTCCGCATTCGTCAATTTCTCCTCTCGACCTCATCTCGGTTTCGTACTCGCGAGTAGCGTTGTCGGGACTCATCATTCGTGATTCCTCACCGTCTCTGGCTACCGGCGAGTACATTACCGGCGGGTACAGGTCGAGGAAGGCGGTTTCGAGCGGGGGACAGGTCGCCGAGGGCGGCGTTCATCGGCTGTGTCCGCCACTCCTGTCCGGTAGCCGCAACGCGTTCACCCACAGCTTCGTCGCGGTGGCGAGCAGCGCCTCGTAATCGGAGTCGGGATTGCCGTCCTCGGCGTCGACGACGAAGTGGTTGAACGCGAGGCGACTGATCATCGACGACAGCGCACGGGAGGCGAGCAGGGGGTCGAGTTCGGTATCCGCCACGCCGCGTTTCTGCAGGCTCTCGATACTGCGCGCATTGCGCCGAACGAACGCGTCGGCCCGTTCGCGGCGCAGCCGGTGAAACTCCGGATCGATGTTGGATACCTGCTCGAGCAGGGCCATCAGCTTGGCGTTGCGCCGATATGCCTCGAAGTAGGCCCGGTTGCTCGCTGATATAACGGCGGCGGGGTCGTCGTGCGGGTCCACCCGTTCCGTGCCTGGATGCAGCATGTCGTCCCTGGCCTGTTCGAGCACAGCGGCGAGAATTTCTTCCTTGCTGGTGAAGTACGTATAGAACGTTCCTGCCGAGCAGTGCGCAGCCCTGGTGATGTCGATCAGCCGAGAATCGAGGTATCCGCTGTCCTCGAAAACGCGTCGGGCGGCTGCCACCAGAGCGGATCGGGTCCTCAGCCCGCGCTCGGTCGTCGGCTGACGAGTCGGCGGCTCCCCTTCGGAAACCGGTGCGGCAGGCATTCAGTCTTTATACGTCATAGCTCACCGCCGTCGGAGCGAACCAGCCGAGTGAACCGCACGCCGCTGTCGAACTGGCGTGAGTGCAGATGCTCGAACCTGCGGACGGTCGGCGGCTCGGGTCCGGCATCGGGGGCGAACAGCCCGATGCCTCGGCCGAGCACGACGGGGTAGACCTTCAGGAACAGCTCGTGGATCTCGTCGACGAGCTGGCCGGCGAGGTTGCCGCCGCCGCAGAGCCACACGTCGGCATCGTTGTCCTCGGCTTTGAGTTCTCGCACCAGTTCGATCGGGTCCCGGCCGACGACCGGCTCGGTGGCGTCGGCCGAGGCGGGCAGTGTGCGGGAGAAGACGTACTGACGCAGATGCGGGTACGGGCTGGTGATGCCGATGTCGAGCGCGGGTTGCAGGGTTGCCCGGCCCATCACGACCGTGTCGAACCGCGCCGGCGGGGCATCGATACCGAGTGCGGCGCGCACATGTACCGGCAGCGTCTCGGGCAACTCGGTGACGATGGCGTCGAGGTGATCACCGTCCGCGGCGAAACAGTCGTAGGTGCCGTCGGGCGCGGCGATGAACCCGTCGAGTGTGACGGCGATGTAGTAGACCAGCTTGCGCATGCGACGCTCCTGTCATCGGCGGCCGGTACCGGACCGGACGGGCCGCGTTTTCGGGTGTTGTTCCAGAGACCGAAGTCGGTCTTTGTGACCCAGCACTAGAACGCATTCTGTGTGCTCGAGACGCGGTGAACAAGCGCTTTTCAGCAGCTAGTGTGGCCGAGTGCGCAAGCACTGTCCCTGAATGGGACGACCATTCGAGTATCTGTGGGGAAACAGTGACGGCTGCAGCGGCTACCGGTCGTGAACACGACGACATGCTCAAGAGCAGGGTGCAACGCCTGCTGCGCTTTCTTCGCGAAATCGTCGAGGCGCGATCGAACCCGGTGCTCCGATTCGACGACCATGTGCAGGTCGAGTGGATCCATTCCGGTGACGTGCCCATGCAGCTGGATCCGCGAGCCGAACAGGGCGGCGTGGTTCTTCGCGCGCCGCGCATTGCGGTCGACGAGCCGCCGGCACCGCCCGAGCTGCTGTCGGGATGGCTCGATCCTCAGATCGTCGCCGACAGCCGCTACCGGGAGCTCGAGTTGGCCGACGCGTCCTCGGCCACCTCACGCCGTCGTGCAGAGGCTCAGGAATCCGATGCCGACTTCGATATCCGCAAGGCATACGAGATCAAGAAGGCGTTCGAGGAGTACTCGGAGTCGTGGAAGCAATGGGCGCAGGAGGATCGCGATCGGCGTCCGCAGGCTGCGCTATACCAGGCTCTGCAGTTGATGATGCAGGAGCTCGCGTCGCGGCCCGAGTCGATCGAACTCGTCGTCGCATCGGGTCTGTTGACGTCGAGTAACACCGACCCGCAGCGCAGCGTCCGCACCCACCTGATCACGCAGTCGGCCAACATCGAGCGCGATGTCCGCACCGGTGACCTGCTGGTCCGGCTCGCGGCGAACACGACACCGAGGCTCGAGGACGGTCAGCTGCTGACGGGCTCGAGCGAATTCGATACGTCCGGCTCGGTGGATTTGGCTCAGCAACTGCACGACTCGGTCGGATCGCCGATCGGAGCCGGCGTCGAACAGTTCCTCCGGGCGTGGGCGGCGCGAGTTCCGCGGCACGAGATCGAGGTACTCGACCGGCTCGGACCGCCCGGGGCTCTCGCGTACATCGACGACGACCGCACACTGACCATCTCGCCCGCCCTCGTGCTGCGTACGCGCGACTCGTTCGCGCTGATCGAGTACTACGAGCGGATGATCGCCGATCTCGATTCCGCGGACTCCCCGGTACCGCTGGGGCTCGCGCAGCTCGTCGATGCCATCGAACCGGCAGATCGGTTGGCGTGGCTCGAGCGCACCGGAGCAGGCCGGTCCGCCGTACTGGCCGAGGATCCATTGTTCCCGCTGCCGGCGAATGCGGAGCAGTCTCAGATCATCGAGCGTCTGGGACGCGACAGTGGCGTCGTAGTGGAGGGGCCGCCCGGCACCGGGAAGACCCACACGATCGCGAACCTGATGTCGGGGCTGTTGGCGCGCGGTCAACGGGTTCTGGTCACTAGTGAAAAGTCACAAGCTTTGCGGGTGTTGCGCGACAAGCTGCCGCCGGAGCTGCAGGAGCTCTGCGTGTCCATCACCGACCTCTCGCGTGGTGGTTCGGACGAGCTCAACCGCAGCGTCGCGAAGATTGCCGAACGCAAGACCTCGTTCGACGAAGCAAGCGAAGTGCAGAAGATAGATGCGCTGACGACCCAGCGTGCGTCGGCTATCGCCCGTCGGGCCGACCTACTCGATCGCGTCAGCACGCTGCGTGAATCCGAAACTGTTGTGCACGAGTATGTTTCGGACGGATACGTCGGGACGGTGTCCTCGATCGTTCGCAAGGTCAAAGCGGCCGAGAGCTCACACGAGTGGCTGCCGGGCCCACTGCTGGCCGACCGTCCACCATTCGGCGGAGCCGATGTCGATCGTTTGCGCAAGCTGATCGCCACCTCGGACGACTCTCGTCGACTGCGCTCCCGCCAGGTGTTGCCGCGTCCGGAGACGATGCTGCCGAACTCGGCCGAACTCGCTGCTCTCTGTCGGCGTGCGGGTGCGCAGACCGATGTCGTCTCACCGCAGGCGGAGGCCCTGATCGCCCTGCTCGACGGCGTTCAACCGGCCGTGTCCGCCGAGATCAGGCAACTGTGCGAGGAGCTTGCGGCCCGAGTTCGAGCGGTGGCCGAACTCGATGGTTCCTATGCGAGACTGACCGATTCCGTACTGTCCGGCGAGGCCGCACACCTGTGGTCGCGGGTCAGCGGACTCGACGTGTTGGTCGAGACTGCAGCTGCGTCGGATCGCTACGTCGGTGCCCACGACGTGCAGTGCTCGTCGAGTTCCGCGATGGCGCTGGCGGCGATGGACGCGTTCGCCGGCGCTCTGGAGTCCGGTGTCGAGTGGAAGCCGCGGTTCCGCCGCAGCGAAGAGCAGAAAGCTGTCGAGGCACTCGGCATCGTGGCCACGGTCGACGGACAACCTGCGACGACGGCAATGGCAGCGCGTCTGGTGGCCGAACACATCCGGGCTCTGGACACCGTGCAGACCGCGGCGGTGTTGCTGGCAGACCTCGCGATCATCGTTCCGCTCGACGGCACCCGCTCGATTCGCGTCAACAACGTCTCACGTATCGCCGATCGGCTGGGCCTGGTGGCATCGGTTGTGTCCGCGCGGGATGCCTTGGTGCACCGGCTGTACGCCATTTCCCCTGCGGCACCGTGGATTCGGAGCCTGGCAGAGGCTCATGAGATCTCCGAAGCCGCCGATACCATCGCTACGCGGATGGATATCGATGCCGCACGTGCCGAACTCGATGCGCTGCAGTACTCGGTCGCCACGCGGATCGACGCCGGGCCCTCGCCCGAGGGCTCGGCACTCGTGAGCGCATTGAGCACCGCGGATCCGGCGGAGTTGGCTGCCGTTGTCGCCGCGTATGCGCAGGCGTGTGCCGAGCAGGAGGATCAACTGCTGCTCGAGTCCATGTCTGCCTCACTGTCTGCCGTGGCACCGGCCTTGTTCGACCTGGTCCAGGACACCGCAGCCGACGTCGAATGGGACGAGCTGAGCTGGCAGATGTCGAAGGCCTGGGCGTGGCGTCGTGCTCGCGAGTGGGTCGGCGAGCAACACCACGGCGGTCTGGAACTGCAGCTCGAAGCCGAGTTGGCTGCTGCTGACACCGACATCGCATATCTCACAACACGTCTCGCTGCCGCGAGTGCCTGGCGTAAGAGCCTCGAGCGCATGACTGTCGTCGAGGTCCGTGCGCTGCAGACCTACCGCGAGCACATCTCGAGTATCGGATCCGGGGCCGGCAAGTATGCCGAAACCTACCGCAGCGCAGCACGATCGGCGATGCGCGAGGCGCAGAGCGCCGTGCCTGCCTGGGTCATGCCACTGTCTCAGGTGCTGGCGTCGATTCCGCCGGTACCGGGAAGCTTCGACGTCGTCATCGTCGACGAAGCAAGTCAGGCCGACATCACCAGCCTCTTCCTGCTGTATCTCGCGCCCCGGGTCATCGTGGTGGGCGACGACCGTCAGTGTGCCCCCGCCGACGTCATGCAAGCAGGCACCCTCGAGGATGTGTTCGACCGACTGGACGTCTACCTGCCCGATCTTCCCGAACATGTGCGGGCGACGCTGACACCGAGGTCGAGTCTGTTCTCCATGTTGCGCACCAGGTTCGGCCAGGTGGTGCGCTTGCGTGAGCACTTCCGATCGATGCCCGAGATCATCAATTGGTCGAGTCAGCAGTTCTACGGAGACTCGCCGCTCGTACCCGTGCGGCAGTTCGGGGCGGATCGGCTACCGCCGTTGCGGCACACCTACGTTCGTGGCGCGACGGTAACCGGAAAGAACGCCTCGCTCGTCAACCGCACCGAAGCCGTTGCGATCGCAGAGCAGATCGCCGACTGCCTCGAGGATTCCTCGTACGACAACCTGACCTTCGGCGTGGTTGTGCTGCAAGGACAATCGCAGGTCGACGAGATTCGCAACGAATTGATCAAGCGCATCGGCATCGAACAGTGGGAACAACGTCGGCTCCGCGTGGGCACGCCGCCGGACTTCCAGGGCGACGAACGAAACGTCGTGTTTCTCTCGATGGTGGTGGCGCCCGACCAGAACTTCGCGACCCTCACCGCCAACCAGTACAAGCGGCGATTCAACGTGGCTGCCTCGCGGGCACAGGATCAACTGTGGCTCTTCCATTCGGTCACCGTCGACCGCCTCAAGCGAGCCGACCTACGCAATTCGCTGCTGAGCTACGTCACCTCCGTCTCGCCCGCACCGGCCGATCCGATGCCCGTGAACGTCTCACGTGAGGTTCGGACGGCCCCCTTCGAGACGCTGCTCGAGCAGCAGCTGTTCGTCGACCTCGTCGAACGGGGTTTTCACGTCAATCCCGGTGTGGAGGTGAACAATCGGCGTCTCGGCCTCGTGGTCACCGGAGAATCCTCGCGGCTGGCGGTGGAGTGCGACGGTGACACCTTCCTGTCCACGTCGGCGCAGCGCTTGGCCGACCTGCAGCGCGAGCAGGAACTCAAGCGCTGCGGCTGGACGTTCTGGCGGGTGCGTGAATCCGAGTACCACCTCGACCGCGATGCGGCGTTGGACAGTCTCTGGGCCACGTTGGCGCAGCTGGGAATCAAGCCCAACAGTGTCGTGGTGGACGGCGCTGCGGCCTCCGACGAGGCGTGGACGCCGGTGCCGCTCGAGAGCTCGCAGTTCGATGATTCCGGCGCTTTCGAGACCGCGTCCACCGACACCTCCCCGGTCGAACATCGATCGGTGTTGTCCCTGTGGACCATGCCGCACATCGACATCCCGACGGAGGGCCGACCCGGTCACCGGGAAGCACCCGATCCGACGCCAAGCAACGGGTCGGGAACCAACGGGTCGGGAACCAACGGGTCGGGAAGCAACGGTTCCGGAACGAGCAATGGTTCTGGAACGAGCAACGGCTCCGGAACGAATGGGTCGGGAATCAACGGTGCGCACAAGACCGACGGACCCGTCACCTCCCGTGGTTCTGCACAACCGAATCGATCGTCGGCACCGAATGGATCGTCGTCACCGAATCGACCGTCGATGACCAACGGATCCACGCAGCCCAAGGCAGAGAACCCGGCAACCGCAGAGAACCCGGCAACCGCAGAGGGCGAACGCACGTCCGAGAACGGAACGGCGTCGCCCGCACGGGCTGCGGACGTGGCTGCGGCGGGAGACGAGCGCACACCGAACGCCGAGTCGCCGCAGTCGGGCGGTACCGTGCCGGACGAGGGCACGGGCGACGCGATTTCAGCGGAGTCCGACGAGACCGCTACCGAGTCGAGCGGTCTCGACGAATCGAAGGACGAAAAGATCACCGAGCACGAGCTGCCACTCAACGGTCTCCGCGGATACACCACCCGCCGGCGGCCCTAGCGTCCTTCCGGCTCGGGTTCACAGTCGAACAGCCTCGGAAAACATATGGTTCCACCAGTACAGGGGTTCATCGCTGATGACAGATCGACAGACGCAGCACCCCGACGTGTCGGCTACACCGCACCGTTCGCGTAGCCGTCGAATCGTGGTTCCCGCCGTCGTGTTGACGGTCTGCGCGGTGCTCTTCGGGCTACCGACGTGGACGGTGGTGTTCGCGGATTCCCAGTGGGGATCAGCTGTGCAGATCGTCGGGACCGCACTTGCGGTCGCCGCATTCCTCGGGCTGCCCATCGCAATGTTTCTGGGCCATCGCCCCGGGCCCGAAGGGCGAACCAAGGATGCCTGGGCGCGCCTCGGAGACGTGCTGCTCGGTCTTGTCTGGATCGCATTCGTGTGGTCGGCGCTGTCACTGCTACTGCGGCTCGGCCTGTGGTTCGCCGGAGTCGACGACCCGATGCGGTCGCGGATCGTGTCGGTGACGACGCTGGGAGTCGTCGTCGTCCTTGCATTGTGGGGTCACTACGAGGCAATGCGGACGCCGCGGGTTCGGCACACGACCGTGAAGATCGACCGGCTCGGCGCTCGATTCGACGGTCTGCGGGTGGTTCTGGTGACCGACACTCATTTCGGTCCGCTCGATCGGACACGGTGGTCGCACCGATTGACCGATGCCGTCAATGCGCTCGAACCCGATGTGTTGGCGCATGTCGGAGACATCGCCGACGGTTCGGTCGATCGGCGTCGAGAACAGGCAGCGCCGTTGGAGTCCATGTCCGCAACCTCGGCGCGCGTGTACGTCACGGGCAACCACGAGTACTTCGGCGAGGCGCAGGAGTGGCTCGATCACATGGAGAGCATCGGGTGGAACGCCCTGCACAATCGGCACGTGGTGCTCCATCGCGGTGACGACGCGTTGATCATCGCCGGAGTCGACGACGCGACGGCAAAGGGCTCGGGTGCACCCGGGCACGGTGCCGATCTTCCCCGTGCACTTGCCGGCACCGATCCTTCGATGCCCGTGCTTTTGTTGGCCCACCAGCCCAAGCAAATCGGGGACGCTGTCGAGGCGGGTGTCGACCTGCAGGTGTCGGGCCACACACACGGCGGTCAAATCTGGCCGTTCTCGGCACTCGTACGCCTCGACCAGCCGGTGGTGCACGGACTGAGCAGTCACGGAACGCGAACACAGCTGTACACCAGCCGCGGATCGGGCTTCTGGGGTCCACCGTTCCGGGTGTTCGCACCGAGTGAGATTTCTGTCTTGACGTTGGTCGCAGGCTGAGGCAACGACACCTGGCAGTATCGGGCGGGTGAAGTCAGTCGGAGATGTCGTCGTGGTCGCAACCGATCTCGACGGCACGTTGTTACGTTCGGATCGAACGGTCTCGGCGCGTACCGCCGACGCGATGGCCGGTGCCGAGGCCGCGGGAATCAGGGTGGTGTGGGCGAGCGCTCGGGCGCGTCACTCCATCGACGAACTCGCTGCGTCCTGCGGTTTCCGCGGGACGGCCATCGGGGCCAACGGGGCCGTCGTTCTCGATCTGAGCAGCGGTACGCCGAACATCGTCGGCACCAGGTCGGTACCGGCCGAGACCGTGGTGTCGGTCACATCGCTCGTGCGATCTCTGATGCCCGGTGTTGCATTCGCGACCGTCGGTGCCACCCGGTTCGTGGCCGAGGCCGGGTATGCGGAACTGTGCGTCTTCGCCGACCATCACCGGCACCCGTACGAGATGGAGCTTTCCGAACACGGTCTGGCGGTCGAGGTCGAGCCGACTGTCAAAATCGTTGCTCGTCACAGGGATACAACAAGCGAGGCGCTGTACGAGCTCGTTGCCGCGGCCGGCGTGGACGGTGTGGAGTTGACGCACTCCGGTGCCCCGTACATCGAGATGTCTGCTTCGGGAGTGTCGAAGGCCAGTGCGCTGCAGGAGTTGTGTGAGCAGTGGGGGGTGGGGCCGAGTTCGGTTGCAGCCATTGGGGATGCGCGTAACGATTTGCCGATGCTCGCCTGGGCGGGCACTGCGCTGTGTCCGTCGAATGCCGCCGCGCCGGTGCTCGCCGTTGCAGATCGTGTCCTCGGTTCCAACGACGACGACGCAGTCGCGCGTTACTTGGAGGAGCTCACCAGCAACTTTCGAGGCCCGGTACAGCGCAGGTAGCGTCTGGTGTGCCCGTGATTCGTCCACCATCGGAAGGCGCATGCTGTGAACGACGCCCAGTCGCCGGAGGCGACCGAACCCACCACCATCGCCGAGTACTTGAACGCTCACGCACTGCGGGTGTCGCCGCTCGACGGTGCCGCCGCGGCAGAGCTGGGCTTCACCGTGCCGGTGCCCGCCGGCTGGCAGCCGCTCGACCCGGCGCAGTTTCCCGGAGCCACCCAGGTGATCGTGGAACCCAATCTCGTGGAGAACGGATTCGCACCCAATGCTGTGCTGCTGGTCGGTGAGCTCTCCCGCACGGTAGATCCGGAAGCGTTGATGGCGTTGGGGTTCGGTGACGGGCGGGCGATGCCCGGTTGGGTGGAGCGAGAGGCGAGCGCGGCGTCGTGGCTGGGCTGGCCGTCTCGATTCATTCGAGGCACCTACGTCGCCCAGGAATTGGACGCTGCGGTGACGACTCGGTACGTGGTGGTGGGCGTCGAAACCCAGTACCTGGTGCAATTGACGGTGACGACCTTGGCATCTCAGCTCGAGGCGTTGGCCTTCGACGTCGCAGCGATCAACGATGGTCTGACGACGAGTGAAGCGTAGGACCGAATCCATCGAATTTTTGTATGGCAAGTGCAGATGAATACGATTGCCCGAAGGTGAACTTTTCGTTTGGCTGGTGAGGAACCAATCGAACGAAAGGGTGAAGTGAATGCGCGTACTACTGATAGGCGGAGCGTCGGGCATCGGTCGGTCTGTTGCTGCCGAGATCGTCGGCAGGGGAGGCGAGGTGATCCTCGGTGGCCGACGTGCGGATGTGTTGAACGACGCGGTCGCGAGCCTCGGCCCGCAGGCGAGTTCGGTGGTCGTCGATCTGACCGACGAGGCCTCCATCGCCGCCGCGGCGGCGGTGGAGGTCGGACGGGTCGATCATGTGGTGGGTCTGGCAGCCGATCACGCGAACGGCCCGGTCGCAGAACTCGATGCCGCCGACATCCGGAAAGCGTTCGACGCGAAGGTGATCGGTCCCATTCTTGTTGCCAAACACTTCGCGTCGATCATCGCGGACGGTGGGTCGTTGCTCTTCTTCTCCGGCGTCGCCGCGTGGAAGCCGGCAACCGGACTTTCGGTGATGGCAACGACCAACGGAGCCGTGGCGTTCCTGGCCTCGGCACTCGCGGTGGAACTGGCTCCGATCAGAGTCAATGCGGTGTCGCCGGGCATCGTCGATTCCGGTGCTTGGGATTCGATGGGATCGAGGAAGGGTGAGTTCTTCGCCGAGACCGCTGATTCCAATCCTGCCGGTCGGGTCGGTCGACCCGACGACGTGGTGTCCGCCGTGCTCTATGCGCTGACCAACACCTTCGTCACCGGCACCACCCTCCATGTCGACGGGGGTGGGCAACTCGTCTGACGCGGACTCGATCGCTGTCCGCCGACGGGCGTCACCGCGGCCGACCGCTGGGAATCCCGCGGCGGAGCAGGTCGGCGATGAACCTCTGCACCAAGGGGTCACTCGGCGATCCGACCATTGCGATCACGGTCCGACTCAGTGTCGGCCGCAGGGGCTTGACGACACCGCCGAATCGAGCGGGGAGAGCCGACGTCGGCACCAGGGCGATCCCCAGGCCTGCATGAGCCAATTGTGCTGCGGTGGTGGCACTTCGAGTGCGCGTGCTGACCGCCGGGGATATGCCGTGCGCCGCCGCTTCGCTGTCGATCCACACTCCGAGCCCGTTGGACGAGTGGTAGTGAACCATCGGCCTGCCGCGGAGATCGTCCCAGGAGACGCCGGTCGCGTCGGTGAGATCGAGGCCTTCGGGTATCACCGCGACGATGTCTTCGGTGCCGATGTCGATCGTCTGCCCGGCGAATCGCTCCGACGCGGGGCCGACAGCCAGGTCGGACGCGCCGCCGGTCACGGAATCGGCCATGGCGTCGGCGCTGCTGTGTTCGCTCAGTTCAACGTCTACATCGCGATACTTGCGCGCCCACGCGCGCACTATCGGAGCGATCACAGGAACTGTCATCGACTCGACACAGGCCAGCCGGAGTCGACCGCGAGAACCCCCGGCGAGCGCTCGTCCGGAATCGACAACCCGATGAGCTGCCGCAAGTGCCGCTTGGGCGTCGGCCAGTACCGCCAGCCCGGTGGGGGTGGGGCGAACCCCTCGCGGCAGTCGCTCGAGAAGTGGTGTGCCGATCTCGCTCTCGAGGGAAGCCAGCTGATGCGAGAGAGCCGGTTGCGAGAGGTGCAGGCGCACCGACGCCGCGGTGACCGAACCGCACTCGACGACGGTGACGAAGCACTCGAGGGCACGCAATGTCGGCACCGTTCGAGGGTAGGTGTTCGTCGTGCACGCTGGAACACTTCGGTGCGGACGTGCGACGCCTGTGTCCGAGGCGTCGATCCGGCTAAGGTCGGTCGCATGTCGATCAGAACCGGCCGCGTCCGGCATCTGTCGGTGGTCCCCGATCTGCCGGACCCCGAGGAGCCGTTCGACGGCGACGCGACCGGGGTCACGGGACGAAACTTGGTCAACCTGGTGCTCAGAGTGACCATCGATCACACGCGACCGCAGGTCTGGCGTCTGGTGCGGATTCGGTCGGACTTGCTGCTTTCCGAACTGCATTCGGTGTTGCAACGTGTCCTCGGCTGGGAGGACCGTCACATGCATGCCTTCGACGTCGGAACCCCCGGTGCGATGCGTCGATTCGAGATGGCCGAGAGTCTCGACGACGAACCGGACGACGAGGCCGAGAGTGAAGAGCGGGTTCGGATCGACGAGGTACTCACGACACGCGGATCCGTATTGAACTATCAGTACGACTTCGGTGACGGGTGGACCCACACCATCGTTCTCGAGCAGGTCGACTCCGACATCGACGACCTACGCTCGGTCTGTCTCGATGGGGCGCGAGCGTGCCCGCCCGAGGATTGTGGTGGGCCATCGCAGTACGCGCGGGAGCTCGCGCGCGGCTCGCGCGAGTTCGCATCCACGTTCGATCCGGACCGTTTCGATGTGGATTCGGTCAACAAGGTGTTGCACGCACTGGACATGGGACGGTCGGTGCTCGCCGAGGCGGTCGCGACGTCGCCCTCTATCGGCAGACTGTTCGATCGAGTGCGGCCCACGGAAGTGCCGTCCCTGATGGCACTGTTGCCCCGGTGCGAGCTCACTATCGAGAGTTCGGTGGACTTGCCAGTAGCCGAGATCGCCACGGCCAAGTTGAAGTGGTTTCTCGGCAGGATCGGTGACGGCGGAGTTGCCCTGACCGCTGCCGGCTATCTCGAGCCCGCACTGGTTGCGGCTCTCCGAGACGAGCTCGACTGGGGTTTGGGGTGGGTAGGGACGAGTAATCGCGAAATCGACCACCATCAGGTGACAGACCTCCGTGAAGCGGTGCGGAACCTAGGCTTGACCCGCGTAGCCAAAGGCAGACTTCTGCGCACGAAACTGGGGGCGAGCCTGGCCGGCGACGCGGTGGGACTGTGGCGACATGCAGCGTCGCGGCTCCCTTTGGGTAGGGAGACGTACGAAACCGACGCCGCGACGCTGTTTCTGATTTCCCTCGCCGCATCCGCATCGTCGTCTCATCGCAACGACATGCTGATCGAAACCGTGGCCGAGCTGGGTTGGGCAAGTGAGGATTCCGGTGTCTTCGACGCACAGTTCGCAGCGCAGTCGACCGTCAGCCTGCTCGACCTCATCGGCGCGCATGGTCCACAGTTCTACTTCCGTGAGGGGGTCTCGGACTCGCCGAGTTGGTCGCGAAGATTCGCACGCGACGCCTTGTTGACCTGACGGCGTTTTGTCGACCTGGTCCTTGTGGAGTCGGCGGTTCGATCGAGCCTGGCCGCATCTGACCTGCCGATTTGCGTTGGTGGGGTTGGTGGCGTAACTTTTGTCGAGTCAGAGCGACGGACACCGACCTGGTCTTCACGGACTGGGGAACGAGGTTGGACGTGTGGCTTGGCAGGTTGTGTCCCCCAAGAGTCGGGCCTTGTGTCCGAGACCAAGCTGGGATACGCTGGAACAGTTGCCCTGGAGATCTTCGGACTGCGTGTCTGAGGGTCGAGAGTGTGTGCGTGTTCTTTGAGAACTCAACAGTGTGTCGATGAATGTCAGTGCCGAATGTTTTGGCGCTCACGCCTTTTGGGGTGTGGGTGTGACATCTTCTTGCTTCATTCTTCCCGTCTGGGGTGAGAAGGTTTTGTTTGTTTTGCTAGTTGAGTTTTTTTGCTAGTGATTTGACTTGATGTCTTTGACTGATTCGCAGCCTCTTTGGGGGTTGTTGTTTCGCAGGTCTTTTACGGAGAGTTTGATCCT
>NZ_JBITUQ010000039.1:0-26288 GCF_044542515.1 Rhodococcus sp. NPDC078407 | reverse complement strand
CTGATCCTCGGTAAGCGAACTTCGTACACGCATACACACGCTCCCCAATAGTCGGAACTGAATTACTCAGTCCAACTTTCGGGGAGCGGTGCACAGAGGCCAGATGTGTGCAGTGGTCCATTCACGCACAGGGGTGAATGGCGGCACGACGACTGGCTACGTGGCGTCCGCGTCGATGGGCGGGGTGTCGCCGGCCGACAGCTTCGGCTCGTTCTTGCTCATCGACACAGCACCCTGCGGGGCGCTGCTCTGGGGTGTGGGTCCACCCGAGCTCTTCGGCTTGGCGTCGAAGGGCTTGCCCTTGAAGGTGTCGTCGAGGGGATTCTTGAAGATCGAATCGTCGCCGTCGAGCAGGTGCTTGGTGATCACCGCTCGTGGGGTCATGCCCCGAAGTTGGTTGAGGTCGGCGAGGGGTTTGCGAAGATCCTCGAAGTCGGTGCCGAGCTCGTCCTTGAGCTGTTGACTGGCCCCGTTGGCGTAATCCTTGACCTGGCGGATCGACTTGGACACCCAGCTGATAGCGCCGGGAAGTCGATCCGGGCCGAGGATGACCAGAGCTGCTACGAGGAGAATTACGAGTTCTCCCCAACCGATGTTGCCGAACACGACTGCCAGCCTACGTCGTCAGTCCGAAACCGGCGTGACGGAGACATCCACCAGCCGTCCCGAGCGGACGAGTTGCACGGGAACCGCCTGGCCGATCGTGGTCTCCTGCACTGCAACCACCAGTTCGTCCGCATCGCCCACCGACCGGTCGCCCACCTTGGTGATGACGTCCCCCTCGACGATTCCGGCCTGCTGCGCCGGACCGTTCGCTCGTACGTTGGCAACCTCGGCACCGGCCGCGGTGTCGTTGATGACCGATCGTGCGTTGATGCCGAAGTCCGGATGCCGCATCACGCCATCCCGGATGAGCGACTGAGTCACTTCGAAGACCTCGTCGACGGGAATTGCGAAGCCGAGGCCGACTGAGCCGCCGCTCTCGCTTCGGATCGCCGAGTTGATACCGATGACGCGACCTTCGAAGTCGATGAGCGGGCCACCGGAGTTGCCGGGGTTGATGGCGGCATCGGTCTGCACGGCGTCGATGACTGCGTCGGTGTCGGTGCCCTCACCGGAGAGGGCGACGGGACGATCGAGGGCGCTGACGATCCCTGAGGTGACCGTCTTGTTCAATCCCAACGGGGATCCGACGGCGATGACGTCCTGGCCGACGCGCACGTCCTCGGAGCGGCCGAGTCGAGCCACGGTGAGGTTGCCCACGTCGGTCTTGAGAACGGCGAGGTCGGTCTTGGTGTCTCTGCCGACGATGTCGGCGGGCACCTTGGTGCCGTCGGAGAACGTCACTTCCAGGGTCGAGTTCTCCGGATCGGATGCGGCCAGGGAGATCACGTGATTGTTCGTCACGATGTAGCCCTCACCGGCGATGACGACGCCCGAGCCGGTGCCGCCGGTCTCACCGAGCGTGACCTGGATCGAGACTACGGAGGGCAGGACGGCGTCGGCGACAGTGGTGATCTGGCCGCGCGGGATGTCGTCACCGCTCGACTGCGTCAGGTTGACTTTCTGACTGGTCAGTGCGCCGGTCACTTCCGCTGTCAGACGACCGAAGAGGCCACCGACCAAGCCGATGACGAGCGCCAGCACACCGAGGACGACGAGTGCACGGACGGACACGGAGCGGCCGAACAGCACGTCGCGCACACCGAGTTTGGTTCCGGGACGTAGCACCGGGGGCGGGGGAGTATCGACCGCAGCGCTGCCGAGCGAGACCTGCGACGCGGGATCGCGCCACGGATCCACGGGCTCCGACACAGCGGTGTCGTTGTCGTGGGCGGCAGGATCACGCTGCAGCGATTCCGGCGCGTCGTCCGGGCGACCGAATGCCTCGGCGAGAATGGGATCGGGTGGACGCACCGACACTCGCGAGGGAAGTTGCTGATGGGTCCGGCGCGGCGAGAACGAGCCGTCGACATCCTCCGGGCGTCCGAACACCGAGGCGGACATCGGATCGACCACCGGCCGGTAGACCGGACGAGGAGGCAACCGTGGACCTTCGCCGTCGGCTGTGCCTGCGGTCTCGGTGCTGGTCGAATTCGATGTCACGCGTCCGGTTACCCCTCGCATACGTCGGTGTGAGAGTTCAGTATCACTCGAGCTGTCGGCCCGGCTCGATGCAGGTGAGAAGTCGTCGCAGAGATTGCGGTGCCGTCAGCGTCGGCGACGGCGGACGTCGGCGACGGCCGACATGAAGGACCGCTTGGTGTGGGCCGGCCGGTCCTCGCCTGCACAGGACGGAATCTGACTGAGCAACCCGAGCAGCGAGTGCGGCATGGACAGCTCACCCGCCCCGCGGAGCGCTTTACGAGCCTGCTGCTGGGCTTCGACCTCGGCCGCGCAATCCGGACACTCGGACAGGTGTTGAGCGGCACGGAGGTAGGCGGGCATCCGCAATTCGCCGTCGACGTAAGCCGCAATGGCCTCACTGGCCAGATGTTCGGTGGAGCTGAACTGCCGGGGCTTGCGCGCCTGCGTCATCCAACCCTCCTCTTAGCTAGTGGACACTTGCGTGACCGGAGTCGACCGTCCCGTGCACTCGAAGGTACTCGCGTAGCGCCTGGCGTCCACGGTGAATGCGACTGCGAACCGTTCCGAGCTTCACGCCCAGTGTTGCACCGATCTCTTCGTACGACAGTCCTTCGATGTCGCACAGCACTATCGCGGCACGGAACTCCGGTGCCAGCGAGTCGAGTGCAGACTGCAGATCCGGGTCGAGGCGCGCATCGTGGTAGATCTGCTCGGGGTTGGGGCGGTCGGAGGGAACACGGTCGTAATCCTCGGGCAGCGCCTCCATACGGATGCGGCTGCGGCGGCGGACCATGTCCAGAAAGAGGTTCGTGGTGATGCGATGCAGCCAGCCCTCGAACGTGCCCGGCTGGTAGTTGGACAGGGAGCGGAACACCCGAATGAACGTGTCCTGCGTCAGGTCTTCGGCATCTTGGGCGTTGCCGGACAAGCGATATGCCAAGCGGTAGACGCGGTCGCCGTGCTCGCGAACCAACTCGTCCCAGGACGGCATGGTGGAGTCCTCGCCGGTGGCATCGAACACCGCAGTCCCACTGAGGTCCTCGGGCACGGGTACGGACTCGGGTAGACGCGCGATGTCGCGATCGCCGTTGATCTTGTAAATAGCTGGATCCTCCTGCTCAGGACTGCGTACGTCCTTCTGATTCAACCGACGACTACCCTCGGATGTTCCAGCTCACACTTCGCAATCGAGACGGACCTTCGATTCCTCCACAGCCTGACGGACCCGAGTGTGGGTCCGGTATGAATCAGCTGAGGCGCACCTGAGAATGTGCGCGTGAGATCGAACCGCCGGCACGATAACCTCGGGGCGTGCCGACCAACGCCGAGAAAATGCTCGCCTACGCCGAAGACTCCGCTCAGGAGGACGAGGTGCTGATCGCAGCCAGAGAGCGTGCCGTCGATCTCGGTGCGGCCCCCGTCCCACCGTCGGTAGGCGCGATTCTGTCCATCTTCACGCAGATGCTCGGCGCGAAGACGGTCGTCGAAATCGGGACCGGCGCCGGAATCAGCGGACTCTGGCTGCTCGACGGTATGCGCGCCGACGGCGTTCTCACCACCATCGACACCGAGCCCGAGCACCAGCGTGCAGCCCGAGAAGCGTTCCGCGCAGGAGGAATTGCGCCTTCACGTACCCGGCTGATCAACGGTTGGGCGCTCGACGTGCTCCCCCGGTTGGCCGACGACACTTACGATCTCGTCTTCATCGACGCCAGTCCGGCCGACCACCCGCACTTCGTCGCCGAGAGCGTCAGACTGCTGCGCCCCGGCGGAGTACTGGTGCTGCACAACGCGTTGCTCGGCGGGCGAGTCGCCGACCCCACTCAGCGCGACGCGACCGCGGTTGCCGTCCGATCCGCTGCGCGAGCGATCGCCGAGGACGAGCGCCTCACGACGGTGTTGCTGCCACTGGGTGATGGGTTGATCTGCGCGTCGCGGGCGTGAGTGCGCTCCGCGCAGTGGTGCGGTTATGTGCCCTCTGCGGCACTTAACCGCACCACTGCCGCAGGCACTCAGATCCAGACGCCCTTGCCGACCGAGACGACTCCCCCGGCACTGACGTTGAAGCGTTCACGATCGCGTTCGTGGTCGACGCCGACTATCTCACCGTCACCGACGACGACGTTCTTGTCCAGGATCGCGTGCCGCACGACGGCACCCTTGCCGATCCGAACGCCGGGCATCAAGACGCTGCCCTCGACGGTCGCGCCGCTGTCGATCATGACGTTGGAGCTGAGCACCGAGTTCCGCACGGTGGCGGCCGACAGGATGCATCCCGCACCGACGACCGATTCCTGAGCCAGGCCGCCCTGAACGAACTTGGCGGGCGGCAGGTTCTCCGCCGATCCACGGATGGGCCAGCGGCGGTTGTACAGATTGAAGATGGGGTGCACGGACACCAGGTCCATATGAGCGTCGTAGAAGGCGTCGATGGTGCCCACGTCTCGCCAGTAGCCACGGTCGCGTTCGGTGGCTCCGGGAACGACGTTGTCGTTGAAGTCGTAGACCGATGCGACGCCCGCTTCCACGAGCGCCGGAATGATGTCGCCGCCCATGTCGTGGTCGGAGTCGGTGTTCTCGGAGTCGGCCTTGATGGCGTCGACGAGCACCTTGGTGGTGAAGACGTAGTTACCCATCGACGCGTAGGTGACGTTCGGGTCGTCGGGGGTTCCCGGGGGCTGTGCGGGCTTCTCGAGAAACTGAGTGATCTTGCCGTTCTCGTCGGAGTCGATGCACCCGAAGGCGAATGCCTCACTACGCGGAACCCTGATTCCCGCGACGGTGACGCCGGCACCGGAGTCGATGTGCTGCTGCACCATCTGCTCCGGATCCATGCGGTACACGTGGTCGGCACCGAAGACCACGATGTACTCGGGGTCCTCGTCGTACACCAGGTTCAAAGACTGGAAGATGGCGTCGGCACTGCCGGTGTACCACCGGGGCCCGAGACGTTGCTGTGCGGGAACCGGAGTGATGTACTCCCCGGCGAACCCGGACAAGCGCCACGTCTGCGAGATGTGGCGGTCCAGTGAATGGGACTTGTACTGGGTGAGCACGCAGAGCCGGAGGTAACCGGCGTTGACGAGATTGCTCAGCACGAAGTCGATGAGTCGGTAGGCGCCCCCGAAGGGAACAGCCGGCTTGGCTCGGTCCGCGGTCATCGGGTAAAGACGTTTACCCTCACCGCCGGCAAGCACGATCCCTAGTACGTGCGGTTGTGTCCTCACCCATTCAACCTATCCGCACCGAGAGAACCGTGCGAGCAGTACACGCACAACTGCTGGGGAATGTAGGTTCGTTCACGTGCGCGTAGCAATGATGACCAAGGAATATCCCCCGGAGATCTACGGTGGCGCAGGAGTTCATGTCACCGAGTTGACTGCGCAGCTGAAGTCGCTGTGCGACGTGGACATCCACTGTATGGGCGCGCCGCGCGACACCGCTCAGGTGCACGACCCCGACCCCGCACTCGCCGGAGCCAACGCTGCTCTGACGACGCTGTCGACGGAGCTGCGGATGGCGAACGCGGCCGCGGGCGCAGACGTGGTGCATTCGCACACCTGGTACACCGGCCTCGCCGGCCACCTCGCCGCCGAGCTGTACGACGTTCCCCACATCCTCACTGCGCATTCGCTGGAACCGCGCCGGCCGTGGAAGGCCGAGCAGCTCGGCGGCGGGTACCGCATCTCATCGTGGTCCGAGCGCAACGCCGTGGAATACGCCGACGCCGTCATCGCGGTCAGCGAGGGCATGGCCAAAGATGTGCTCGACGCCTATCCACGCCTCGACAAGAGCCGAGTTCACGTGGTGCGCAACGGAATCGACACCGAACGTTGGTTCGCAGATCACGGCACGACAACCCTCGACGAGATCGGCGTCGACAGAAGCAAGCCGATCGTTGCCTTCGTCGGGCGCATCACCCGACAGAAAGGTGTCGGGCACCTGATCGCAGCCGCCCACCACTTCGATCCATCGATTCAGCTCGTCCTGTGTGCAGGCGCGCCCGACACTCCGGAGATCGCTGCGGAAACCGAGCGCGCCGTGGCGCTGCTCGCCGAACAGCGCGGTGGCGTGTTCTGGGTCAAGGACATGCTTCCCACCGACAAGATCCGCGAAATACTCACAGCGGCAGCCGTATTCGTGTGTCCGTCGGTGTACGAGCCGCTCGGCATCGTCAACCTCGAAGCAATGGCCTGCGAAACGGCTGTCGTGGCATCGGATGTCGGCGGCATTCCCGAGGTGGTCGACGACGGCCGCACCGGACGCCTGGTGCACTACAACTCCTACGAGCCAGACGCCTTCGAGCGGAACCTGGCCGACACCGTCAATGCGGTCGCCCTCGACGCCACACTCGCAGCGGCAATGGGCAAAGCCGGACGAGAGCGCGCCGTCGCCGAGTTCTCGTGGGCGTCGATCGCCCAACAGACCCTTGCCGTCTACGAAGCAGCGTTGGCGCGGCGGCGATAGGTCGACACGATCACCGACACGGTGACCGTGATGGCGTCGGGTAGTTGTGTCAACGCGGCGGCCCGCGCCTCGGGGTCGCCGTGTCGCGTCGATGGCCCCATTCCGACCAATGCCTCGATGTCGTTGTGCGAGAGCGTCACCGAGTACTCGAGCGGTAATTCTGCCACCGGCTCGAACTGCCCGGACAGCGATTCACCCAGCCTGCGGGTCTTGTTCTCCTCCACGCCGATCAGACCGAGTGGACCCCGCAGCTCCCGCTGGTGACGCTCCGTGGGTGTCACGACCACCAGCACGCCGTCGGGCACCAGGACTCGTCCGAGCTCACCGGCGTTGCGCGGGGCGAACACACACGTCACCGCAGACACGCTGTGCGATCGCACCGGCAGGCCGCTCCAGATGTCCGCGACCACGGACCCGAGACGAACGTGTGATCGTGCAGCGCGGCGGGCAGCGAACTTGGAGACGTCGACGCCGATGCCTCGAGCACCGGGACGTGCGTCGAGCACAGTCGCGAGATAGTGCCCGATCCCCACCCCGACGTCGAGCACCACCTCACTGTCCGACGGGACGGCAGCCGAGACCGCGGCCGCGATCGGGTCGAAGTGACCCTGCCCGAGGAACGCATCGCGAGCGGCGATCATCTCCGCCGAGTCACCGGTGAACTTGCCGCCGGCTCCGGTCGACAAACCGACGTAACCCTGACGCGCCACGTCGAACGAATGCCCTCGGTCGCACAACAGGGTCCGATCCGTGTCCCCGACGCCGAGGCCGGATTCGACATCACGCGCGCGGCACTGCGGACACAACAGGAGATCGACAATATCGGTCAGCACCCAGCACCTCTCTCACACCGGGACGCACGCGCCTCGCCACAACCTCTGTCGCCACCACCTCTGTCGACACAACCTTCGTCGACACAACACAAAGCCCCGCTTGCCGGTACGGCAAGCGGGGCTGAGCGTCGATCGATCGACGTGACTATCAGCCGGTGACACCCTTCAGTTCGTCTCCGAGTGCTGCGGCCTCATCGGGGGTCAACTCGACGACCAACCGGCCGCCCCCCTCGAGCGGGACACGCATGACGATTCCTCGTCCCTCTTTGGTTGCTTCGAGGGGACCGTCCCCAGTCCGGGGCTTCATCGCCGCCATCCTCTGCTCCCTCCAGATCTGCGCCCACCAGCACGGCGCCTCGGCCTAAAAGATATGTTTCGTCGCGGGGCGACGGGTGTTGGGTCCTATTCTTCCCTATCGACCTCGATACCGGGAAACGGAGTCTGCATTCGTGACCTGCACCCAACACCCCGACAGGTGATCGTCGACCATTCCGGTGGCCTGCATCAAGGCGTACGCGGTAGTCGGACCGACGAACCGGAGCCCCCGACGCTTGAGCTCCTTGGCCAGAGCCGTCGACTCCGGGGTCGAGGCGGGGACGTCCGAGAAGTCCTCGAGGCGCGTGGACCGGGGTTCGGGCGCAAAGGACCAGAGCAGGGTGTCGAGGTCGGTGTCCGGTAAGTCGACGATGACCCGAGCATTGTTCACCGCAGCATCGATCTTCAGGCGATTGCGCACGATCGACGCATCGTTCATCAACCGTTCGATGTCGGCGGCATCGAATCGCGCCACTCGTTCCGGGTCGAACCCCGCGAACGCGCTGCGGAAGCTCTCACGTTTGCGCAGGATGGTGATCCACGCCAGACCGGACTGGAACGCCTCGAGACAGAGCCGCTCGTACAGTTCATCGCGCCCGTGCAGGGGGCGACCCCACTCGGTGTCGTGGTAGCTCCGATACAGCGCATCGGCTGTGGCACCCCACGGGCAGCGCAGCTTGCCGTCCGGTCCGGCTACGGCACTCACCGCTCGCCCGGCTCGGTCACACCCGGCTCGTGCTCGACAGAGGGCTTCGAAGAGGGCTCGAAAGAGGGCTCGAAAGAAACCTGCGCACCGGCCTCCGCAGCGGTCAGCCGAGACCGGAGTATGTCTATTTCGCCGGCGAGCCGTTCGAGTGCCCAATCGACTTCGCTTGGCTTGTACCCCCGCAGAGTCTGCTGGAACTTCAGAGAGTTCACATCGGCCCCGGTGACGCCCTCCGCGGGCAGCACGGTCGCGGTGGTTCCCTCGGGCAACGGGCCCAGTTCCTCACCGCGACCGAACACGATCGACGCCACGAAGAACAATGCCGCAGCGACGACGGCAATGACGACGACATAGATCAGCAGCGTCAACATGCCACGATCTTGTCACGCCCGCCCGACACGACTACTTCAGCGAATTCATCGCCGGACGATCCATCAGCGACACCTCGGTCGAAAACGGCTCGAACGAGTCCCCGTCGACCCGGAATTGCATCAGACCGGCACCGGAATCCACCACGCCGCAGCGGTTCAGCATCGTCCCGACGATCTGCCTGCTCATTGCGCCGAGCTCGACCAACGGACGGTTGCGGTGCTTGCGCACACCGAGATTCACCTGACCGATTGCCTGCAGACCCAGCCTGTCGTACGTGTCGAGCAACAGGCCGATCTCCACTCCGTAGCCGGGCGCGAAGGGCACCGCCGACAGCAACTCACGCGTGCCCGCATATTCTCCGCCGAGCGGCTGAATGACGCCGGTCAATTCCGGCCGCAGTGCAGCGAGCAGAGGTCTGGCCACGAGCTCGGTGACACGTCCACCGCCGTTGGCATCCTCGGTTCCGCTGACCCGCAGCGGACGGCGGTAGTACCCCTTGACGAGGTGGATGCCGTCGCCCATCAGCAGCGGGCCGAGCAATTTGGGTACGAACGCAGGATCGGGATTGATCAGATCGGAGTCGACGAAGGCGATGAGATCACCGGTCGACGCCGCGACCGATCGCCACAGCACCTCGCCCTTGCCCGGCACCGGGTCGACCCCGGGCACCGCTTCTTCTCGGCTGATGACGCGTGCGCCGGCTGCGCTCGCGCGGACCGCCGTGTCGTCCGTCGAACCGGAGTCCAACACGATCAATTCGTCGACGAGACCCCCGAGCAGCGGATGAATTGTGTCGATGACCGCGGCAACGGTCTGTTCCTCGTTCAGCGCAGGCAGGACCACCGATACCGTCCGGCCCGCCTTTGCGGCTTCCAGTTCGGCGAGGGTCCAGCCGGGGGTGTCCCAGCTGTTGGTTTCGGACCATGCCTTGGTCACGTCCGTTCGATCCGCAAGTGTCATGCCAGACCCCTGACCGTCCGCGCCGGGGTTCGGAGCCCCTGAATCGCTGCCACCATGTCCACGACTCTTCTGGTCGGCGCAACCTCGTGCACCCGGAACATTCGGGCTCCGCCTGCTGCGGCCAATGCTGTCGCTGCCAATGTTCCCTCCAACCGGTCGACGAGCTCTACCCCTAGAGTCTCGCCTACGAAGTCCTTGTTGCTCAGCGCCATGAGCACAGGCCACCCGGTGTTTACAAGATCGTCCACGCGCCGCAACAACTCGAGCCCGTGATAGGTGTTTTTCCCGAAATCGTGCGTCGGATCGATCAAAATCGAATCCTTCTTCACCCCCTCAGCGACGGCATTTTCCGCGGCGGCGGTGACTTCCGTGATCACATCTGCGACAACATCGGCGTACCGAACCCGGAACGGCCGCGTGCGCGGGACGGCACCACCGGTGTGCGAACACACGATGCCGACCCCCTCGGCCGCCGCAACGCGCACCAACTCGGGGTCTGCCCCGGCCCAGGTGTCGTTGATCAGATCCGCACCCACCCCGCACGCCAGCCTGGCGACTTCGCTGCGCCAGGTGTCCACACTGATCAGCAGCTCCGGATAGGCACCGCGGATGGCCTCGACGAACGGGACGACGCGTCGGATCTCCTCGTCGGCGTCGACCAGGACACCCGGACCGGCCTTGACACCGCCGATGTCGACCATGTCGGCACCCTCGGCGACGGCCCGGTGCACCGACGCCATGGCGGCATCGTCGGTGAAGTTCGCACCCCCGTCGTAGAACGAATCGGGGGTGCGATTGACGATTGCCATCACCAAAGCGCGGTCGTCGGCGACCGTTTTGCCGCACAGGGTGCTCATGAAATCAATAGTGACACGCGCGCACGTTTCGAGTGCTCAGCCCTTGGGAGCCTTGCCTGCGGCTACCTCGTCGACATACCCGTCGTAGGCCTTCTCGTAGCCACCGGACTTGCCGCGCAGCACGTACAGCTCGCTCTCGTTGTCTTCCTCGTAACCGAGCTTGCGCAGGGCCACCTTCTGACTCTTGAACGTCGAGGTCTGCTCGAGGCTCTCGACCACGCGGACGAAGAGCGGCACCGCGTACGAGGGCAGCTTGTCGTAGAGATGCTCGGCGACTGCCTTGCCGTCGAAGGTTTCGCCGTCGCGCAACGTGATCGCAGCCATACCGGCCTTGCCGTCGGTTCCGTCGATGTCGACGCCGTAGACGACGGCTCCATCGACCGACGAGTGTCCGCCGAGGGCACCCTCGACCTGCGTGGTGGCCACGTTCTCACCCTTCCAGCGGAAGGTGTCACCGAGTCGATCGACGAACGCGACGTGCATCCAGCCCTGCTTACGGACCAGGTCGCCGGTGTCGAACCAGGCGTCTCCGTCCTTGAAGCCGTCGCGCACCATCTTCTTCTCGGTGGCCTTGTCGTCGGAGTACCCGTCGAACGGGGCGCGGTCGGTGATCTTGGACAGCAGCAGTCCGATCTCCCCGTTGCCGACCTTGCGAAGCTTGCCGTCCTGACCACGCTTGGCCTTGCCGGATTCCTCGTCGTACTGCACGACGGCGTACGGAAGCGGGCAGATGCCTGCGGTCTTCTTCATGTTCAGCGCGTTGATGAACGCGATGTTGCATTCGCTGGCACCGTAGAACTCGGCGACGCGGGAGATGCCGAACCGCTCGGTGAACTCTTCCCAGATCTCCGGGCGCAGGCCGTTGCCGACGATCAGCTTGACCGAGTTGTCGCGGTCGGAGTCCTTCTTCGGCTGCGTGAGCAGGTATCGGCAGAGCTCGCCGATGTAGGTGAAGGCAGTGGCCTCGTTGACGCGGATGTCGTCCCAGAAATTGCTCACCGAGAACTGCTTGCCGATGGCCATGGTCGCTCCGCCTGCGAGCACCGAGGACAGCGTCACCGTCAACGCGTTGTTGTGGTAGAGCGGCAGGCAGCAGTAGATGACGTCGTTGCTACGCAACCGGACGCCCATGTTGCCCAGACCGGACATCGACTTGAGCCAGCGGAAGTGGCTCATCAGACTGGCTTTCGGCATGCCTGTGGTGCCCGAGGTGAAGATGTAGAACGCCTTCTCCTTGGCCTGGATCTCCGCGGTGACCTTCGGGTTGGCCGTCGATGCCGATGCTGCGAGGTCGGTCAGCTTCTTCAGTGGCAGCACCGCTCCCACCTTCGGCTCCGCGTCCAGCGAATCGAGGGCTTCCTGTGCGTTCTCGTCCAGCACCAGGACCTTGGCTTCGAGGATCCCGAGGCTGTGCTCGAGCACGTCACCGCGCTGGTTGTAGTTCAGCATTCCCGCGGTGGCACCGAGCTTGACGGCGGCGAGCGCGGCGAACAACGCCTCGGGGCGGTTCTTGCTCAATACGCCCACGACGTCGCCGCGCTCGACTCCGTGGTCGGCGAACACTGCCGCGTACCGGTTGACGAGCTCGTTGGCGTCCTTGTACGAGGTGGATTCGCCCTCGAACCGCACGAACGGCCGACTGCTGTGCTTGGCGGCTGCGTCCTGGAAGATCTGGCCGATCGACGCCTTGTGGTCGGGCTTACGGGTGAATCCCGCCAGGCCCTTGAGCAGGCTCGGCACCTCCGTCACCATTTTCGGCAGCGCGACTGCGACGTCGCTCACTCCAATTTTCTGACGGGCATCGACAGCCATGAACTCCCCTTTGAGACGGTGTGAGATTTCTTACCCTACTTGAGAGTAACAAGTTTGGGCATCTCGCTTGACCGCCGCGGTTGGTGACCTGTCACAACGACGCGCAGGCGTTCAGCGCCTCATCGACCGATGTGGTTCTGACGAGGGCATCCAGCGCCCGCTGCTGGACGAATCCGGTTGCCCGCAGACCGTCGATCCACTGCATCATGCCGTCGAAATGTCCGAACGGATCGAGCATCACCATCGGCTTGCTGTGCATGCCCAGGTAGCCGGCCGTCCACGTCTCGAAGAGTTCCTCGAGCGTTCCGATACCGCCGGGCAACGTGATGAACGCGTCGGCGCGATCCTCCATGATCTTCTTGCGCTCGCGCATGGTGTCCGTGACGATCAACTCGTCGGCGTCGACGTCGGCGACCTCACGGTGCACGAGCGCTTTCGGGATGACGCCGACGGTGTTGCCGCCCGCTGCTCTCGTCGCCGCAGCCACCGCGCCCATCATCGAGACGTTGCCGCCCCCCGAGACGAGTTGCCAGCCTCGTCGGCCGATCTCGGTGCCGACCTCCGCGGCCAGCTCGATGAACGAGGCGTCGACGGGACCCGACGCGCAATAGACGCAGACGCTGAGCGACTGCGTCCCGGTTGCCGAGTTACTCACTGTTGGGCCTCGCGGACGATCCGGACAGCCTCGTCGACGCTGTCGGTGCAGTGGATGAGATCGAGGTCCTTCTCGGACACCTTGCCTTCTTTCACGAGGGTCGTCTTGATCCAGTCGAGCAGTCCCGACCAGAAGTCGCTGCCCAACAACACGATCGGGAACTTCGTGACCTTGGCGGTCTGCACCAGGGTCAAGGCCTCGAACAGTTCGTCGAGGGTGCCGAAGCCGCCGGGTAGGCATACGAACGCCTGGGAGTACTTGACGAACATGGTCTTACGAACGAAGAAGTATCGAAAGTTGATGCCCAGATCGACCCACTCGTTCAGTCCCTGCTCGAACGGCAACTCGATGCCCAGTCCGATCGAGTAGCCGCCGGCCTCGCTCGCACCTCGGTTGGCACCTTCCATCACGCCGGGCCCGCCGCCGGTGATGACGGCGAAGCCCTCGTTCGCCAGTGCTGCTCCGAGCTCTCTGGCTCGCGCGTACTCGGGATGGTCGACCGGGGTGCGGGCCGAGCCGAACACCGTCACCGCTTTCGGCACCTCTGCGAGCGCGCCGAATCCCTCGACGAATTCGCTCTGGATGCGCAGCACCCGCCAGGTATCGGAGTGAATCCAGTTCCCTGGCCCTCGCTCGTCGAGCAGGCGTTGATCCGAGGTGGACGTCTCGGTGTTTCGGCCACGCCGCAGTACGACGGATCCCTTGTGCTTGGCCGACTTCTCGGTGCTGTGGTTCTCGTCGCTGTTCATGGCGTTCAGGCTATCCGGCAGAGAGGTAGCCCCGGAGAACCTGCGTGACGTGGGTGATCTGCTCGACGGGTACCCGCTCGTCCCGCTTGTGGGCGAGGTTGGGATCGCCGGGGCCGTAGTTGACCGCCGGAATGCCGAGGGCCGAGAACCGGGAGACGTCCGTCCAGCCGTACTTGGCCCGGAACTGCCCGCCCGCGGCCTCGATCAACGCCGCAGCGGCAGGCTTGTTCAACCCGGGAAGCGCCCCCGGTGACGAGTCGGTGACCTCGAAGCCGAGATCGAGCCCCTCGACCACCTCACGAACATGTTCGACGGCCTCGTCGACACTGCGGTCCGGCGCGAAGCGAAAGTTGACGTCGAGTTCGGCCGCGTCGGGAACGACGTTGCCGGCGACTCCGCCGGAGATCCGGACCGCTTGCAGCCCTTCGCGATACACACAGCCGTCGATATCGACGGTGCGAGCCCGATACGCAGCGAGGCGGTTGAGTGCCGCACCGAACTTGTGAATCGCGTTGTCTCCCAACCAGGAACGAGCACTGTGCGCTCGGGTGCCCGACGCCGTCAGCCGCACGCGCAGCGTCCCCTGGCAACCGGCCTCGATGAAACCGCCGGACGGTTCGCCGAGGATGGCGACGTCTGCCTCGAGCCACTCGGGCAGTTCCCGTTCGATGCGGCCCAGCCCGTTGCGCGCGGCCGCGATCTCCTCGCAGTCGTAGAACACCAGAGTCAGATCGTGGGCGGGGTTCTCGATCGTGGCGGCGAGGTGCAGGAACACCGCGTCGCCCGACTTCATGTCGACGGTTCCGCACCCGTGCAGGATGTCGCCCTCGGCACTGTCGTGTTCGCGCCTCGACGGCACGTTGTCTGCAATCGGAACCGTGTCGAGGTGACCGGCAAGCATCACCCGCGACCCCAGCCCGCGATTGGTTCTGGCCAGCACGGCGTTGCCGCTTCGGATGATCTCGAAGCCGGTGGTCTGTTCTCGCAGCGCCTGCTCGACCTCGTCGGCGATGCGCGATTCGTCCTCACTGACACTGGGGATGTCCACGAGCGCAGCAGTGAGGTCTATCGGGTCGGCATGCAGTTCGAGCGTCACGGCGACAACCCTAGGCTTCGGGCCCCGGAATCTCGCGGACCACGCCGTCGAAGCCTGCGCCGAACAATCTTCCGCTGGAAAAACCCTGCTGGGAGCGCCCATAGACGACAACACTCGTCAGCCGAGTACCGGTGCCGATCACGCACGTGGCCCCCGGCGCGTCGATGCGAACGACGGATCCGCCGGCATTGAGCGGGACCACGGGGCGTCCGGCGTCATCGAGCGTCAGACCGTCCGGGGCTGCGAACGAGCCCAGCCCCGACAGGTCGAGCAGGCTTTCCGGTGCCGACGGGTTGGCGATCGGAATTCGACTGACCCCTGGGTTTCGGAAGGTTCGCGACACGTAGAGATACTGGTCGGCCGCATCGAGAACCGCGCCGTTCGCGCTCGGAAAGCGCGCCCATGCCGGGTCGACGGATCCATCGGGACCGATTCGACCGATGAGCGAACCGAAGTCGTTGGTGGCGTACACCGTTCCGTCGGCAGCAACGGCGAGTCCGTTGGCAGCGCTCAAACCCTTCGCGAACGGTGTGACGGCCAATGTGTCGACGTCGAGGCGCACGATGCCCGCGGCCTTGACGAAGTCTCCGACGAAGACGCGGGGGTCGGCTCCGTAGCCGACCAGCAAGGTGCCGTCGGGCATCCAAGCAAGTGCTCCGCCGCCGCCGCTCGGGACTTTCGCGATGGGGTACGCGGGCCGGCCCGGCGCATCGATGCGGTACACCCGACCGGAGACGATATCTGTGACGTAGGCGCGTCCCGATCCGTCGACGGCCAGGCCTTCCAGCGCTGACCCGGGGATCCGCGCGACCACGGCCGAAGAACCGCCGGCTCCGAGGCAGTTCGGATCGGCAGCGGCGGTACCCGAACCGACGACGGCACTGCTCACGGCCATCAGCGCCGCAGCGATCACCGTCACTGCCGAACGCGTACGTGTGGACCAGCTAGAACTCATGACGTCCCCCCAGACTCGGCGACCCCCTGTCAACCGATGGGCATGTCTACCACGGCCCTACGACAACCAAACCCAACGCGATTCCGAGGACGATCGTCGCGGCCGTGGCCATGACCAATCCGGTGAACGAGAAACCCTCGGCTATTGCTGCGGTTGGGCCACGGCTGCGCGAGCCGGCTCGGGTGGTCACCGGTGACACTCTGTCAGCTTGCTCGGTGCTCGACCGTCCGCCCGCATCCCGATGCGATCACACTCGACAGTCGAATCGGTAACGAACCGACTGGGCGTCAGGATCGCATCCACGAAACAGTCCCTGCACCTGTGCTGACGGGCGAACCACCTCGCGGGACCCACCGCGTATCCTTCCTGCCGTGAGCGCACAGGGAGCATCAGCAATCGGTCTTGCCAACATCACGACGTCGGGTGTCGTTCTGGACACCTGGTTTCCGAGCCCCGAGCTCGGGTCGGGATTCGAATCCGGCACCATTCGGCTCGAGGGGTCGGACATCCCGGAGCACTTGGCTGCTCTCGTCGGACCGGACGAGGCGCGCGGCGTAGAGGTGGTCGCGGTACGCACCAGCATCGCCTCGCTCGACGACGCCCCGGTCGACGCGCACGATGCGTATCTGCGTCTGCATCTGCTGTCGCACCGATTGGTCGAGCCGCACGGCCAGAACCTCGACGGCCTGTTCGGTCTGCTCGCCAACGTGGTGTGGACCAACTTCGGGCCTGCAGCGGTCGAGGGCTTCGAGACGGTGCGCGCGAAACTTCGTGCCCGCGGTCCGGTCACCGTCTACGGCGTCGACAAGTTCCCGCGCCTGGTCGATTACGTCGTCCCCACCGGCGTTCGTATCGCCGACGCCGATCGCGTTCGTCTGGGCGCGCACCTGGCCAGCGGGACGACCGTCATGCACGAGGGCTTCGTCAACTTCAACGCAGGAACGCTCGGCAACTCGATGGTCGAGGGCAGAATCTCCGCAGGCGTCGTCGTGGGCGACGGTTCCGACGTGGGCGGCGGCGCGTCGATCATGGGCACGCTCTCCGGTGGCGGCAAGAACGTCATCTCCGTCGGTAAGAGCTGCCTGCTGGGTGCCAACTCCGGGCTCGGCATCTCGCTCGGTGACGACTGCGTCGTCGAGGCGGGGCTGTACATCACCGCGGGCACGAAGGTCAGTGGACCGGACGGCACTGTGGTCAAGGCGGCGACGCTGACCGGAAAGTCCAACCTGCTGTTCCGCCGCAACTCACTCTCGGGTGCGGTCGAGGTAGTCCCGTGGAAGGGCACGGGCGTCGAACTGAACGCAGCGTTGCACGCCAACGACTGACCGCTCCCTTCTCGTAACAGGTTTACTGGCAACCTCTTCCAGCCCCGCACCGTGTTCTCGGTGCGGGGCTGGCTTGTTTTGGTGCGGTTCGAGTGCGGGGCTTACGCGATGTGGGGGCCGGCTCGGGCGTGGGATCGTCTCGGTTGCCGGGTGGGGTCCACGGATGCCGGGGGTACGAACCAGGGGTGTTGATCGGTGCCGATGAACACTTCCCAATCCGAATGATGGATCAGGCGGTGGTGGAATCCGCAGAGCAGAACCAGGTTGTTCATGTCGGTCGGTCCGCCGTCGGTCCAGTGCCGAATATGGTGCCCTTCGGTCCAAGCGGCGGGTTTCCCGCAGCCGGGGAATGCACACCCGTGATCGCGGGCGGTGAGGGCGCGTTTCTGTTTCGCGGTGACGGTGCGGGCGGTGCGAGCGAGGTTGAGGGGGTTGCCGTTCTCGTCCATGACGATGGCGGTCAAAAGGCAGTCGCAGGCCAGTTGACGGGAGGTGTTGCGGGAGAGCGGCCCCATCCAGGGCAGCCAGCCGACGCTGGAGCCGTCGCCGAACAAGTCGCGATACGCGCCACGGTCCGCGGTCGCTGAACGGGCCTGGTTGCCGGGTCCGGTGGCGGTGTCGTTCTCGACTGCGTCCCCTTCGGCGGCGTTGTTGGATTGTGCTGCAGCGCGGGTGGTTTCGTCGTCGGTGATGTCGTCACTGTTCTGACCGCCCAGGCTCTGGAGGTCCTGCAACCGAATGTGCAGGTTGATGTGTGGTTTCTCCCCACCTTCGGTGGGGCGATCGCTCATAGCGAGGTAGCGGTCGAGGATGTGCCCGAAAGCATCGGCGCGCCGTCTGGCGGGACTGCGGTCGTCGGGGGTGCCGTCAGCTGCGGGGCGGGGTGCGGTGAGCGGGGAGAGTGCGGTGAGTAGTTTTTCGCCGGTGACGGCGTCGAAATCCATCTTCGCTACCAGGCGTCCGTTGAGGGTGGTGGAGGCGAAGAGTTCGTTGCGGTCGGTGTCCTCGGCGGGTGGGGTTTTGCCTCCGAAGGTGTCGTGGAGGCGGGTGATCGCTGCGCGTAGTGGTCCGGTGCGGGCTTCGGGTCCGGTCGCGGACGTCAACAGTGCCGCTCTGGCGTCGTCTTGGCCTTGTTGGGGGAGTTCTTTCGGTGGCGTTTCGGCGAAGTCGAGGATCAGGGCGGCGTGGTCGACGGAGATGCTGCCGGTGTTGACGGCGTCGGCGATGTCGGGGAAGTTCTTCAGTCCGCGGGCCAGGGCCACGACTTTGTGCGCTTTGCTCGGTGTGAGCAGGGTGGTGGAGGTGAGCCAGCCTGCGGGGCCGGGGAAGCCGAGCTTCTCCCGGGAGACGCGGATGTCGATCTCGGCGACCAAAGCAATCCGCCGAGCTTCCAACAACTGAATGTCATGGGAGACCGCGGCAGCGTCGGCGAGCAGTTCGCTCTCGCTCAGTTGCCAGATCTCCGTCGTCATAGGTGCAAGCGTATCGAACATGCGTTCGACTGGCAACCATTGTTGAATCGAAAACTATTGCTGTGCAGGAAGATTCGTGAATCAAAACCTGTCGGTGGCATGTGTTAACGGTCAAATCACTTCGCCCCACATCACGACTGACGACCCGCCACGACGGTTCCCTGGTGACAAAGGACCTTCCAATCCCGTCTCGACGCTGCAACTGTGCGACCCTGCGGGTGCGCCTGTCGTCGAGCGGCAGTTTGTAAGTCAGCAGTAGGTCGCTGGGGATATCTCCCACAACTCGAATTCGCTGGTCTCCGACCCTGCCGTCAGCCGATGGTCCCCAACGACGTCAGGGTTTTGACGACAGCCCGCGCCGCCTCGGCACCCTTTTTCTCCAAGTGCGCGGTGAAGAACTCGGTGTGGTCGGCGTGTTCGTGGAAATGGTGTGGGGTGAGCACCACCGAGAACACCGGGACATCGGTGTCGAGCTGCACTCGCATCAGTCCGTCGATGACGGCCGTTTCGACGAAGTCGTGTCGATAGATTCCGCCGTCGACGACCAGTGCGGCGGCAACGATCGCTGCGTACTTTCCGGTTCTGGCGAGCCGCTGCGCGTGGAGCGGAATCTCGAACGCGCCGGGCACCTCGAAGACGTCGACCGTTGCGTCGTTTCCGAGCTGCTCGAGTTCAGCGGCGAATCCCACACGCGCTCGGTCGACGATGTCCAGGTGCCAGCTGGCGTGGACGAAGGCAATGGATCCGGCGAGTGGAGTGGTCATGGGTGCGATGCTAGCGGTATCGCTCGTCCAGCAAGTCGAGTGTCCGACCATCGAATTCACCGGCGAAGTATTTTTGCAATACGTCGCCGAACGCGGACGGACCATGGGCGGCTTCGGCGAAAAGTGTCATCGACGAATGCAACTTCAGATTGTCCGGATAGCCGAAAATCTCGTCGACCGTCCGCCCCTCGACAGCGGTTACCAGCCGAGACGCCTTCGTCAGTCGCGGTCCCAGCACTTCGTGCGACAAGTACAGCTCTGCCTCGGTCATATCCGCAATGCCGAAATGCTGAGCGGTGGCGCTGCGTCCCAGCCCGGCCAACTGCGGAAACACGAACCACATCCAGTGTGTCTGCTTCCGCCCCGCCTTCAACTCACGCGTCACCGCGTTCCACACCGGGTCTTGGGCGTCGACGAAGCGTTGCAGGTCGTATTCGCTCATGCAATCCAACTTAGTCGGGAAGAAGGCGGCACATCGGATCGATGCCGCGTCCCCGACAGACCCAGTACATCGACACTGCCTACATTGGAACCCATGACTTCCACAGTGCTCATCACCGGAGCAAGCTCAGGCCTCGGCGAGGAATTCGCCACCCGATTCGCAGCACGCGGCGAGAACGTCGTCCTCGTGGCGCGGCGCGCCGATCGGCTGAACACCCTCGCAACGAGGATCGAGACCGAGTACGGCGTCACGGCCACCGCGGTGGCGATGGATCTGGGCGTCCCCGGCGTCGGCAGATCTCTACGAAACACGCTAGCGAACAAGGGAATTACCCCCACGAGCCTCGTCAACAATGCCGGCTTCGGAACGCACGGAAAGTTCACCGACGAGGATTCCGCGCGCATCGCCGCTGAGATCGCACTGAACGTCAGCGCCCTGGTAGACCTCACACACGCATTTCTACCGAACCTGACCGGCGCACTGATCAACATCGCGAGTACTGCCGCGTACCAACCCACACCGAACATGGCCGTGTACGGGGCGACCAAAGCGTTCGTGTTGAACTTCACCGAGGCGCTCGCCTACGAGCACCGCCGCTCACCGCTGAAGATCCTCGCCCTCTCCCCCGGCCCGACGCGCACCGAATTCTTCGACGTCCTCGGAACCGGCGACGCTGCGGTAGGCAATTTCCAGACCTCCGAGCAGGTTGTCTCGACGGCCCTGCGCGCGTTGGATTCTCGCCGTACTCCCGCGAGCGTCGTGTCCGGCCTGTCCAACAAGTTCAGTGCCGGCAGTGTGCGTTTGGCCCCACGCGCGTTGGCAACTGTGATCAGCGGCCGTCTCTTGAAAGCATGAACCGCTAACCGCGGGTACGACGCGAATCGATCACTCCCGTATCGAATCCGGCCAGATGCAGCCCGCCGTTGAATCGCGCGTGTTCGATCTTGAGGCACCGATCCATGACGACGTTCAATCCAGCTGCTTCGGCGTCGCGGGCCACCTGCTCGTGCCACAGCCCCAGCTGAAGCCAGATCGTCTTGGCCTGCACCGCAATGGTTTCCGCGAGCACCTTGGGAAGGTCGTCGTACTTGCGAAATACGTCGACAAGGTCCGGGGCCTTCGGCAGGTCTGCAAGCGTCGGATAGACGGTTGTTCCCTCGATGTCGGTGATGGTCGGATTGACCAGGAAGATCTCGTAGTTGCTCGTCGACGACAGGTAGCGGTTGACGAAATACGATGCCCGCGAGGGGTTCTTGGACGCACCGACGATCGCGACCGTCGTGGTCTCTCGCATGATGCGCTGGCGTTCCTGAGCGGAGGGCCCCTGCCAGGTACGTTCGCTCATGACCCCGCCTTTCCTGTTGCCAGCGACAATGCCTGATCCAGGTCCCAGAGAATGTCGTCGATGTCTTCGAGGCCGACACTGATCCGAATCAGTTCCGGCCCCACCCCCGCGCCGCCCAACTGATCATCGCTGAGTTGGCGGTGGGTGGTGCTGGCCGGATGGATCACCAGGGTGCGCACATCACCGATGTTGGCGACGTGGCTGGCAATCTGGACACTCTCGACGAATGTCCGGCCGGCGTCCCGACCACCTACGATGCCGAAGGCGAACACCGCACCAGGACCGGCGGGCAGATATTTCTGGGATCGCTCGTGGTGTGAATGGCCGGGCAGACCGGCCCATCTCACGTAGTCGATCCGCGGATCCTGTTCGAGCCACTCGGCGACGACGCGAGCATTGGCAACGTGAGCGTCCATGCGCTGCGGCAGCGTCTCGACACCTTGAATCAAGGTGAAAGCCGATTGCGGTGCCAACGCACCGCCGATATCGCGCAGTTGCTCGCTGCGCAACTTGGTCAGAAAGCCGTACTCGCCGAAGTTTCCCCACCACGACAGGCCCCCATACGATGCCACCGGCTCGGTCATCTGCGGGAATTTGCCCGAGCCCCAGTCGAATCGACCGGATTCGACCACCACGCCGCCCAGCGTCGATCCATGCCCGCCGAGAAACTTGGTAGCCGAGTGGATCACGATGTCGGCACCGAACTCGATGGGTCGGCTCAGCCACGGCGTGGCCATGGTTGCGTCGACCACCAACGGAATTCCGTGCTCATGCGCCACGTCCGCAAGGCCCTCGAGATCGGCGATCTCGCCGGACGGATTACCGATGACCTCGGCGTAGATCAGCTTGGTCGAATCCGTCACTGCTGCTGCGTAATCCGCCGGATTGGTACCCGGCACGAACGTCGTGTCCACACCGAAACGCCGGAGTGTGACGTCGAGTTGCGTCACCGTACCGCCGTAGAGGCCGGCCGCCGCGACAATGTGGTCCCCGGTGCCGGCGAGGGCGGCGAACACAGCGAACTCGGCCGCCAACCCGCTGGCGAACGCGACCGCCCCGATGCCGCCTTCGAGACTCGCGATGCGCTCCTCGAAGGCGGCGACGGTCGGGTTTCCGATACGGCTGTAGACGTTCCCGTATTTTTGCAGAGCGAACAGATCGCCTGCGTCCGCCGAATTCTCGAACACGTAGCTCGCCGTCTGGTAGATCGGCACGGCACGCGATCCGGTGGAAGGATCAGGCCTCGCTCCGGCGTGAATTGCTCTGGTACGCAGGCCGAATGTCCGCTCGCTCACGGCGTCAGCCGATTTCGAGAACGGTGTGGACCGGGGTGGGGTTGCGCGTCAGGTCCAGCACAGGGCAGTGATCATCGACGGCCTGCTGTAGTTCCTCGTACCGTTCCCGGGTCTCCGGGCCGGTGACCGTGACGACGACCCGCACCTCGCCGAATCCGGGACGCACTTCGTCGTCGAAACCGAAGAACCCGCGCACGTCGAGATCACCCTCGGCCTTGGCCTTGACGTCGTCGACGACGATACCGAGCTTCTCGGCCCAGACGCGGTACGTGACCACCTGGCAGGACAGCAGCGACGCCAGGTAGTACTCGACCGGGTTGGCGGCCGTGTTGGCGCCGCCGAGGGCCGGTGGCTCGTCGACCTCGACGCTGAACTTACCGAGAGTGATGGTGCTGGCGACGGCGTCGTGCGCGGTGGCCGAGGCCCGGAATACCGCCTGGGCATTCTTGGGGTCGGCCTGCACTGCGTCGTCGGTGGCAGCGATGACGCCGCCGAGATGGGAAACAGATGTGGTCATGGAAGGTCCTGTTCGTTTCGAGGGTTGCCGGAACTGCCCGAGGAGCAGGAAATGCTCGTCGGGGATGGGTTCGATCGACAGTTACGAACAGGAAGAAGTGCAGACGAGACCGAAATCGATGGTGCGACGACGCACGAGCCTTCTGCCCGCGTCGGTCACATGTGTTTCGGTCACGATGCCGACAATAGCCTAGGAATCTTTCGCCTACGAGAACTGGTCCGCGCCGACATCGGTTTCGTCGTCGGTGATCGCAGCGACGATCCGTGCCGCGACGGATTCGGGAGTCAGACCCGTCGGCAACTTCGGTGCCTCGCCGGAGATCGGACGCGTGGCCAGTCCCGTCTCGGTATGCGGTGGACGTACGTCGACGATCCTGATCTTCGACTTACGAGCTTCTGTACGAACGCTTTTCAGCAGTGCAGTGACCGCGGCCTTGCTCGCCGAATACGCCCCCATGTTCGGCATCGGCTTGTCGGCCACGACGGCACTGATGTTGAGCACGAACCCGCCCTGGTCCAGGGTTGTCAGCGCCTCTCGCAGAACTCGCAGCGGCGCAAGGTAGTTGAGCAGCAACAGTTCGTCGACGGTGTCGTCGTCCACATCGGTCACGGGCCCGAACGCCACCACACCCGCGGCGATGACGATCCCGTCCAGTCCGCCGTGGTGTTCGACGGCCTTCGCGACCACCGAGCGAGCCGAATCCGGCAGGGTCAGATCGGCATTGGCCGTGTGATGGTCCGACTCGATGCTCCGACCGCTCACCGTCAAGCGGGCACCGGCTTTCGCGAGCTGCTCGACGATGGGACCGCCGAGACCGCCACTGGCACCGAATACGAGAATGCGTGCGCCATCGAGTGTGGTCATTCCTCGAACTTAGCCGCCGTCTCCCACTCTCGCTGACGACGGCGTCGACCGTGGGTCATCCCACAACAATCCCCTCGGCATGCAATCAGAGAAGTTCGGCTGCGCGGCGAACCACATCGATACAGATGTCGAGATTGAGCGGACTCAACGTCGAGAAGCCCTGTGCCACTTCGCCTTGCTCGAGCACTACTACCCTGCCGGCTTTCACGCTCGGCAGCGACGTGAACAAGCCGGTATCGACGATTCCCGCCGAGCCGAAGTCGAACACGACGAGCACGTCGGCATCGGCAAGAATGTCGGCGTTCTCGGCGGAGAACTCCGGGCGCGGTGCGTCGGCGGTCGCTCCGTCGGACAGAGCAGCCACCGTGGCGAACCCGGCCCGCTGGAACAGATCCACGGCGGGGATCGACTCGTGACCGAGCCCGTAGAACATCGACGTGTCGTAGGCGGCGATCAAGCCGACCGTGGCACCGCCGACGTCGAGCCCGTCGAGCGCGGCAGACATCTTCGCCTCGGTCTCGACGATGAGCTCGTCGGCGCGGTCTCGCCGGTCGAGTGCGTCGCCGATCATCTGCAGGTTGCGACGCCAATCGAAGTACGCGATCTGGACCACCGGGGCCAGCGATTCGAGCTGGGAACGAGAATCGGCCACTCCGTCGTCTCCGATGATGAGATCCGGTTCGGCGGCAGCGATGCGCTCGACGTCGATCGACTCGCCGAGGGAGATCCGTTCACTGGTCCCGCCGAGTTCGGTCAGCGCGTTCTCGTGCCACTGCCACGACCGGTCCGGAGCGCCGATCATGTCGGCGAAGCCCGCCCGCACCCCGAACTGCACGGGCACGACACCGAGCGCGAGCACCGTGTCGAGATCCCACAGGTTGGCCACACAGGCCACCCGCTGGGGTCGACGGTCGATCACGACGGACTCACCGGCATCGTCGACGATCGTGCGGGGATAGCCATCGCCTGCCCCGTCGTCCGTGGGCTGTTCCTCATTGCTGCCGCATCCGGCAATCAGGGCCGCGAGGGCGACACTGCCGATGAGGAATTCACGACGCGTCGCCGCATCGATTGTGAAGGCGTCGACGTAGGGGGTGAGTTCCGGGGCAGGTGCGGTCATGAGCCAGAACAGTAGGCATGCCTAACCTATGCCGTCAAGCCGAGGTCAGCCGAGCAGCTTCTTCTGCACCTTCCCCATCGCGTTACGCGGGAGTGAGTCGACGACGCGAATCTCGCGCGGACGCTTGTGAATCGACAGCTCGGCGGCCACCAGATCGATGAGCACCCGATCCTCGACGTCCGTTCCGACGACGAACGCCACGATTCGCTGGCCCAGATCGTCGTCGGGTAGGCCGACCACAGCGACCTCGTCGACGCTCGGATGGCCGAGCAGCACGGTCTCGATCTCCCCCGCGCCGACGCGGTAGCCGCCGGTTTTGATCAAGTCGGTCGACGCACGTCCGACGATGCGATGGAAGCCGTCGGGCTCGATGACGGCGACGTCTCCGGTGTCGAACCAGCCGTCCTCGGTGAAGGTCTTTGCAGTGGCCTCGGGATTGTCGAGGTAACCGTCGAACATCATGGGGCAGCGGAGCTGCAGGGCACCGATGGATTCGCCGTCGTGCGGCAGCATCTCACCGTGCTCACCGCGCAGCCGGGTTTCGACACCTGCGATCGGCAGTCCCACCGAGCCCGGCCGACGCTCGCCGTCGGCGCGGGTGCTGATGGTGATCAGTGTTTCGCTCATGCCGTACCGCTCGACCGGTGCCTGACCGGTGAGTTCGCGCAGCTTCTCGAACACCGGAACGGGCAGCGGCGCACTGCCGGAGACCAGCAGTCGGGCATGCGACAGTGCGCGGGCCGAATCCTCGTCGGCGGCGATGCGCGACCACACCGTCGGCACCCCGAAGTACATGGATCCGCGCGCTGCTGCGTAAAGCTCCGGCGTCGGCTTGCCGGTGTGAATCATTGGGCTGCCCACCCGAAGCGGGCCGAGCATGCCGAGGATCAATCCGTGCACGTGGAACAGCGGAAGTCCGTGCACGAGAGTGTCTTTCCACGTCCAGCTCCATGCCTCCGCCAACGCATCGAGACCGGCCTCGATGGCGCGGCGAGAGATCAGGACACCTTTCGGCGGTCCGGTGGTGCCGGAGGTGTAGAGCACGAACGCGATCGACGACGGCTGCGGTTCGGCGTAACTGTGCCACGACCGTGCATGCTGACGCACCGGCAGAACCTCCAGACCCGCGGTGTCCGGGGGTGCTTCGCCGAGCCATGCCTGCGCACCCGAGTCGCGAAGAATGTTGTCAGTTTCAGAAGTCGGCTGCACGATGTCAGAAGTCTCCTGCACTGCAACTCCAAGTTCTTATGCCCACGTTCGACCGCATCCTATGAGCGCT
>NZ_JBITUQ010000038.1:0-27749 GCF_044542515.1 Rhodococcus sp. NPDC078407 | reverse complement strand
ATCCATCACTACAATCACCACCGACCCCACACAGGCATCGGCGGTAAGTCACCCATCGAGCGACTCACCGTCCACAACCTCCCCGGGAAGAACACGTAGACGACGGTGGTGCGCGACGCGGTTTCGACGATCGGCTGGTAGTACACCTCGAGCTCGCCGCGTCTGATCGCACCGCGCAGCGCGGTGGCGGTCTCGATCGCCGAAGTGGCTCGTGCGCGCAAGGATTCGTCGAAGAACGCATAGCGCGCCGCGCCGAGGGACTTCGCGTGATACATCGCGGTATCGGCTTCGCGGATGGCGTCGTGCAATCGGTCTGCGTCGGCGATGCCGACCGATGCCGTGACGTAGGCCATCGCAGCGCTGAGCGGAAACGGCTCGTTCATTCGGTCGATGATGCGACGGGCCAACCCTTGCGCGCCGAGACGATCGCGCCGGGTCAGGACGACGAATTCGTCGCCCGCGTAGCGAACGACGGCGTCGGCCGCACCGACGGCAGCACGGATACGTCGGGCGGCAGCGACGATCAGTTCGTCACCGACGCGGTGGCCGTACGAGTCGTTGACCATCTTGAAATTGTCGAGGTCGACGAACAGGATGCAGGTGCGTCCGGGACCGTGCGAGCGCTCGAGACGGGCGTATTCCTCGTCCAGCATCGTGCGATTGGGTAGACCCGTCAACAGGTCGTGGGCCGCGAGGTATTTGGCGTGCTCCTTGCCGAACTGGACTCTGGTGAGCGCGCGTTCGTCGCGCAGGAATGCGCCGACCAGGATCGACGCGAGCAACAGTGATCGAACGACGAGGTCTCCGGTGGATGCTGCCGAGCCCAACAGTGGCACGGTGGCGCACATGACCAGCAGCGTCACCACGAACACGACTCGGCGGTTGCTGTGGGCAGGCGCCGGAGCCTGCCGCTGAGAGACGGTGCGCATCGAGGGGTCGAGCGCTGCCATCGCCAGCGCGAGGTACGAGAACAGGTAGATGCCGTCGAGCAACCCCGAGGACGGCGCGCCTTCGGTCGATGCAGCGAAGGCGTAGGAGACGTCGCCGACGAGCGTCGCGATCAGGGCGAGGAGCGCCCACCCCAGCGCAGCCGTCCGGGGTTTGGACGAGAACAACAGATACGTGGTCAGCGTGATCAGCGCCGCGTCGATCGCTGGATACACGCCGTTGATCACTGTCGATGCGGACGAGTGAGAGGACTCGAGGGCCGGCGAGATGAACAGCAACCACGACAGAAACAGGGTGCCGAGGAAGATCAGGCCTGCATCGACCAGTGGTGTTATGTCGTCGATGGACTCGCGATCTCGGATCCACCGCGACAGTGCGTAGCCGACGAGTGCGTACCCGGCAAGCGTGAAAAGGTCGGGCAACAAGGTCAGAGAATGGGTCAGCGTGCTGGGATCGCTGCGGAGTGAGACGCCGAAGATGAACAGCACCGAGGCTCCGAGCAATGCCCACCAGCAACGGGAATCGTCGGGACGGTATCGGCGAATGGCGGCACAGATGGCGAGCACCGATCCGACGGCGACGGTGGCCAGCACTCCCGCTCGCACGTCGTCATCGCCGAGAACGAAGCACGTTGCCGCGACGGCGACCACGGCGGCCAGGCCCAGGGGTCGTTTCGACTGCACGACGAAGGGGGCAGCGACCTTCGTGTTCATCGAAGGACCCACTTCCTTGTCGCTCGCGGCGTGCGACCGCTTCTTGATCTACGCCTTCACCGGTGAATATACGTCTTCTGCCGGTGAATCCGGTGACAGAACTGGGTTTACTTCGGCAACCGCGCTGGTAAGCCGACGGCGACGCGGACGTCTTCCTCGATCAGGTCACCGTTGATTGCGGCTCCGGCTTTCACTCCTGCTGCCGCTGCTGCGACCACCGTGTCCATCGGCGCAGAGACGTTGCCGGCCACCCACACGCCGGGCACCGAGGTGGCACCGACGGGGTCGGCCTCGATGTAGGTACCGAGAACGTGGTCGTTCATCACCATCTCTGTGGTACCTATCCCCAGCGAGGCCAGGATGTCGGAGCGCGAGGTGAAGTTCGGTCCCACCACCAACGCGTCGAGTCGAACCTGTCGGCCGTTCGCCAACGTGACGCCGACGATGGCATCGTTCTCGACGTCGACTCGCGTGATCTCCTCTTCGACGATCGCGATCCCGCGGGCGCGCATTCGTGTCAGCTCGTCCGGGCTCGGTTCCGTTGCGGTGTAGGTGAATACAGTGACGTTCTCGGTGAGCTGTCGCCACATCTGAGCTTGGTGTCCGGACATGGCGCCGCCGATTATCCCGATCGCCTGATCCCGAACTTCCCAGCCGTGGCAGTACGGGCAGTGCAGTACATCGCGGCCCCACCGATCGGCGAGGCCGGGGATGTCCGGAATGACATCGGTGAGGCCGGTGGTGACCAACAGACGGCGGCCGCGCACGACGGAGCCGTCGGCCGATGTCACCTCGAAGCCCGATTCGGTTCGGGTCGCCGACTGTGCGGTGCCCTCGATGATGTTCGCGCCGTAGTGACGTGCTTCGTCACGGCCGAGCCGAATCAACTCGAGAGGCGACTCGCCATCGCGAGTGAGGTAGTTGTGCGAATGTGCCGCAGGCGCATTGCGAGGGTCACCGGCGTCGACGAGCACGACCGAGCGTCGAGAGCGACCGAGAGCCACGGCAGCACTGAGGCCGGCGACGCCGCCGCCGACGATGATCACGTCGGCCTGGGTGTGATGAACAGTCTTTGAAGTCATGTCGACAGTGTGCGGCCGATCATCGGCACATGGCAACTGTTGTTGCTATTGCAGCAAACCGTTGAAGTAGAAAGTACCGGCCATCGCTGTTTCAGTGCCGAAATAGGGGAGCTGGATTGCTACTACCGGGCGTGACCGTCCACCGTGCTGCCGATCCCGTCAGTAAGCGCGAATGTCCCGCTTGAACAGGGACTTCACTCGAGGTGTACTGATCGGTAAGAATCGAGCCGGGGGGGCGTATGGGGCACTTCGAGATCGGCGAGACCGTGGTGGCGGTCCGAAATCTGGGGCGCGTGCGGTGGCGCAGTGGGGTCCCGAAAGGGGCCGTGGGAATTGTCGTCGGCGTGGATTGGCTCGGTGACGCCCGAGTGAACTTCGCCGTCGACGAGTCGATGCCCGGCAAAACCGTCGAGCACATCGTCGCCGACGGCGATGTCCGCAGGCTTCGAGCCGCTCCCCGCCGTCTGACGGGTTAGTTGCTGTCGGTGCGCTCGTCCGAGGTGGCAGGGCCGGTTTCGACCGCTCCGCCTTCGCTCGACCAGTCGTTGTCTTCGGACGATGCCGCCGGATCGGACTGAACGTCTTCTTCGGCGTCCGGGGCGGAGGTGTGATCGTTGTTCGAGGTAGTCATGAGCCCGGGGATACCCGCGCGGTGCCGAACGAACCGTCGACACCGCGCACGTGGCCGTTCGGCCGTTCCTACAGGCCGAAGGGCAGAGTGCCCGGTGCCAGCTCGAAGCCGCTGCTGCCAGCGGAGATGGAGCCGAAGCCGCCGAGAATCGCGTTGATGAAGTTGGTGATCATGAAATGTTCCTGCCTTCGTTGTGTAGATGTTCTGTGTAGATGCTTCCTGCGGACAACCCGGTCGAGGCTACCGCCAGCTGTAGCGTCGAGGCTGTGAGAGCCCAGGGAATTGTCGCCGGTGTTGCTGTGGCTGCCTGTGTGCTGGCGGCATGCACGCCGGAATCTTCCGCGCCGGCACCTTCTGCGTCGGAATCTTCTGGCTCGGACCCTGTCCCTGTACTCGACTACGTCGCGCTCGGAGATTCGGCTGCTTCGGGACCGCGCATCCCCGAACAGGTGGGCGCACCGGGATGTCAGCGATCCGATTCCAACTATCCGCATGTTCTGGCGGCGCAACTCGAGGTCGGCTCCTTCGTCGACGTCACCTGTTCCGGTGCCGTCACCGCCGACATCGTCTCCACTCCGCAGAGCACGTCCAGCGGAGAGGTGCCCGTGCAGGTCGACGCATTGTCGGCAGACACCGATCTGGTGACCGTCACGATCGGCGGAAACGACATCGGACTGGTCTCGACGGCAGTGGGTTGTCTGACCTTCACCGAGTCGTCGGCGACCAACGTCTGCAAGGATCGGCTCACGGCAGGCGGCGTCGACACCGTTGCTGCTGCGATCGCCGAGAACGCACCGAACTGGGGTGCCATGCTCGACGCGGTGGCCGAACGCTCGCCGGATGCTCGGATTCTGGTGGTCGGCTACGGAACGTATCTGCCGGACGGCGGTTGCTTCCCCACGCAGCCGATGCTGCCCGAGGATGCCGACTACATCCAGGACAGCATCACCGCGATGAACGTGGCATTGAAGGCCCAGGCCGACGAGCACGGTGCCGAGTTCGTCGATACCGAAGCACTCAGCGTGGGCCACGACGTCTGCGTAGCACCCGATCAGCGGTACTTCGAGGGCGTCTTCCCGCAGAACCCCGCCGCGCCGCTGCATCCGACGGCGGCCGGCATGGCTGCGATCGGTGACGCGGTCGCGGCGGCCGTGCGCGCCGAATAGGTGTCCACAGAAGGGTAATTGGCCGTACCCGGACAGCGGGATGTCGGGAAGTGTCGACCGTATGGTCTCCTGGTCCGCAGTATTCGGCGTGTTCGCCGTCGCCTCGGTATTGGTTCTGACGCCGGGCCCCAACATGATCTACCTTGTATCCCGGAGCATCTCGCAAGGTAGACGCGCGGGAATCGTGTCGTTGGCAGGCGTGGCCTTCGGATTTCTGGTGTACCTGACGGCCACCAATCTCGGCCTGGCTGCGGTGTTCACTGCGGTGCCTGCGCTGTACACGGCGGTCAAGCTCGCGGGTGCCGCCTACCTGGCCTGGTTGGCGGTGCAGGCACTGCGTGGAACGGTGTCTGCCTTCGAACCGGCAGAGCTGCAACAGGATTCGACTCGTCGTTTGTTCACCATGGGCTTGGTGACCAACCTGCTGAACCCGAAGATCGCGATCATGTATCTCTCGGTCATCCCGCAGTTCGTCGATCCTGCTGCCGGACACGTTCTGCTGCAGGGGTTCACGCTGGGCAGCGTGCAGATCGGGTGGCGGTGGCGGTCAACCTGGCCATCGTCCTGTTGGCCGGGTCGATCGCTCAGTTCCTCGCCGTGCACCCGACGTGGCTGACACTCCAGCGCTACATCATGGGCACAGTGCTCGGATTACTGGCCGTCCGCGTCGCCACCGACGGCGGGCGACCGCTCCCGGCGTGATCGACGTGCGGCACGCAAATTCGGATCCAACCGTCGTTGGACGGATTCGGATGCAGCCGGTCCTGGAAGGAATTGCGCATGACTTTCGCGCAGAGTCCTTCCTGTCTCGCGGTCGACAAGCACCGGATCGATCATTCGGCCATCGTCGTCCACCAGGACCACCCGTCGATCCTGTTGCGGCACATGCTTGTTTCCCCATGCATACAGGGCGACGAGGACCGGTCCGAGCTCGCGAGCACGCGCCGTCGGTAGGTACTCGTAGCGCGGGGGCCGCTCGCTGTATTGCACCTTGGTCAGCATGTCACCGTCGACGAGGCCTTTGAGCCTGCGCGTCAACATGTTTGGAGCGATACCGAGATTGGACTCCAGCTCGTCGAAGCGAGAGAAGCCGTCGAGCACATCCCGCAGGATCAGCAACGTCCACCATTCGCCGACCTGCTCGAGTGCACCGGCGATGGGGCACTCCATGTCCGCGAAACTGCGACGGTGCATGGCTACTTTCCGGCGATGACCAGCAAGGAGCTGGTCCCGGTTGCGACGACCCTGCCGGTGTTGTCGACTACCGAACCCTCGGTGAAGATCACCCGCGAGCCGTTTTTGACCACCGCTCCCGTGGCCGTCAGAGGCCCACTGTGGGAGTGCACGGGACGTTGGTAGCTGACGTTGATGTCAATGGAGGTGTACCCGGTGCCTGCGGGGAGTGTGGTGTGGGCCGCGCATCCGAGCACGGTGTCGAGAAGCGTGCACACCAGCCCGCCGTGCACCATGCCGATCGGGTTGTAGTGCGCCTCGGACGGTTCGCACTCGAACACGACTTTGCCGGTCTCGACCAGCACCGGGGAGAACTGCATGAGGGCGGCGATGGGCGGAGGTGGCAACTCGCCGTTCGCCAGTGCACGCATGGCGTCGAGACCACTCATGGTCGAGGTGGTCTTCAACACTTCGGCGGGGTCGACCCACGAGAAGGTCTGTGATCGTCGATGCTCGTCCGTGATCATGTGTCATGCCCGTCGTCGAGTGACTATCACGATGATAGTCAGCTGCTCACGATGGTAGCCCCTGATCGCGGTATGCGCGCCACCCGCCGAATTCGGTGATGTCGGATCCGGCCGCGGCTACATCGTGGGCACAGCAGAATCCGGTGACCCAGCGTCCGTCCGACAACTCCACCGGCCCGAGGCCCATCGGTGAGGGCAACCCGGCGAGGAAGGTGCCGAGCGCGGCCGCGGACATTCGATACAGCTCTCCGGCGATGGGTGCGCCGTCGCCTTCCTTGCGCACCAAGCCGGGCTTGGGCGGGGTGGTGTGCAGGTCCACCAACCTGTAGTCCGCGGACGTCGTCACCTCCCCGCTGAACCGTGCACCCCGATCGGTCAGTTGATGGTGCACCGGGAACCCGCGCAGGTGGGCTCCCACGACCAACACCTCGATGCCGTCGTCGATCAGTGAGGGTGACGAGGTGTCGTTGAGCCGCGCAGCCAGGTCGATGGCAATCTGATCCTCGAATGCGGGTACGAGGAACATGACGCCGAAAGGGCTACCGTCCGGCGTCGGAGCACCGGGAACGGCCACCGCAGCCATGTCGAGCAGGTTGCAGAAGTTGGTGAACGTGCCGAGTCGTCGATTGATGCCCATCGGATCTGCCTGCACTGCAGCAATACTCGGATGCTCGGTGGTGGTGGGCAGTAGTAGACCGTCGACGCCCTGCAGCAATTCGCGGGCAGCCGTCTTCGCCTGGGTCAGTGTGCCCAGATCGTCCACGTACCGGTGCGCGGACGGGCCGGCTGCCGATCCGACGATCGCGGCCACCGTGGGATCGGCACCGTGCGGCGCGGTGCCGAGAAATTCTCCGACAGCCGAATAGCGCTGCGCCACAATGGCTCCGTCGTACAGCAGTGTCGCCGCATCGAGCAGCCCTGAGATATCGACTTCGACGTGGGTGAAGCCCTTGGCAGCCAGTCCCGCGACCGTCTCCTCGAAAGCCCGACGGTAGGGCGCGCTCAGCGACACCAGATCTTCGGCGCGCGGCACGGCGACCCGAGGTTCCGGCGACACGGCCAGTCGTACGTCGGCGGGCCACGAGCGACTGCGCGGGTCGGTGGACGTCGGGCCGGCCATGACTTTCATCGCAGCGGTGGCAGTGTCGAGGTCACGCGCCAGGACGGTGACGCAGTCGTAATCGGCGCAGGCGGGAACGACGCCGGTGTTCGGCACGATTCCCAGTGACGCCTTGATCCCGACGAGGCCGTGGAACGCAGCCGGCACTCGCCCCGATCCGGCTGTGTCGGTCCCGATTCCGATGTCCGCGATACCCAGTGCCACTGCAACGGCGGACCCGGAACTGGAGCCGCCCGAGACCAACGTCGGATCCCAGGCGCAGCGCACCGCGCCGTAGGGGCTTCGGGTGCCGACGAGACCGGTTGCGAATTGGTCCAGGTTGGTCTTGCCGAGTATCAGTGCGCCCTGGCTCGTCAATCGCTCGATGGAGACGGCGGAGACTGCTGGTGTGTAGGCGAATTCGGGGCACGCCGCAGTAGTGGGCAGACCGGCGACGTCGATGTTGTCCTTGACGGCAACAAGCACGCCGGCGAGCGGCAGATCGGCTCCGGCCGCGAGTGCCTCGTCGAGGGTCACGGCCTCGGCCAGTACCTCGTCCTCGTCACGCAGGGTGATCCAGACCTCGGGACGGTCGACCTCCGCGATTCGCTTGTAGGCCTGCAGAACTCGCTCTCGAATGTCAGGCAGCATCGATCTTGTCTCTCTTGTCGAATTCTCCCGCAGCCGACCACGCGTCCCGCTCGGCTCCGAAGGCCACGGCCTGCGTCGCGCGGAACTCGGCGATGGAGTCCGCGTTGGTCTCGAGGAAGCTCTGGTGCTCGGCGAGAGAGAACTCACCGTCGGTGATCTGCACTCCGCCGCCGCGTCCTGCTGCCAGATCGGCCCGTAGATCCATCAGTTCCTCAGGTTCCACCGGGTACCAGGAGATGCGATCGAAGAAGCGAAGCAGCCACGGGGTGCCCTCCTCGAACGGACCCCCGCTGTACGCGGCGCTGTGGTTCCACACCTGCGTGGTTCGGCCGACGAACTGATATCCGCCCGGACCTTCCATGCCGTAGACGCACAGGTACGCGCCGCCGATGCCGACGGCGTTCTCCGGCGTCCACGTGCGTGCCGGGTTGTACTTCGTCGTCACCAAGCGGTGTCGTGGGTCGAGCGGAGTCGCCACCGGCGCACCCAGATAGACGTCACCGAGCCCGAGCACCATGTAGTCCGCGGCGAAGACCGTGTCGAATACGTCTGCGACGGAGTCGAGTCCGTTCATACGCCTGATGAACTCGATGTTCCAGGGACACCACGGGGCGTCGGCTCGCACGCCGTGCATGTATCGCTGGATCGCCTCTCTGGTCGACGGGTCATCCCACGAGAGCGGCAGCCTGACCTGACGGCTGGGCACCACGAGCTCCGAGGCTGCGGGCAGATCGTCCTCGACCTCGGCCAGCAGGCCCATCAGCGAATCGATCGACAGCACATCGGGATTCACCTTGACCTGTAGTGAGCGGATGCCGGGGGTCAAATCCAGTAGACCGCGAGGCGCGATGGCCTCGATCCGCTGATGCAGCGCGTGCACGCGTGCGCGCAGGGTCAGATCGAGTTTCATGTCTCCGTACTCGACGAGGATGTTGTCGTCGCCCGACCGGCGATAGGTGACACACGTGTCGGCGTCGCGTCGAGCAATGACGCCATCGTCCCCGTCCCCGCCGGCGGAGAAGACCGCGGGCAGTGATGCGCGACGGGCGAGGCCCAGGGATCCCAGCGGTGCGGTGGTTGCGGCCCGCACCGGTACGAAACGGATGGTGTCACCGGGTCGCAGCTGGCCGAGTTTCCAGCGTTCGGCAGCGACAACGGTGACGGGACAGACGAATCCGCCGAGACTCGGGCCGTCGGGGCCGAGCAGAATCGGGGTGTCGCCGGTGAAGTCCAGTGCACCGACGCTGTACGCGTTGTCGTGGATGTTGGACGGGTGCAGTCCGGCCTCGCCGCCGTCGGCTCTGGCCCACTGCGGCTTGGGGCCGATCAGGCGGACCCCGGTGCGATCGGAGTTGAAGTGCACCTCGTAGCGGGTGGCGTAGAGGGTGTCGATGTCGTCGCGGGTGAAGAACTCGGGCGCTCCGTGCGGACCTTCGGTGACGGCGATGTCCCACGTCGAGGTCAGCACCGGCAGGTGTTCCATCGGTATCGGCCCGAGGACCTCGGAGTTGTCGGAGCGGCCGGCCAGCCCGATGACGTCGCCTTCGCCGAGGATGCCGCCGCGATGCCCGCCGAACTTGCCGAGCGTGAAAGTCGCTGCACTACCGAGGTAGTCGTCGACATCGAGGCCGCCCTGGATCAGGACGTAGACCCGCAGCCCGGATCCGGTGGTGGTGCCGACATCGAGGGTGGCACCAGCGGGAACCAGGACCGATTTCCATTGCGGGATCGTTCGGCCGTCGAGGCGCACCGGTACGGCGGCACCGGTGACACAGACGTAGGTGTCTGCGTCGAACGTCAGTGCCGGTCCGGCCATGGTGGATTCGAGACCGGGAGCACCCTCGGGATTCCCGAGAGCAACATTGCCGAGCCGGAAAGACAGGTCGTCCATCGGTCCGGACGGCGGCACGCCCACCTTCCAGTAGCCGACGCGTCCCGGCCAGTCCTGCACCGTGGTGAGCATCCCGGGCCGCTGCACGGTCATCTTGGTCGCGGTCATGCTCGAGCCGACTCTCGTGTCACGATCATCTGCACGGCGGTGGGGTCGAATCCGTTGCAGGGATTGTTCATCTGTGGGCAGTTCGAGACCAATACGAGGGTGTCGATCTCGGCGCGCAGCGAGAGCTTCTTACCGGGGGCCGACAAACCGTCGACGATGCCGAGGGTGCCGTCGGCGTCTACGGGAACGTTCATGAAGAAGTTGATGTTCGGGGCCAGGTCTCGCTTGCCCAGTCCCCACTTCGAGCCCTCGATGAGGAAGTTTTCGACGCACGCGTGCTGATGCTGGGTGTGGTGGCCGTAGCGCAGGGTGTTCGATTCCTTGGAGCACGCACCGCCGACGGTGTCGTGGTTGCCCACCTCGTCGTCGATGATCGTCATCAGCGGTGTCGAATCATCGCTGCGCAGAACGGTTCCGGTGGTGAGGAACAGGTTCTGTTGCGCGGTGACCGTCGCGGCTGCGGAGTATCGGAGGGAATGATCGTGGGCGCCGTACAACAGCGTGTCGACGGCTTGATTGCCGTAGAGGTCGACGATGGTCAGGACGTCACCCGCTTCGACCACGGCGGACCAGGGTCCGAACGCGGGGGCGATCTCGTCTCTGACGATCGTGGTCTCGAGGGTGCTCGTGATCGTCATCGCGCTGCCTTCCATGCGTTCTCGGTGTTCTGCACTGCACGTTGATATTCCGGCTCGGTGTTGCCGAGTGTCAGCAGTTCTTCGGGGGCACGCCAGGCCAGGACATCGAGGCTGGTCGTGGGGTACTCGATGCTCGGGTCCAAGGGGTGGGCGGTGTTGGCGAGCAAGACGATCACCGGTAGGTGGATCAGCAGATCCACCGAGCGGCCGGGTCCTGCGGAGCCAGTGCTGACCAGGGCTCCGTCGGCGGCGACGGTGACGCCGTGGAAGAACGACAGCGAGGGTGCCACGTCCCGCGGCTCGAGTCCATGCTTGGCTGCGCCCAGGGTGAACAACTCCCGTCCCGCAGGAGCAGCCGAATGTGGCCCGGCCACGCCGTATTTCGCGGTATTGGTCGCCGAGGACGTGGTGCCGCAGAGTGCGTCGTGCCGACCGGAGGTGTCGTCGACGATGGTGGCCAGCACGCGGCCCTGGTCCGAGAGCAGGGGGTGGCCCGCGCTCAGGTACGCCTGCCACGGAACCTTGACGGTGTCGGCGGTGTTGAGCCGTTCCCACGGAGCGTCGGCGCGGTAGAGCAGCAGGTTGGCACAGGCGGCACCGTCCACGTCGACGAGACGTAGCCGGGTACCGCGGGCGAGAACCTTGGTGGTGTAGCTGCCACCGGGTACCGACTCGGCCCAGGTGAGTTCCGAGACACCCTCCGGTGCAGTGGGGGCCGGTGCGACGATGGCCTGGGACCGTGCGTGTTCCTTGGCCGAATGTGTGGTTGCTGTACTCATGGAGGTTCAGGCTCCGATCGTGACGGGCTTGGGATGGGCTTTGCCGTGGGGGAGACAGGCGATGCCCACGACGATGACGGCGAGGACGGTCAGGGGCGCGGCCCACCGCAGCAGTGGGAATTCACCGGTGGGGTCGAAGATTTCGGCCCGCGGCCACGACAGGTTGATCACCATCAGACCGCCGTAGAGAACTGCGGCGATGTTGACCGGCAGACCGAGGCGGCCGAGGGTGAAGAGCTTCTCGCCGTCGGCGTCTTTCTGCACGCCGCCGTGCGGCCAACCTTTGAGACGCTGGATCAGCAGCGGTACGGTCACCATCATGTAGGCGAGGTAGATGAGCACGATGCAGACGCTGGACAGCGTGGTGAAGATCGCGGAGTTCCCGACGTTGACGGCCAGGATTGCCACGCAAGCCAGGCCGATCAGCACCGAGGGTGCGATGGGAGTTCCGGTGCGTGAGTTGACCTTCGCGAGTGCGGCGGACGCAGGGAGGCGACCGTCACGGGCCATGGAGAACATCAAGCGGGAGGCCGCGGTCTGGATGGCGAGGGTGCAGATGAACACGGCGATGGCGACGTCGATCAGCAATACCGTTCCCCACGGGGACGTCAGGATCGAGTCGATGACGTACGGAAGGCCCTGTGTTGCAAGCTGACCGTCGGTCAGGCTCGGTGCGGCCATCAGGGCACCGACGATCATCAGGCCGCCGCCGAGCGCCGATGCGGAGAGGGCGAGGCGAATGGTGCGCGGGGCGACGCGTCGCGGATTGCGGGTTTCCTCGGCGAGCTCGCCCGCCGAGCCGAAGCCGACCATGACGTAGGCGGCCATCAGTCCCGAAATGATCCAGGCCCCGATGTAACCGGGTTCGGCACCGGCACTTCCGGTATCGAGCACCACCTGCGGTCCACGCTCGGCGTGGGTGAAGAACACGAGTACCAGCGCGATGACACCGACGATCTCGCAGGTGACGCCGATGGTGTTGATGCGCGCCATCCAGTTCACGCCGATGCAGTTGATCGTGGTGGTGAGAACCAGCAGAATCGACCCCAGCACAACGGCATTCGCGGCTCCGCTCGGGGAGGTGAGTGCGGTGTCCTCGCCGATCATCTGGAATCCGCCCCAGACGCTGGGGAGTACCACCTGCAGCGCGATCGCGGCCGCGGAGGCGGTGACGATCTGCGCGATGATCATGAACCATCCGGCGAACCACCCGACCAGTTCACCGCCCATGCGCCGCGACCAGTGATAGATCGCGCCCGAGATGGGATAGCGGGCAGCCAGCTCGGCGAAGTTGAGGGCGACCATGAACTGGCCCAGGAACACCAGTGGCCAGGTGAGGAAGAAGGCCGGGCCACCGAAGCTGAAGCCCAGGCCGAAGAGTTGGAAGATGGTCGTCAGGATCGAGACGAACGAGAATCCGGCGGCGAACGACGCGTACTTGCCGAGGCTGCGGTGCAGTTGTTGGTCGTACCCGAGGGCGGCCAGGTCCGAATGGTCGGTGGTGGACGACGGTTCCGAGCCCGGGGCCGGCAATGTTGTCGAGCTCATGTTCTCTCCTACGGGCGAGGTGGGTGGTGAGTGACCGCCCGCTGCATCGCCGAGGCGGGTTTCTGTCAGTTGATAGTTTTCGGCACCGCCGTTCCCGGGCGGTGTCCGTCGTGAAACAAGCTCGTTTCGTCTATTTCGATCAGATGACAGAAATCTCACCGACACGTCGACCTGACAAGATGCAGTCATGACCGGAGCAGGCAGGCCCAGGCTGAGCACCAAGAAGCGGCCCGGCGACACGGCTCGCGAGGAGATACTCGACGCCTCGGCCGAGCTGTTCACCACTCGCGGCTTCACCAATACCTCGACCCGCGTCATCGCCGAGGCCGTCGGACTGCGGCAGGCCTCGCTCTACCACCACTTCGCCACCAAGGACGACATCCTCGACGCGCTGCTCAGCGGTACGGTCGACGCCCCGCTGGCCGTCGCGCGCCGGATCCGCGATGCGAGGGCAGACCCCGCGACGCAGATGTATGCGCTCGCCTACTTCGACGCCGGGCAGCTCGCCGCGTCCACCTGGAATCTGGGTGCGCTCTATCTGCTGCCCGAGCTGCGCAGCGAGCGCTTCGAGACCTTCCGCAACCATCGCTACACGTTGATGAGCCTGTATGCGGCCATCGCGTCGGACACGTTGGTTCAGCTCGACGCCGAGCGCCGACCTGGTACGGAGGACTTGCCGTTTCGTCTGGTCGAGACCGTGGTGAACGCACGAGCAGATCGGGAGAATGGCCGCCGCGACGCCACCGCCGATGCGGCCGGTATCGCCGCCGCCGCACTGCGGGTGCTCGGCTGGACCGGGGATGTCACTGCGCTGCACAACAGCGCGGAGGCCCTGCTCGAGTCGGTCGACGGAATAGTCTTCGATCGTCGGCCATTGCACAGGACATGACTTCTATAGCGATTGTCGGAGCAGGTGCAGGTCTCGGAGCAGCAGTGGCGCACAAGTTCGGTGCGCAGGGTTTCTCGGTCGGCCTCATCTCCCGCAACCAGGCCCGTGTCGATGCCCTTGCCGATCGACTGGCCGCCGACGGGATCTCCGCCAAGGGCTTCGTCGCCGACGTTCGTGACCCGGCCTCGATCGCCGCGGCCTTGGAGCAGGTGACGGAAACACTCGGACCCATCGAGGTGCTGCAGTACAGCCCGCTCCCGCAGAAGGACTTCATGCGGCCCGTCCTCGAGACCACTCCGGCCGATATGGTCGGCCCGGTCGAATTCTCCATCTACGGACCGATCGCTGCCGTTCATCAGGTGCTACCGGGAATGCGGTTCCTCGGCGAGAACAAGGGCACGATCCTGTTCGTCAACGGCGGCTCTGCGGTCAAGCCCGGTCGTACGGTCACCGGCACATCCATCGCGTTCGCCGGCCAAGCCGCGTATGCGCAGCTGTTGAACGAGGAGTTGGCGGCGGAGGGAATTCAGGTGTCGCAGTTGATCATCGGCGGTGCCATCGACGGCAAAGATCCAGCCAAGAGCCCCGAGGCCCTCGCCGAGCAGCTGTGGAGCCTGCACACAGGGCGGGACCGCTTCCGGGTTCAGGTCGCCACGGACTGACTAAAGTTGTCGGTATGACATCGCTGCCCGACTGGGCTCAGGCTCTCGATCTGGCTCCCCACCCAGAGGGCGGCTGGTTCCGCGAGACCTGGCGCAGTGAGGTCACCATCCCGCAGGAAGCTCTGCCCGACGGCTACCCCGGACCCCGCGCCGCAGGGACGGCAATTCTGTTCCTGCTCATGCCCGGTCAGCAGTCCGCCTGGCACACCGTCCGCGGCACCGAGATGTGGCTGTACCACCGGGGCAGTCCGGTGCAGCTCGATCTCGGCGGTGCAGGGAACAAGCCGGGTGAGGTGACGTCACTGCTGGTCGCGCCCGAATCGCCGCAGCAGATCGTGCCGCCCTCGGTGTGGCAGCGAGCTCGGCCGGTGGGCGACGAGCCGAGCCTGGTGAGCTGCACCGTCACTCCCGGATTCGATTTCGAGGACTTTCGGCTCGAGGATCCCGCGAATGGGTAGGAAGCGGGCCACGGCGTCGGCTGGCTCTCTGCAACCGGGCGTATTCGAGATCGATTCCGGTACCTGCGAATTGGTGCGCGACACGTTCTCGGACGACGGGTGGGTCGTCAACGTCAACGACGTTCCGAGCTCGCACATCGACATGAACGACCCCACGGTGCTCGAGTTCGAATACATGCGGTGGATCTCGGGACTGGTCCGTGCGCAATGGGATTCGACGTTCCCACTCCGAGCGCTGCATCTCGGAGGTGGGGCGTGCACGCTGGCGCGTTCGTTCACCGCGGAGTTTCCCGGTGCCCGTCAGGTGGTCGTGGAGCTCGACGGGAAGCTCTCGGAGCTGGTGCGTGAGTGGTTCGATCTACCTCGGGCACCACTGCTGCGCATTCGCGTCGGTGAGGCGCGGGCCGTCACCGAAACGCTGAACGAGAACAGTCGCGACCTGATCGTGCGAGATGTGTTCGCCGGAGCCACAACTCCGGTTCCGCTGCTCACCGCCGAGTTCACCACCCATGTCCGACGCGTCCTCTCCCCCGGCGGTATGTACGTCGTCAACTGCGGTGATCGCCGTGACCTGTCGCTTGCGAAGCAGGAGGCGTCGACCATCGGCAGTATCTTTCCGCACACCGCGATCGTCGCGGATCCGGCGATGCTCAAGGGCAGGCGTTACGGCAACATCATCATCGCCGGCAGTGACGTCCCGATCGGCGACTCCCCGGCACTGGCCCGTGAACTGCTCGGCGGCGCAGTTCCGGCGCATGTGTGGCTCACCGAGGAAGTGCAGTCCTTCGCTCGCGACGCCAAGGTGTTGAAGGATTAGGGAGCTGGAACGTTGCTCGCGAGATCCTTCGCCAGTCGCTCGGCCGCCGAGATCAGCAGGGGTACGAACTGCTCGGCCGATTCGAGGGTGACCCGGCCGGAGGGTCCGGCGATCGACATGGCCGTGAGGGTCGGGGCACCGATCACCGGGACGGCGAAGCAGCGGACGCCCACCTCCTGTTCGCCGTCGTCGATCGCGTAACCGCGTTCGCGGATCAGCGCGAGATCTTCGAGCAACGCGTCGAGAGTGGTGATCGTATTGACGGTGCGGGGGGCCATGCCGAGGCGCCCGACGATCGCGCGGACGGCATCGTCGTCCAACTGCGCCAGCAGCGCTTTGCCGACGCCGGTGGAATGCGGCAACACGCGCTGGCCCACTTCGTTGAACATCCGCATCGCGTGCTCGGACGGCACTTGCGCGACGTAGACCGCCATGTCGTCTTCGAGAAACGCCATGTTCGAGGTTTCGTGCGTGATGCGGACCAGCTCGGCCAGGTACGGCTTGGCCCAACCGCCGATGAGCTTCGACGCGCTGTCGCCCAATCGAATCAGCTTGGTACCCAATGCGTATCGACGGGACGGTAGCCTGCGGACGTAGCCGAGGGAGACCAGCGTGCCGATCAGTCGGTGCACCGTCGGCATCGGGAGATCGGTCGCCTCGGCCAATTCGCTGATGCCGATGGATCCGCCGGAGGCGGCCATGATGTCGAGCAACTCGAATGCCCGCTCCACGGACTGCACTCCGCCACCTGCCGCCACAGTCCCACCTCGCATGCTCGTAGCTCCTACCGATCTCGATAGAACACTACTGGTGATGCCGCGTCGCCACCGGTGGTGCAGCGGTCACGACCGAGGGTGAGGGCTTCTGACCCTTCGTGATGACGTTGAACAGAATATTCAGAACGACGGCCACGATGCTCGCGGCGCTGATGCCCGAGTCGAGCACCACGTGCACCCAGTCGGGAAACGCTGCGTAGAAGCCCGGTACTGCGATCGGAATGACACCGAAGCCGATGGCCACCGCCACGATGACGAGATTGAGGTTGCCGTCGAACTCCACCTTGGACAGCGTCCGGATGCCGCTTGCCGCCACCGAGCCGAACAGCACGATGCCCGCGCCGCCGAGTACCGGAAGCGGGACAGATGCCACCACCAAACCGAGGATGGGGAAGAGCCCGAGGAACAGCAGCACCGAGCCGCCGGCGGCGACGACGTAGCGGCTCTTGATTCCGGTGACCGCCACCAGGCCGACGTTCTGGGCGAACGCACTGGCCGGGAAGGTGCCGAACACGGGGGCGATGGTGGTGGCGACCATGTCCGCACGCAACCCGTCGCCGACGCGTCGGGCATCGACATCGGTGCCGACGATCTCGCCGACGGCCAGGATGTCGGCCGTGGTCTCGGTCATGATCACCAGGATGACGACCACCATCGACAGGATCGCCGCGACCTGGAACGTCGGTGCTCCGAATGCGAACGGCTCGGGGAGGCTGAAGATGGCACCGTCACCCACACCGGAGAAGTCGGCCTTGCCGACGAGTACCGCGAACACGGTGCCGACGATGATGCCGATGAGAATCGACAGACGCGAGAGCGTTCCCTGCACGAACCGGCTGACGAGCAGAACCACCACGAGGCTGAACGCCGCGAGACCGATGTTGGACATCGAGCCCCAGTCGGCGGCCTGCTGATTGCCGCCCATGGCCCACCGAACCGCAACGGGCAGTAGCGAGATGCCGATGACGGTGATGATCGTGCCGGTGACCACCGGTGGGAAGAAGCGCACGATCTTGCTGAAGAACGGCGTGATGAGGATGCCTATCGCACCGGCGGCGATGATGGCTCCGAACACCGAGTTGAGCCCGCCGGGCCCGCTCGCGATCGCCACCATCGTCGAGACCGACGCGAACGAAATGCCCTGTACCAATGGGAGCTTGGCCCCGAAGTACGGCACACCGAGCGTCTGGAGCAGCGTGGCCGCCCCACTGACGAAGAGCGCCGCCGAGACCAGCAGTGCGATCTCGGTACCGCTGAGTCCTGCTGCGCCACCGACGATCAGGGGCGGGGCGATGACGCCGCCGTACATCGTCAGGATGTGCTGCAATCCGTAGAGGTACGACCTGCCGATCGACAACCGCTCGTCCTCGGGACGGGCGGGGTCGTGCGGCGCGCGGGTGTGGCTCTGCGTGCGTTTCGTCAGCTTCATGGCCGGGTGCTCCTAGCAGAATCCGGGAACGGTATCCCAGGCGCGGCCTGCGTCCGGGGCATCGTCGCGTTCCACCGTGGCCTCGATCAGGCCGTAGGGGCGATCCGCGACATAGAAGACCTCGCCGGGATTGTCGAGTCCGAACGGCTCGAGGTCGACGAGGAAGTGATGAATGTTGGGCATCGAGAACTTGATCTCGCCGATCTCGGGATGCGCCTCGAGAACCTGTTTGCCCATCTGGAACAGGCTCTGCTGCAATGCAAGCGAGTGAGTGGACGCGAAGGCGTCGAGCATGATGGAACGGACGTCGTCGAAGGTCTTGTCGAAGTCCAGTTCGGTAGTGAGGTATCGCCAGCGGGCACTGACCGACGTGGCGAGGATTCGGTCGGTGGTCTCCTTCAGCGTGGTGTAGCGGTCCTTCGGGTACCCCCAGAACTCCGACGCCGTGGAGTTGAGAACTACGAGGTCGCTGACCCCGGAGACGATGGAGATGTTCTCGCCGTCGATGGTGACGATGGTGTTCCGCTTCTCGTCACTGGCCTTGACGAACGAGTGGTCGTATCCGTCCTGACCGGGTCGTTCCGCAGGCTCCACTCCTGCCCCGCCGTTCGCGATGCGCGACCACTGGTACTGCTCGATCTCCCAGCGGCCGCCGGTGATCCAGTCGAAACTGTCGGTGAAGTGCGCGCCGAGACGCAGCGCGAAGTTCTCGATGGCACCGATGCCGTCGCGGGCGAAAGCGTAGACGGTGTTCTTCTGGGTGTCGGTGGCGACGACGTGGGCGTTGTCGCCTTCGGTGTGCACGGCCTCGAGGTCTCCGCGTAGTTGAGAGGTGACGCTGACGTCGGTGATCCGGTGGCGCGCAGTCTCGCGATCTACACGGACGAGCCGGCATTCGGCTTTGCCGTACTGGTTTGCTCCGAGCACGATGGTCATGGTTTCTAGCTCCCTCGATAGGTGGTGAAAGCGAACGGGCTCAACAGAAGTGGAATGTGGTAGTGCTGGTCGGGCGCGGTGATCTCGAAGGTGACGAGCACCTCGGGGTGGAAGCATTCGGTGTGCTGCGCGGCGAAGTACGCGCCGGTGGCGAAGGTCAGGCGGTAGGTTCCGGACGGCAGTTCCGTCGGCCCGAGCGAGGAGACGCGGCCTTGGTCGTCGGTGACGGACTGTGCCAGCGCGTTGCCGTCGGAATCACTCAGTGTGATCGAGAGTGTTTGTGCGGGAATGCCTCTCGCTGCATCGAGCACATGCGCGGTGACGTGGCTGCGGAGGTCACTCATTGCCCAGGCTTCCGGTGGCGCGCACTGCTGCGATTTCTCTCAATTCGTGTTCGACGACGGCCAGTTCGGTCTGCGGGTCGTTGCCGAGTCGACGCTCGAGTTCGCGGAGGATGGTGTCGGCATCTCGGCCGGCCGCTCTGATGAGGAAGACCTGCCCGAATCGCTGCTCGTAGGCCAGGTTTCCTGCACGCAGGCGCTGTTCGACACTCTGGTCGGAGATATCGACGCCGGACTGCTCGGAGCTCGCGTAGTGCGCGCTTGCGTCGTCGCCGACAGGCCGTTCGCCGATCCGTGGGTGTACGGCGAGGGCCCGGTGAATTTCCTCGGGGGTCAACGGGGCGGCGGCGCACTGGATGGCGTGTCGCAGGGCCTGCAGGTCGGAGAACGGCCGGGCACTCAGAACTCCCTCGGCCCATCGAGGCACGTCGAGGCAGAGCGAGAGCATGCGCGCCGCGTCCGTTTCGGCGGCCGAGTTCAGATCGGCAACGATCTCGGATGTCTCTGATTCCGCAATACGAAATGATGATTCCACCAATTGAGCGTGACACCGATCACATCGGCTGTCAAGGGTCGATCTTGGATCGTGAATTGATGAAATCTGGCGTTGCTACACAACATGATTGGTTCCGGCTTCTGCGCCGACCCTTGACAGGACCGCGTGGCGCACGCCACACTCGAAACACATTACGGAATAGATATTCCGCAATACGGACTTTCAACCCAGTCGTTCGACCTCCGGAAGGAATCACGTCATGACGGAGCTCTTCTGCAACGGTGGTGCAATGCGCGGCGGCAGCCTGCATCACAACGTCTCGTCGCATCCGTTCGTCGGCACCGTTCGCACCGTGCCCAGTTACCGCTTCTTCTCGGTGCGGGACGAGTTTCCGGCACTGTTGCTCGACCACACGGCCGGCGCGGCCATCGAAGGCGAGCTCTACGACATACCGCTCGACGCCATCCGAACGTCCTTCCTGCCCGACGAGCCGCCGGAGTTGGAACTGACCGTGGTCGCACTCGAGGACGGACGGTCCGTCCTCGGTGTCGGCCTGCGGCCAGGAGTGCTCGACGCTCAGCAGGACGAGCTCACCGACATCACCTACGCAGGCAGCTGGCGTCGCTACCGCGGATTGCCGCAACCTCAGAACTGAAAGGCTCTGTGCATGAACAACTTTGCTGATTCTCGACTCCGATACACCGTCAACTGCTCCATTCTTTTCCCCGATGTCCCCGTACTGGACCGTCCGCAGCACGCCCGGGACGCCGGTTTCGATGCCGTCGAGTTCTGGTGGCCATTCTCGAGCCCGGTGCCGTCGGACGCCGACGTCGCTGCGTTCGTGACCTCCATCCGCGATGCGGGCGTCCAGCTGACCGGCCTGAACTTCGCCGCGGGCGACATGCCCGCAGGCGACCGCGGAATCCTCTCCGACCCGGCGCAGGTGCAGGCATTTCGAGACAACGTCGACATCGTCGTCGGGATCGGGGAACAGTTGGGTACCGCCGGCTTCAACGCCCTGTACGGAAACAGGATCGAGGGCGTCGATCCGCTGCAGCAGGATGAGGTCGCGATCGAGAACTTGGCGGTGGCCGGGAGGGCCGCGGCCACGATCAGCGCGGTGGTGCTGGTCGAGCCGGTCAGCGGCACCCCGTCGTATCCGTTGAAATCCGCCGCCGGGGCTGTCGCGACGATCAGGCGTGTCGCCCGCGAGCAGGACGTACACAACCTGCGTCTTCTGGCAGACCTCTACCACCTCGCCGTCAACGGAGACGCAGTTCCCGCAGCACTCGAGACCCACCACGATCTGATCGGGCACGTCCAGATCGCTGATTCTCCGGGTCGCGGTGAGCCGGGGACCGGCAGCCTCGATCTCGGCGGGCAGCTCGCCGCACTCGTCGAACGCGGCTACGACGGCTACGTCGGCCTCGAGTACAAACCCACCCAGCCGGATCCGTTTGCGTGGCTCGAACTGGCCACCACTACCAAGTAGGGATTGATATGAGCACCATTGCTTTCATCGGCCTCGGGATCATGGGCAGCCCCATGTCCGTTCATCTCGCCAAGGCCGGCCACCAGGTGGTCGGCTACAACCTGACCCCCGATCGCACCGGTCCCTTGGTCGAGGCAGGCGGTACCGCTGCCGATTCGATCGCCAAGGCCGTCCACGACGCCGACATCGTCGCGATCATGGTCCCCGACTCCCCCGATGTGCAGGAGGTCCTCGCGGGTGAGGGCGGGGTGTTCGACAATGCTCGACGCGACGCGCTGATCGTCGACTTCTCCAGCATCCGTCCCGACGTCACCGCCACCTTGGCTGCCGACGCGGCCTCGCGCGGATTCCGTATCCTCGACGCCCCGGTGTCCGGTGGTCAGGCCGGTGCCGAGAACGCGACCCTGTCGATCATGGTCGGCGGTAGCGCGGACGATTTCGCAGCCGCCAAGCCAATCCTCGATGTTGTCGGTAAGACCGTCGTGCACGTGGGTCCGAACGGATCCGGGCAGACGGTGAAGGCCGCCAACCAGCTGATCGTGGCCGGCAACATTCAGGTGCTCGCAGAGGCGATCGCATTTCTCGAGGCCTACGGCGTCGACCTGGCGGCATCGGTTGAGGTGCTCGGCGGCGGTCTCGCCGGTTCGGCGGTGCTGAATCAGAAGGCGCAGAAGATGCTGGACCGCTCTTTCGAACCAGGCTTCCGTATCGACCTGCACCACAAGGATCTCGGTATCGTCACCTCGGCTGCGCGTGAAGCAGGCGTCGTGATCCCGATGGGCGCAGTGCTGGCACAGCTGATGGCGTCGGCCCGCGCCAACGGCGATGGTGGACTGGATCACTCGGCACTGTACCGCGGTGTTGCTCGCCTCTCGGGCTCCCCGATCTCGAGCAAGGACAACTGAGATGGCCAGGATGCGCGCGGCCGATGCCGCAGTGAAGATTCTCGAACTCGAAGGTGCAACAACGGCATTCGGCCTGCCCGGTGCCGCGATCAACCCGTTCTACGCGGCGATGCGTGATCACGGTGGCATTCGCCACGTACTGGCCCGCCACGTCGAGGGTGCTTCGCACATGGCGGAGGGCTTCACCCGGGCCGCACCGGGGAACATCGGCATCTGTATCGGTACGTCCGGTCCGGCCGGCACCGACATGATCACCGGGCTGTATTCGGCCATGGCGGATTCGATTCCGATCCTCGCCATCACCGGCCAGGCCCCGGTCGCCCGCCTGCACAAGGAGGACTTCCAGGCCGTCGACATCGCGTCGATCGCGGCGCCGGTGACCAAGATGGCGATGACGGTACTCGAGCCGGCCCAGGTGCCGGGTGCCTTCGCGCAAGCGTTCCATCTGATGCGGTCCGGCCGTCCAGGTCCGGTGTTGATCGATCTACCCATCGACGTGCAGTTGGCCGAGATCGACTTCGATCCCGAGACGTATCAGTCGCTTCCGGTGCACAAGCCCGTCGCCTCGCGTGCCCAGGCCGAGAAGGCTATCGACATGCTGCTGGCTGCGGAACGCCCCCTGATCGTCGCCGGCGGCGGCATCATCAACGCCGATGCGTCGGACTTGCTCGTGCAGCTCGCCGAGATCCTCGACGTTCCCGTCATCCCGACACTGATGGGCTGGGGCACCATTCCCGACGACCACCGCCTCGCCGCCGGAATGGTGGGTCTACAGACCGCGCACCGATACGGCAACGCGACGTTGTTGGCCTCGGACTTCGTGCTGGGCATCGGAAACCGTTGGGCCAACCGCCATACCGGCGGACTCGAGACCTACCGCAAGGGCCGGAAGTTCGTCCACGTCGACATCGAGCCAACCCAGATCGGCCGCGTTTTCGCACCGGACTACGGCATCATCTCCGACGCCAAAGCGGCACTCGAGCAGTTCGTCGCTGTTGCCGAGGAGCGCCGTGCCGCGGGGTCGCTGCGTGATCTGTCCGGCTGGGTCGAGGACTGCGCGACGCGCAAGCGCACGATGCATCGCCGCACGCACTTCGACAACGTGCCGATCAAACCGCAGCGCGTGTACGAGGAGATGAACAAGGTCTTCGATCGCGACACTCGCTACGTCAGCACCATCGGGCTCTCCCAGATCGCGGGCGGTCAGTTTCTGCACGTCTACTCCCCGCGCAACTGGATCAACTGCGGGCAGGCCGGCCCGCTCGGCTGGACCATTCCCGCGGCACTCGGCGCGGTGGCTGCTGATCCGACTGCGAATGTCGTTGCATTGTCCGGTGATTACGACTTCCAGTTCATGATCGAGGAATTGGCCGTCGGTGCGCAGTTCAATCTGCCGTATGTGCATGTGGTGGTGAACAACTCGTACCTGGGGTTGATCCGGCAGGCGCAGCGGGCGTTCGACATGGACTTCTGCGTGCAACTGGGATTCGACAACATCAACACCCAGGAGGCGCAGGACACCCAGCCCGGAATCCCCAAGGGCTACGGCGTCGACCACGTACAGGTGGCAGAAGGACTGGGCTGCAAGGCGCTTCGCGTCACCGAGCCCGAGCTCATCGGTGAAGCCCTGGTGCGGGCCCGCACTCTGGCCAACGAGCACAAGGTACCCGTCGTCGTGGAAATCATTCTCGAGCGCGTCACGAACATCTCGATGGGCACCGAGATCGACAACGTCGGCGAGTTCGAGGAACTGGCCAACACGTCGGCCGACGCGCCCACCGCGCTGCTCCTGCTGGACTAGAGATGACGCGAATCCTGCTCGCTCCCGACAAGTTCAAGGGCTCGCTGCCTGCAGCAGCCGTCGCCGAGGCGTTGGCTGGTGGCCTGATCTCGGTCGATCCGTCAGTCAAGACAGTGTGCCTACCCGTCGCCGACGGCGGTGACGGCACCGTCGATGCTGCCGTCGCCGCTGGGTGGGACCGAGTCGGTGTCACCTGCGCGGGGCCTACCGGAGAGCCCGTCGAGACGTCGTATGCCCGTCGTGGTGACACGGCCGTCGTCGAACTTGCTTCGGCGGTAGGGCTCGAGCTGCTGCCGAGTGGGCGATCGGATGCGTTGGGAGCCAGCACGTTCGGATTGGGTACCGTGATCGCGCATGCACTGGAGGAAGGTGCCGGCCGCATCGTTATCGGGCTCGGGGGTAGCGCATCCACCGACGGCGGTGCCGGCATGCTGGCAGCGCTGGGGGCGCGGATCCTCGATGCCGATGGGAACGATGTCGCGCGCGGTGGCGGTGCGCTGCGGGGCGCGGTGCAGCTGGATGTGTCCGGGCTGGTGCCGTCGGCTCGAAACGCGGTGTTCGAGCTGGCGTGCGACGTCGACAATCCGTTGCTCGGTCCCACCGGAGCAGCAGCGGTTTACGGGCCGCAGAAGGGTGCCGGGCCGCAGGAACTGCTGTTCCTCGAACACGGGATGCGGCAGTGGGTGCATCTGGTGCGCAACGCAATTGGACGGGACATCAGTGGTCTGCCCGGTACGGGTGCCGCGGGAGGTACCGCCTTCGGTGCGATTGCAATTCTCGGTGCCACTGCCGAGCCCGGCATCGACACCGTGCTCGACCTGATCGATTTTCGGCGGGCTCTGGCGTCGGCCGATCTGGTGGTGACCGGAGAGGGCTCACTCGACGAGCAGAGTCTGTACGGCAAGGCACCCATCGGTGTTGCCCACGCAGCGCGCGACGCGGGTGTTCCGGTGATCACCGTCGCGGGGCGCAGCGTCATCGGCCCGGACCGGTTGCGCACCCACGGGATCGTTGCCTCCTATGCGTTGGCCGATCTCGAACCGGACCCCCGAATTTCCATGCGCGACGCCGCCAAGCTCCTACACGAGGTAGGTCGCACGTTGGCCACCACACACATTTCGGAAGGAATCTCATGAGCACCACGCACTTCACCTCGCTGACCGATTTGGCGTCCCGTGCCCTCGGCGGCAGCGTCTCGGCGGCGAACGACGAACTGTTCGCCCAGCGCGAGAACCTGATCAAGCCCGACGCTCCGCTGTTCGATCCGGCGGACTTCGGCCACAAGGGAAAGGTGTACGACGGGTGGGAGACTCGCCGTAGACGCGACGAGGGCGGGCACGACTGGGCAATCGTGCGGCTCGGCGCACCGGGGATCGTTCACGGCGTCGTGGTCGACACGGCGCACTTCACCGGCAACTATCCCCCGTTCGTGTCCGTCGAGGCGGCATCCATCGAGAACTACCCGGCGATGGAGGACGTGCTGAAGGCGGACTGGCACACCATCGTGGACAAGTCTGCGGCAGAGGGCGATACGGCCAATACCTACGAGGTGGCCGATCGGCACCGGTGGACGCATGTGCGCCTCTCGATCTATCCCGACGGCGGGGTGGCTCGGTTCCGCGTGCACGGTGAAGTGGTGCAGGATCCTCGCTTCCTGGCCGGCACCATCGATCTGCTCGCCGCCGAGAACGGTGCGCGGCTGACCGACTGCTCCGACGCCTTCTATTCGTCACCCGCCAACATCATCCTGCCCGGACGGGCCCGCAACATGGGTGAGGGCTGGGAGAACTCCCGTCGCCGCAACGGTGGTAACGACTATGCGGTGTTCGCACTGGCGTCGCCCGGGGCTCCGCGGTTCGTCGAGGTGGACACCAGCTACTACGTCGGAAACGCTCCGGGGTGGGTTCGGCTCAGCGCCATCGATTCTCGTCGCCGTCACACCACGGATCCGACGGCGTGGACCGAGATCCTTCCCCGGACGGCAGTGCAGCCGGACACGCGTCACCGCTTCCTGCTCAACGAGCCTGAGGCGTACACACACCTCCGGCTCGACGTGTATCCCGACGGCGGCTTGTCGCGGTTGCGGCTGTTCGGCGAGCTCGACGCCGATGCACTCGATGCGGCAGATGTCGCATGGAAGGCCTCCGAGCTGCAGAGCGTCTCCAGTGCAGTCTGATCTGGTTGTTCGCGCTGCTCGTGCTGTGATCGGAGGACGGGAGGTCGCGGCGTCGGTGGCGATTCGCGACGGTCGGGTAGTGGCCATAGAGCCGTTCGAGAGTCGGTTGCTTGGCGAGTGGGTCGTCGAGCTCGGTGCCGACGAGGTGTTGCTGCCCGGACTGGTCGATACGCACGTACATGTGAACGATCCGGGCCGAACCGAATGGGAAGGCTTTGCCAGCGCAACCCGAGCTGCGGCCGCGGGAGGTATCACGACCATTGTCGACATGCCGCTCAACAGCATTCCGCCTACCGTCGACGTCGAGGCCTTGGAGATCAAGCGTCGGGTGGCAGCCGAGAAGTCGGTCGTCAATGTCGGATTCTGGGGTGGAGCTGTTCCCGGGAACGTGGATCAGCTGCGACCGCTGCACGATGCCGGAGTCTTCGGATTCAAGTGCTTCCTGCTGGCGTCGGGGGTGGACGAGTTTCCGCCGCTGACCATCCCGGAACTGGAAAAGGCGCTGATCGAGATCGCCTCGTTCGACGGGTTGATGATTGTGCATGCGGAGAACGCCGAGCTCATCGCCGAGGCACCGGAGGCGGCGGGCCGTGAGTACTCGGGATTCTTGGAATCGCGTCCGCGGGCAGCGGAGAATCGGGCGATCGAGCAGGTGATCGAGCTGTCTCGTCGGACGGGGTGTCGGGTGCACATCCTGCATCTGTCGAGTGCGGATGCGCTGCCGATGATCGCGGCGGCGAAGCGCGACGGTGTGCGGTTGACCGTCGAAACGTGCCCGCACTACTTGTGTTTCGACGCCGAGGCCGTGCCTGCGGGTGCGACACAGTTCAAGTGCTGCCCGCCGATCCGCGAAGCCGGCAATCGAGAGGCCCTGTGGGAAGGTCTGCGGGACGGCACGATCGACACGATTGTCACCGACCACTCCCCCTGCACGCCCGACCTCAAACGATTCGACACCGGGGACTTCGGCGATGCCTGGGGCGGTATCGCGTCGCTGCAGGTCTCGCTCGCAGCGGTGTGGACGGAAGCCCGGGCGCGTGGTTTCGAGCTGACCGACATCGTGCGATGGATGGCGACCAATACGGCCGACCAGGTGGACGTGACGGATCGCGGACGCATCGAGGTCGGTTGCGCCGCTGACCTTGTGGTGTTCGCGCCCGACGAGAAGTTCACCGTCGACGTTGCGCAGCTGTACCACCGAAATCCGGTGTCGGCGTACGACCGACTGGGCTTGTCGGGTGTGGTGCGACGGTCGTGGATCGCCGGTTCGGAGTCCTCGACGGGCCGATTGCTGGCGCGCAACTAGAACGGTGGTGCTGTCGAGTCCTCTGCCTCGGACTGTTCGTTGTCGTGTGGGATGTTGTTGGGTGGGCCGGGGTAGGCGATGATGCCGGATCGTCTGGGTTTGATGGGGATGTGTGGTCTGAGGTCGTTGCTTATGACGGGCACGGCTGCGCCGTTGGCGGACAATGTGATTCGGGTGGTCTTCGAGGTGGAGGTCCACAGGATCGCGCCGCCGGGGTGAATCACCCTAGGTTCTGTGCCGCCTCCAGTTGGGGCTGATCCTCGGTGGTGAGGTCAGCGTAGTGGAGCGTTTCGTATTCGACCGGGGGCATG
>NZ_JBITUQ010000037.1:0-28257 GCF_044542515.1 Rhodococcus sp. NPDC078407 | reverse complement strand
CTCGACGGCCTGAGCCCGGTGCGATACCGAGCCCAGGCCCTCGCAGCCTAGGATTTGCATTAGCAGTCCAACCCGCGGGGTCCAGTGCAGTGCAAGGGTCCATTCACGCATGCGGGGGAGGACAAATTCGGGACCGGCCGGCGGGTGCCCTGGGGCGACTCGGCCGTAACGCGTTGTTCACCGACACGCCAGACTTCCAGCGAGCCGGCGAGCGATTTCGGCGGTACCGTCGGCAGTAACAGGCAGCGGGGAAGTTGCCTGTGCGGGAGGTTCTGATACGTGACTGAGCTAGTGAGCGCGAGAGGGCCGGTACCCGGTCCTCGTGTCACCTGACACATCGGACCCGACCGGCCGAGCGACAGAGTTTGCGCGGTGCCGCGCGAACGTAGGAGCCCCACGTGACCACTTCACGCTCCGTTTCCGCCCCCCTTCGGACATTCGTGCTCGATACCTCGGTTCTGCTGTCGGATCCCTGGGCAGTCATCAGGTTCGCCGAGCACAATGTGGTTCTTCCGTTGGTAGTGATCAGCGAACTGGAAGGCAAACGCCACCATCACGAATTGGGATGGTTCGCGCGGGAATCCTTGCGTATGCTCGACGACCTGCGGGTCGAGTTCGGCCGCCTCGATCAGCCGGTTCCCATCGGAACATCCGGTGGCACATTGCAAGTCGAGCTCAATCACACCGATCCTTCGGTTCTTCCCGTCGGATTCCGCACCGACTCCAACGATTCTCGAATCCTTGCCTGCGCCCTCAATCTGGCGGCCGAAGGCAAGGACGTCGTGCTCGTCAGCAAGGACATCCCGCTGCGCGTCAAAGCCGGCGCTGTCGGTCTTCCGGCCGACGAATACCATGCTCACGACGTCGTGCCGTCCGGCTGGACCGGCATGGCCGAGCTCGACGTGCCGTCCGACGCCGTGGACACCCTCTTCAACGATGGCGTCATCGACCTGGCCGAGGCCCGAGACCTTCCGTGCCACACGGGCGTTCGACTGCTTGCCGGACGGCAGAGTGCGCTGGGCCGCGTCACGCCCGACAAGCAGATCCAGCTGGTGCGCGGCGAACGTGAGGCCTTCGGCCTGCACGGTCGCTCGGCGGAACAGCGTGTGGCGCTCGATTTGCTACTCGACGAGAGCATCGGTATCGTCTCGCTCGGCGGAAAGGCCGGCACCGGTAAGTCGGCGCTGGCGCTCACGGCCGGTCTCGAAGCCGTCCTCGAACGCCGATCGCACCGCAAAGTTGTTGTCTTCCGGCCTCTTTACGCCGTCGGTGGACAGGAGCTCGGCTACCTTCCCGGTAGCGAGAGCGAAAAGATGGGTCCGTGGGGCCAGGCGGTCTTCGACACTCTCGAAGGGCTCGCGAGCCCCGAGGTGATGGAGGAGGTCATCGCCCGCGGAATGCTGGAGGTGTTGCCGCTGACGCACATTCGCGGTCGATCGCTGCACGATTCCTTCGTCATCGTGGACGAGGCGCAGTCACTCGAGCGCAACGTGCTGCTGACCGTCCTGTCCAGGTTGGGCAGCGGCTCACGCGTCGTACTCACCCACGACGTCGCACAGCGAGACAACCTTCGGGTCGGACGGCACGACGGCGTGGCGGCCGTGATCGAAAAGCTCAAGGGGCACCCGCTTTTCGCGCATATCACCCTCACCCGCAGTGAGCGTTCACCGATTGCCGCACTGGTGACGGAAATGCTGGAGGAGTTCGGACCGTCGGGAGCCTGACCCCCCTGGTGAGCGGAACCTCGTAGTCCACTACGAGGTTCCGCGCACATGGGTCATCGTCCGATGAGAGCTCGAAGTATCCCTCTCGCAGTACCTTTCAGGAAATCGACGGTGTCGAAGTAGTCACGCCACACGGCCACCTTGCCGTCGCGCAGCTCGAAGGTGCCGCACACCCAGAACTCGATTCGGACTCGACGCCAGATCAAGGCGTCGGTGCGCTCGGTCAGGACGGTGTCCCCCTTCGACGCAATGTTGTGGACGATGACATCGAAGCCGAACGCAGGCTTGGCGAGCACCGCCAGGAACCGTCCGACGTTCGAGCTACCGCGTACTTTCGGTAGCCCGACGTTGTGCCAGACGACCCGCTCGTCGAGAACAGTCATTGCGCGCTCGATGTCGCGAGATTTCAGCGCGTCGAACAAATTTTCCACGACGTCGGTTGCCTGCTGTGTTTCCGTCATTGACCGTTCCGTTCCCTCGCCATCGAAGAACTCGAGTCTGACAGTGTTTCACCGGAATGTCGCCCGGGCCGGCGACGTGCTCGGTGAGTCGGAGAACGGACCTACGTCGACCTGGCGTTAGGAGAATTCACAGAGGTCAGGGGCATGCCGTCGGGCGTTCAGGTGCAGGCGCTACGGTTACCGCATGTCTACGAACCTGTCCGACGGTGATCTGCTGGTCCGTTTGGAGCCCGCGGTCGAAGAGAATCTACGACGCCACATCGAGGCTGCGAACGAGTGGCACCCCCACGACCTCGCGCCGTTCGACGACGGCAAGAACTTCGCATTCCTCGGAGGCGAGGACTGGTCACCCGAGCAATCGCACCTCAGTGACGTCGAAATCCTGGCCGCGACGGTCGCTGTGCTGGTGGCCGACAACTTGCCCGCCTACCACCGCGAGTTGGCGCACGCGCTCACCGGCCTCGGGGCCTGGTGGAAATGGACCGGCCGATGGACGTCGGAGGAGAACCGGCAGTCGATCGTGCTGCGTAACTACCTGGTGGTGACCCGCGCCGTCGACCCGGTGGCGCTCGAGCGCATCCGGATGGAGCACATGACTCTCGGCTACGACGCGCCGAGCCTTCATCTGCTCGACATCCTGGCCGACTTCGCTATCGAGGAAGCTGCCGCCGCGCTGCGGCATCGGAACACCGTTGCCCTCTGCAAGGACCCTGTACTGGCCACGATCCTCGGCAAGATCGCCGACGACGACGCACTGCAATCGTCGTTCTACTCCAACATCCTGAACGAGGCCTTTGCCGTTGTCCCGGATCAGGCGGCGCGCGCCATTGCAGACCGCGTGAAGGGGTTTGCCATTCCCGTGGTGGATCTGCCCGAGCGTGGCAGCAGCACCGTCGCCCTGGCCGAGGCCGGGATCTACGACGCCGATCAGGAACGCGAAAAAGTGTTCAAGCCGCTGCTCGCCGGCTGGAAGATCTTCGACCGTACGGATCTGGGCGAGGACGGCCTGAAGGCACGCGAGGAACTCTCGCACCTGGCCTGAGGTTCATATCCTGTGAAAACGTGAATGGTCCATTGCACACGTCTTGGCGGTGTGCAATGGACCATTCACGCGTTTCGGGGCGAACAGAGAAGCTAGTCCTTCACCTTCGCCATGGCGAGGACGTCGAGGCGCTTGTCGAGTTCTGCTTCGCTGAGCTTGTCACCGATCAGTCCGCGGTCGATGACCGTCTGACGGATTGTCTTCTTCTCCTTCAGTGCCTGCTTGGCGACTGCGGCCGCTTCCTCGTAGCCGATTGCGGAGTTGAGCGGCGTCACGATGGACGGCGAGGACTCGGCGAGGGTCTTGAGGTGCTCCACGTTGGCTTCGAGGCCGACGACGCACTTGTCGGCGAACAGCACCGAGACGTTGGCGAGCAGCTTGAAGGATTCGAGAACGTTGCGCGCCATCATCGGGATGTACACGTTGAGCTCGAATGCACCCGACGCGCCGCCGAATGCCACGGCAGCGTCGTTGCCGATGACCTGAGCGGCCACCTGTGTAACGGCTTCGGGCAGAACGGGATTGACCTTGCCGGGCATGATGGAGCTACCGGGCTGAAGGTCGGGCAGGGCGATCTCGCCCAGTCCGGTCAGCGGTCCCGATCCCATCCAACGAATGTCGTTGGCAATCTTGGTCAACGACACCGCGATGGTGCGTAGTGCGCCGGATGCCTCGACGAGTCCGTCGCGCGCAGCCTGTGCCTCGAACGAGTCCTTGGCCGCGGTGAGTGCGTCGATACCGGTCGACTCGACCAGTGCTGCAACAACTTTCGGGCCGAAGCCGTCGGGTGCGTTGAGGCCGGTGCCGACAGCTGTACCGCCGATGGGCAGTTCGCCCAGTCGGGGCAGGGTGGCCTCGACGCGCTCGATGCCGGCTTCGATCTGGCGTGCGTAACCGCCGAATTCCTGGCCGAGAGTGACCGGAACTGCGTCCATCAGGTGGGTGCGGCCGGACTTGACGACGTGCTTCCACTCGGTGGCCTTGGTCACCAGAGCTTCGTGCAGGTGCCGCAGTGCGGGCACCAGCGAGGTGACGGCTGCTTCGGTGGCGGCGACATGCGTTGCCGTCGGGAACGTGTCGTTGGAGGACTGCGACATGTTGACGTGGTCGTTGGGGTGCACCTCGACGCCGGCAGCCTTCGCGATCGACGCGATGACCTCGTTGGCGTTCATGTTGGAGCTGGTGCCCGAGCCGGTCTGGAAGACGTCGATCGGGAACTGATCGTCGTGCTTGCCTTCGGCGATTTCGTTGGCGGCGGCGACGATCGCGTCGGCCAGTGTGCCGTCGAGCAGACCGAGGTCCTTGTTGACCTGCGCGCAGGCTGCCTTGAGCAGACCCATTGCGCGGATCTGCGTGCGCTCGAGCGGACGTCCCGAGATGGGGAAGTTCTCCACCGCGCGCTGAGTCTGGGCACGCCAGAGCGCATCGATGGGAACGCGAACCTCTCCCATGGTGTCGTGTTCGATCCGGAACTGCTGTTCGTCTGTCTGCGTCATGAGCCTTACTTTGCCAGTAGTGGTTTCTTCGATCAGAAGGACGGGATGGCGCCGGAGGTGTCGCCGTCGAAGTCGATGGTCGAGTACTCCTTGAGCTTGTTCAGCTGGTGGTACGCATCGATCATGCGCACCGTGCCGGACTTGGAGCGCATCACGATGGACTGCGTGTGTGCGCCGCCGCCCGAGTACCGCACGCCCTGCAGCAGATCGCCGTCGGTGACGCCGGTCGCGGTGAAGAAGACGTTCTCGCCCGACACCAGATCCTCGGTGAACAGAACCCGGTCCAGATCGTGACCGGCGTCGATGGCCTTCTGCCGCTCGTCGTCATCGGTCGGAGCCAGCATGCCCTGGTGTGCGCCACCCATGCAGCGCATCGCGGCAGCGGCGATGATGCCCTCGGGAGTGCCGCCGGTGCCCATGAGGATATCGATCGGGGAGGTGGGCCTGGCTGCCGCAATGGCACCGGCGACGTCTCCGTCGGAGATCAACCGGATGCGGGCGCCGGTCTCACGCACCTGCTGGATCAGTTCGGCGTGACGAGGCCGGTCGAGGATGCACACCGTGACGTCCGAGGTGGAGCCCTTCTTGATCTTGGCGACGCGGGCGATGTTCTCGGCCACCGGTGCCGTGATGTCGATGGCGTCCGCGAAGTCGGGTCCGACGGCGATCTTCTTCATGTAGAAGACGGCGGACGGATCGAACATTGCGCCACGCTCGGCGACGGCGAGAACCGAGATGGCGTTGGGCATACCCTTGGCCATCAGCGTGGTTCCGTCGACGGGATCGACGGCGAAGTCGACCTCGGGGCCGTTGCCGTTGCCGACCTGCTCCCCGTTGTAGAGCATCGGCGCTTCGTCCTTCTCGCCTTCGCCGATGACCACGACGCCGCGCATGGAAACAGAACTGACCAACTGCCGCATGGCGTCTACCGCAGCTCCGTCGCCACCTTCCTTGTCGCCGCGACCGACCCAGCGGCCCGACGCGAGAGCACCGGCCTCGGTGACGCGTACGAGTTCGAGTGCGAGGTTGCGATCTGGCGCCATGGCGCGAGTGGACTCGGTGCTGGCCGTCATCGGTTTGTAGCCTCCTGGTTGGTGGGGTGTTACCCAGGCGCGATTATCTCACTTCTGTGATGCCCGCGGTGGCGTCGGGTCGACTGTGAGGCACGTGCCCACCGAGCATCGCCGTGCAGAGGGGATACTGGTGTGGTGGCGAACAGCAAACCCCGAATTCTCAACAACAACCGCGACATGGTCTGGTCGCTCATTCCTCTGGTCATCGCGTGTTTGTTGATTGCTGGTATCGCCAGTCAGTGCTCGCTGAGCCCAGGCGGCCCCACACAAGGGCCGATCCCCAACTTCGACGTGAACTCGGCCTTGCAGTACGACGCGTCGGAAATCGGATTTCCGGTGCGAAACCCGGAGGTTCCCGACGAGTGGACGCCGAACTCGGGTAGTCGCGCGACGATCTCGGGCGACAGCGGGGGACCGGCCACGACTGTCGGATACATCACGGGTACCGGCGCATACCTGCAGTTGACCCAATCCACCGCTTCCGAGGAATTGCTCGTTCCGTTCGTCGGCGGGAGCGAAACGCTGTACGCGTCGGGCACCCAGAACGTCTCGGGTCGAGATTGGGTGGTCTACGGCGAGGAAGGTGCGCGAAACTATTGGGTCTCGGACTTCGGCGACGTCCGAATACTGCTGGGGGGCAGCGCAACCACCGAGGAATTCACCACCCTCGCGGAAGCTATCGAAGTCTCCGAACCCCTCGCTTCCTAGCTGTCCTTCTCGGTGCTCGCGAGCGCGGTCTCGATCCGCTTGCGAGCACCGGCGAGTTGCTCCTCGCAGCGCGACGCCAGCTGCTCGCCGCGTTCCCACAGGGCCAGGGACGCATCGAGATCCAGGCCGCCCTGCTCGAGAATTTTCACCACTCCGACCAGTTCGTCTCGGGCTTCCTCGTAGCCCAGTTCCGACACCGGCTTGTCTTCGTTCTCGCTCATGGAATCTCCTTCTGTCGTCATTTCACTCGGCCCATCACTGCGGCGGTGACGGCACCGTCGGCCACTCGCACTCTGATCTGTGTACCCGGCGGCGCGTCCTCGACCGAACGCAGCACCTCGGGATCCGAACCCGCCACCACCCGCTGCACGACGGCATAGCCCCGGGCCAGTGTGGCAGCCGGGCCGAGAGTCGACAGCCGCGCCCGCAGATGCTCGACGAGGGTGTCCTGGGTGGTGAGCTCGCGTTGCACGTCGCGGCGGGCCGCGTCGGCGAGTCGACGGATCTCCTCGCGGCGGAGTTCGAGTGCGGCCAGTGGATCCGCCAGTACCGGCCGGTGCCGGAGCATGTCCAGGCCACGTGCCTCGCGCTCGACCCAGCTACGCAGTGCCGCAGCACTTCTGGACTTGAGCTCCGATACGAGCGCTTGCTCCGCGACGGCATCCGGCACAACGAGTTTTGCGGCATCGGTGGGAGTCGCGGCACGCAGATCTGCAACGTGGTCGCTGAGCGGGCTGTCGGGTTCGTGACCGATGGCGCTCACGATCGGCGTCGTCGCCCGTGAGATGGCTCGGCACAGTGCCTCGTCCGAGAACGGCAGCAGATCCTCGACGCTACCGCCGCCGCGGGCCAGGATGATGATGTCGACGCCGGGATCGTCGTTCAGATCTTTCAGTGCGTCCAGAATCGCCGGTACCGCCTGTGGCCCCTGAACGGGCGTGTTCCGAACCTCGAATCGGACTGCGGGCCAACGCCTCTGAGCGACGGTGAGGACGTCTTTCTCGGCTGCGCTTGCTCGTGCGGTGATGAGTCCGATGGTGCCGGGCAGGAACGGCAACGGGCGCTTGAGGCGTGGGTCGAACAACCCCTCGGCAGCGAGCAGAGCCCGGAGACGTTCGATGCGGGCGAGCAATTCGCCGACACCTACCGCGCGAATATCGGTGGCGCGCAGCGAAATGGTGCCGCGACCGGTGAAAAACGACAGTTTGCCGTAGAGAATGACCCGCGCGCCCTCGGTCAGTGGAACGGGAGAACGGTCGAGCAACTGAGGTGAGCACGTGACCGACAACGACATGTCGGCCGACGGATCACGCAGCGTCAGGAAGGCCGTACGAGTACCGGGACGAGCGTTGATCTGGGTGAGCTGTCCCTCGACCCAGATGCTGCCGAGCTTGTCGATCCAGCCGGCGACCTTCATGGCGACGGTGCGCACCGGCCACGGTAGTTCGGCGGTACTGGCACCGGACTGAGCTGGGCCGGACTGGGTGGGGGGAGTGCTCACTTGGCCTTGGCGGTGGTGATGCGGTTGGCCAGCATCGTTTGGAACGGTGCGCGGGCGAGTGTGTCGTTCTCGTAATCGAGCAGAGTCTCGAGGTCCTCGACCGAGAGCGTGCGCAACCGAGCGCGGAGCTGAGCCAGGGCGAGGGTGTCGAAGTCGATCATCTCGACGATCTCGGGCTTGTCGGCGGACGGGCCGCGCTTGGCCGAGGTGTCCTGGACGGGCTCGTCCAGCGGAGGCGTCGAATAGAGAGCGAAGCGGCCGTTGGCGGCTGTGGGCTCGGTCACCGGCGCGTCCGGCACATCGACGTCGTCGGTGATGATCGGGGCCTCGAAGGCGTCGTCCTCGTCGAACGAGGCCCACGCGGGCTGCTCCTCGCGCGGAGTTCCGATCACCGGCAGAGCCGAGATCGCCACATCGCCCTTGATGGCCAACGCCGTCACCTGCTGCTGAAACCGCATACCGCGGGCCAGCGCTTCACTGACGACCGTCATCGGCAGCATCAGCGCAGATCCGGGAAGCTTGCGAGCCTCTTCCACGACGGTCACCGCGACGCCAGCAGCCACGCGAGCGGCAAAGGGGACTCGAGTCATGCCCACCAGACTGCCCGAAGTCGTGAAATTTGGGTAGCCGACAGGCTGGAGGCGCAGCGCTCAGTCAGTCGGTGGAGCCTGCGGAACGGTCGGGTTGCTGCATCTACACGTATCCTGGGAGGTATGTCTTCGGCTGTTCCTCTGAATCTTGGTATTGCACACTCCGCCGGCGCGGGTAAGTCCGCTTATGCGGGCGGCAAGCGCGTGCTTCTCGCGGAGCCTCGGGGCTATTGCGCGGGTGTCGATCGTGCGGTCGAGACCGTCGAGAAAGCACTGGAGCAGCACGGTGCGCCGGTGTACGTGCGCAAGGAGATCGTGCACAACAAGCACGTGGTCGAAACTCTGTCCGATCGCGGCGCGGTCTTCGTCGAAGAGACCGACGAGGTGCCGGAGGGTTCCTTGCTCGTGTTCTCGGCGCACGGCGTCTCACCGGCCGTACACACCTCCGCGGCAGAGCGGAACCTGCGCACCATCGATGCCACCTGCCCGTTGGTGACCAAGGTGCACCAGGAAGCGAAGCGATTCGCTCGTGACGACTACGACATTCTCCTGATCGGCCATGAGGGCCACGAGGAGGTCGAGGGCACCGCAGGAGAGGCTCCCGAGCACATTCAGCTGGTGGACGGCCCCGAATCTGTCGCCAACGTCACCGTCCGGGACGAGAACAAGGTGATCTGGTTGTCTCAGACCACGCTGAGCGTCGACGAGACGATGATGACCGTGGCCAAGCTGCGTGAGCGATTCCCGACGCTGCAGGACCCGCCGAGCGACGACATCTGCTACGCCACGCAGAACCGTCAGGTCGCGGTGAAGGCCATGGCGCCGGAATGCGATCTGGTGATCGTCGTCGGCTCGAAGAACTCGTCGAACTCGGTGCGTCTGGTCGAGGTTGCCCTCGGTGCCGGCGCACGGGCGAGCTACCTCGTCGACTACGCCAAAGAGATCGATCTGGGCTGGCTCGACGGGGTCGAGACCGTCGGCATCACCTCGGGCGCGTCGGTGCCGGAAATCCTGGTGCAGGGCGTCATCGACCTGTTTGCCGAGCATGGATACGCCGACGTGCAGCCGGTCACCACGGCCAACGAGACGCTGGTGTTCTCACTGCCCCGCGAACTGCGACCGGCTCGATAGGCCCGCTCTACAGGCCCGACAGCCGCCTTCGGTCGGCGCTGGACAGCTTGGGGGGCCTGCGCGACGTCGCGTCAGTCGGCGTGACGATCGCGGTATCGAACCCGCGGTACCGGATGCGGCGGAATGTCGTCTCGGTGGGCAGTAGGCAGAGCGTGATTGCCCGGGGCCTGATCGGCGTCGGCGGGCGAAGGCGTCCGGGGAGCCCCGACCGGCCGGGAGCCGGTGCGGTACGTATCGGCGTCCGCACGTGGAGGCTGCCCGTAAGCCGACCGCCCACGGCGAGCTTCGGTGGAATAGCTGGACTCGGTGGAATACCGGGATTCCGCTGACTGCGGTTGCTGAATTCTTCGAGACTGGGCCTGCTGCGGTTGTGGCTGCTGTGACTGTGGCTGCTGGGACCGAGTCTGCGGATACAGAGCTCGCGGGTACTCGGGCTTCTCGTGGTCGGGCTCGAGCTGGTCGGGCTTCTGGTGATCAGGCCTGGCGTACTCCCCGCGAGAGGAATCAGCGGCATATCGGCTCTGCGTCGACGGTATCGGCGCTGCCGCGCGGCGAGGAGTCGAATCCATTCCGGCGCGCGCTGCGCTTTGCTGCGCACCCGAAGCTGGGTCTGTTCTTCTCCGGCCCACGTACGGCCCCGGCACGATGTCGGTGGCCTCCGCATCGGCGTCGACACTGCGGCCGACCGCCGGGGTGACTCGTCTGCGACTGCGTTCAGGACGCTCTTCGGACACCCGTCGCTGCGCGCGGGTCGGCTTGTCCTCGGCGCGCTTCGGGCTCCGTCGAACGGCCGGGGCGTGTGTGTTCTGACGCTTGAGAACGATGCGCACTGCGCCCAGCCCGACGGCGACAACCGTGCCGAGCAGCATCAACGGAAACCGGTTGACCAGCGGAATTGCCACGTTGAGAATGATGTCCTTGAGGCTGGTTCCCGCGTCGTCGGTGAAGTACTGATACGACAGCGGGACCGCAACGAACAGGATGAGCGGGGCCTGCACCATCGCGGTGAACAGTCCGCGGTAGCGGACCAACACCACACCGGCGATGCAGCCGAGGACGTACAGGAATGCGAACGCGCCGGTCAATTCTGTGCCGCGGGCAGCATCGATGAGGAACCCGAGGAAAGTCAGTCCCGCGGCGATCGCCACGGCACCCCACGCAGGCACGCCGGGCAGCGTCGCGAGGATGGATCGGTGATCCAGCGGCACCCCGGATCGGGCACGTTGGGAGGTAGACACCCCTCGAGGTTAGCCGTAGTTCAGCCGACTGCATCCTCGACATGACCGAAGTCGTGCCGGTAGCGAGACGAATCGGACAGGGTGGGGCGCGTGTCCACTCGGCCGATCTCGACCGGCTCGGCGTCGAACAGTTCCAGTTCGTGGAGCTTTCTCGCCGTCACGCTCACCCTGGAGTCGACCGATCCGACGGTGGAGTTGAAGGAGTCCACGGCCTTGCCGAGGTTGGCCCCGAGCTTGTCCAGGTGCGTCGACACGACGCCGATGCGGGTGTACAGCTCGCGGCCCAACTGCTGGATGCGCGCCGCGTCCTCGGCCAACGACTCCTGCTTCCAGGTATAGGCGACAGTGCGCAACAGCGCGACCAACGTGGTGGGGGTGGCCAGAATCACGTTCCGGCCGAACGCGTACTCGAGCAAGCCGGTGTCGGATGTCAGTGCCGCATCCAGAAACGGGTCGCCGGGAACGAACAGGACGACGAATTCCGGCGTCGGCTCGAACGCTTCCCAGTACGCCTTGTCGGCCAACTGATCGATATGGGTGCGCAGCTGTTTGGCATGGCGTCGCAGGTTCTTCTCACGCACACCGGGGTCTTCGTCCTGAGCGGCGTCGAGGTACGCCGCGAACGGCACTTTGGCGTCGACGACGATCTGGCGACCGCCGGCAAGACGGACGATCATGTCGGGTCGGATGCCGTCCTTGCTGACCTGCGTGTCGAAATCGCAGTGCTTGAGCATTCCCGCCAGTTCGACCACCCGCTCGAGCTGAATCTCGCCCCAGCGTCCTCTGATCTGCGGTGCACGCAGCGCCGTCACCAGTTGGCCGGTCTGCGTGGACAGGTGCATCGATGCCCGGTGCATGCCGGTGACCTGCTCCGTCAAGCCTGCATAGGCCCTGATTCGATTGTGCTCGACTTGCCGCACGTGCTCGGAAAGCGCGTCGACGGCGTCGTGGAGGGGCTCGACCAAATGCGAGACCTGTTGTCCGATCACGGTGGAGTTCCGCCTCGCGGAATCCTCGTTGACCGCGCTCAACGACTGTCGAAGCATGGTCTCGTGCTCGCGCAGCGCAGCCAGTTGTGCCTCGGCTCGGACCGCTCGGTCTCCCGTCCGTGAGGCGTGCAGCAACCAGCCCACGATCACTCCGATACCGAGAGCCACGAGTAGGCCGATCGCCGTCAGAAGGTTCATGGAGACAGATGATGCAGGACACCACCGACAGACTCCGGTACCCGTGTTCGGCGGACCCTCGTCACATTCCGACAGGCCGACGCGCCTCGAGAAGTTTGTCGGTGCCACCCGATAGCGTCGTCGGTATGAGAATCCTGCACACCTCGGACTGGCACATAGGTCGCACCTTTCACGGTGTCGACCTGTTGGCCGATCAGGGTGCAGCGCTGGAGTCCATTGCGAAACTGGTTGCGGCACAGTCGATCGATGTAGTGGTGGTGCCCGGCGATATCTACGATCGTGCGGTGCCGAGCGCGGACGCGGTCGTGCTCTGCAATCGTGGACTCGAGGCAATCCGAGCGGCCGGTGCCGTCATCGTCGCGACGTCGGGCAACCACGACTCTCCGGCTCGGCTCGGAGCTGGAGCTGCGTTCGCCTCCGCCGGAGGGCTGCACTTGATGACGCAGGTGGGCGATGTCGCGACACCGGTCGTCATCGGCGACGAGCACGGTGAGGTCGCGTTCTACGGCATCCCGTACCTGGAGCCCGAAACCACGCGTCTGGAGCTCGATGTTCCCACCGCACGCACCCACGCCGAGGTGCTCGGAGCCGCGATGGACCGTGTACGCGCCGATCTTGCAGCGAGAACCGCTGCCGGACAACGTGTGCGCTCGGTCGTGCTCGCACATGCATTCATCGTCGGGGGTGAGGCGACCGGATCGGAGCGGTCCATCTCGTCCGGCGGCATCGAAACCGCACCGGCGTCGGCGTTCGACGGAGTCGACTACGTGGCGCTCGGCCATCTGCATTCCCCGCAGGTTCTCACCGACCGGGTGAGGTACTCGGGGTCTCCGCTGCCGTACTCGTTCGGTGAGCGATCGCACCGCAAGGCCGTGTGGATCCTCGAACTCGACGCCGACGGGCTGGGCAGCGTCGAGCGGGTGGACCTCCCGGTGGTGCGCGGGCTCGCTCGGATCGAGGGTACCGTCGAGGAATTGCTCTCGGACGCAGCATATTCGGGCGTCGAGGATCACTACGTCTCTGCTGTGCTCACCGACGACGTCCGTCCGGTCGACGCAATGCGGTTGCTGCAGCAGCGGTTTCGGCACGCGATACACCTGGAGTGGCGTCGCCCCGAGGGGTCCGCAGAGCTTCGCTATCGCGACCGCGTGCGCGGTCGCAGCGATATCGCCATTGCCACTTCGTTTCTGACGGACATGCGTAGCGAGCCCACCGAAGCGGAGTCCGCGCTGTTGGCGCGCGCGCTGGCGTCCGTACAGCGAGAGAACGAGGTAGCCGACGGCAGTGCTGCAGACCGCAGTGTTGCAGACCGCGGTGCTGCATGAGATTGCATTCGCTCGAGATCACCGCCTTCGGCCCCTTCGCCGGTACCGAGACGGTCGATTTCGATGCACTCGGAGCTGATGGCCTCTTCCTTCTGCACGGGCACACCGGGGCCGGCAAGACGACGGTGCTCGACGCCGTGGCATTCGCGCTGTACGGCACGGTGCCCGGAGCGCGTCGTGAGGGCAAGCGACTGCTGTCCGACCATGCAGCCCTGGGAGCAGTACCGCAGGTGACCCTCGAGGCGACTCTCGGTGGCCGACGCATCCGGATAGTGCGCAGTCCGGAGTTCCTGCGGCCCAAGCTCAGAAGTACCGGGACCACCAAGCAACACGCCAAAGCGAGTCTCACCTGGCTCGATGGTCGTGGCCAGAACCTCACCCGGCTGAGCGAGATCGGCGATGCCGTCAACGCTCTGCTGGGAATGAGCGCCGACCAGTTCTTCCAGGTGGTGCTGTTGCCGCAGGGCGAGTTCGCGCGATTTTTGAGAGCCGACAGTGACGAGCGCGGCACTCTGCTCGAAAGGCTCTTCGACACCGGCCGTTTCGGTGACGTCGAGGAGTGGTTCGCGCAGCGCCGCCGAGAATTGGCGGCCGAACTCGCCGACGCCCACCACAACATCGACATCATGCTCGGTCGGGTATCGCAGGCATCGGGAGTGCCCGAGCCGACGAGCACCGACGCCGAACGGTCGGACCCGCTCGATTGGGCGGCCGACGTGCTGGCCGACGCGCGGCAGAATCGGACTCTCGCGCAAGGTCGGGCGGTGCTGATCGACGCGGCAGCTCGGCGTTCGTCCGAAGCTCTGGCTCAGGCCACCACCGTGCTGGATCTGCAGCGTCGACGCGTTCTTGCGGAGGGTCAGCTCGCGCAGCACCACGACGGTGAGTCGGCCCGGGCTGCGCTCAGAGCCCAGTGTGCCGACTCCGTCGCGGCGGGCCCGATCGCGGACGCCGCTGCCGATCTGGCTCTGGCGCACACGACGGCCGAGGCGGCAACCACCGCGTTGGCAGCGGCCGAGCGCGAATTGCCGACGTCGGCGGAAGGACAGCGTTTTCACGATGCGCTGCACTGGCCGCCCGGCCCGGGCGACCCTGCCGACGAGCGCACCGTCGTCGCGCAATTCGTGCGTGACTGGACCACCGATGTCGCCAGAATGCAGTCGTTGCTCGGCGTGGTACGCGAGGCGGACAAGCTCGACAGCACCATCGTCGACTATCTGGGCCAGCAGCGCAGCACCGCAGCGCAGATCGAGCGGATCGAGCAGCAGCAGGCCTCGTTGCCCGAAAAGATCGCGGCCGCCGAATCTCGGGCGGCGCGAGCAGACGCGGCCGAGTCGTCGTTGCCGGGCCTCGACGAGCGCTGCGAACGGGCTCGTGCAGCTGCCGAATCCGCCATCGAATTGGTGCGTGAGCGCACCACCCTTCTCGAGTGCGAACGCTCCCGCGACACCGCTGCCGCCGCACACAACACTGCGTGGGAGCGCTTGCTCGATCTTCGTGAACGCCGCATCGACGGGATGGCAGCAGAGCTGGCAGCTCGCTTGACAGCGGGCGAGCCGTGCGAGGTATGCGGATCGGCCGAGCATCCACACCCCGCCGCGGCCTCGTCGTCGAAAGTGACCAAGGCGCAGGAAGACAAGGCAGCAGCCGCCGAACGCACGGCAGCTGCCGCTCGCGACCGAGCGATCGCGGCTGTGGCGGAGGCCAGACGCGCGGTGGACCTGCTGCACGATCGCACCGGGGGAGCCACTCTCGCAGAGCTGACCCAGGCCCTCGACACTGCAACGAGTTCACTGCAGGACGCCCGGACGACGGCAGCGGATGCCGAACCGGCGAGGGCGGAATCGAGCCGACTGCGCCGCGAGACGGACGAATTGACCGCCACGCTCAACAACCTCGTCGCGTCACGAGTGGCCGTGGCCGAGAGAATCTCGGCTACCGAGAAATCGCTGGCGCAGATGCGTAAGTCGGTGGCTTCCGAAGTAGGCGAGGGAGAGTCGCTGATCGATCGAATCGCCGAACGTGAGGCGTTGATCGACGGGGCGCGGCGAATCCAGGAAGCGCGGATCGCCTGGCTCGACGCCAGCGCGAGGGCGCACGAGCTACGAGTCGAACTGGACCTGCGCGTGGCTGCATCGAATTTCGACTCTGTGGAGGCGGCTGCCGAGGCGGTGCTGACCACCGATCGAATCGAGCGGATCGAGGCCGAGCTCCGTGCTGCCGACGCGCGGCGGGCGCACGCCGAACACGTACTGCTCGAGCCCGCCATCGTCTCTGTCGCCGGGCTCCCGCCGGTGGATCTGGATCCACTGCGACACACCTGTGACGAGCTGGACCGGCAGGTCAGGTCCGCCGCGGCCACGGTGGCCGAATGCCGAAGGCGAGCAGACGATCTGGAACGGTTGATCGCCGAGCTGTCCACCGCGGCCGAGGCCATCGCGCCGCAACAAGCGGAGTTCGACGAACTCGCCAACCTGGCGGACGTGGTGGCCGGTCGAGGTCAGAATGCCAGAAAGATGTCGCTACGGTCCTATGTGCTTGCGTCCAGGCTCGAGGACGTCGCCGAGTTGGCCTCCGCGCGATTGCGTCGAATGTCGTCGGGGCGGTACGAATTCGTTCACTCCGACGAGGCGGGTGCCCGCGGCAAGCGTGGTGGACTCGGTCTCGACATCCGCGACGATTACACCGGCGTCGTGCGCTCGGCGAAAACTCTCTCGGGCGGCGAGGCCTTCCTCGCCTCACTGGCTCTCGCGCTGGGGCTCGCCGACGTCGTGGCTGCCGAATCCGGCGGCGTCGTCCTCGACACCATGTTCATCGACGAAGGCTTCGGCACACTCGATGCCGACACACTCGAACAAGTCATGGCAGTTCTCGACGAATTGCGCGCGGGCGGACGCGTGGTCGGCGTGGTCAGTCACGTCGACGAGATGCGCCAGCGCATTCCCAGTCGCCTCTACGTCAAACGGGAGCGCTCCGGGTCGACGCTTCAGGTGGTCGCGTCCTGACCTGACGCGGGCTTGTCGGGCTTCGTCTCGCCCTCGTCGTCCATACCGGCCTGCTCCTCCGTCAATCCGTCGGGCGGCGGAATCTCGTCTTCGAGTTCGTCCTGGGCCGGCTCGTTCGATCGTGCGTCGATCTGTTCGGACAGGTACCGGATCAACACGGCTGCGACCGCGGCAGCCGGCACCGCGAGGAACGCGCCGATGATGCCGAACAGCGAGCTGCCACCCGCAACGGCGAGCAGGACGATCGCCGGATGCAGGTTCATGCTGCGGCTCTGCAGGATCGGCTGCAGCACGTTGCCCTCCAACTGCTGCACCGCAACGATGATGGCCAGCACGATCAGTGCGGTGGTCAGCCCGTTGGCCACCAAGGCAACCAGCACCGCGAGAGCGCCCGCCACGAACGCGCCGACAATCGGGATGAACCCACCGATGAACGTCAGGACCGCCAGCACCAGCGCCAGCGGGACACCGAGAATGACCAGTCCGAGACCGATGAAGAAGGCATCGATGAAGCTGACGATGGCCTGGGTTCGGATGAACCCACCCAACGTCGCCCACATCCGTGAGAGCACCTCGCCCAGATGGCGGCCGGCGCGGCCACCGGAGAACCCGTGCAACCACGGCAGGAACTTCGGTCCGTCCTTGACGAAGAAGAACGTCAGCACCAACACCAGGGCGAGAGTGACCAACAGTGAGCCGGCTGCGGACACGCCGGTGAACACCCCGGTGGCGATGACCTCACCGCTGTCCTGCAGCCGCGAGATGATCGCCGACACAGCCGAGTCGATCTGGTCGTCGCCGACGTTCAGCGGCGGACCCTTGAGCCAGTCCTGAACCTGGGCGATACCGCCCGACGCCTGGTCGACCAACTCCGGTGCCTGATCGGCGACCGAGGGGACGATCAGAGTGATGATTCCGCCGATGACGACGAAGAACACCACGAGCGAGACCGACGCGGCCAACGCCGGTGGACATCCGAGCCGCATCATCAACTTCGCCGGTGGCCACAACACCGTCGCGACGATGACTGCGAGCAGGACCGGTAGCAGGATCACCCACAGATGGCCGATCAGCCAGCCGAACACCCACGCTCCGGCCGCGATCGACACCAGGATCAGCGACCACTTGGCGAGCCACAGGCCGCCGACTCCGATGAGATCGCCGCGGTCTTTGCCGGACGTGGCCGATGCCTCGGACTTTCGTGGCACTGCCGATTCGGTCACTGGGGTTTCCTCACATTCGGCGGATGGCGGATCGTGAAGAACCATAACGCCCGCCACCGTCTCCCCGTGGGCCACCGCCGCCCGGTGCTGGGACGGTCAGACCGATTCGTGCGCCAAGAGCCATTCTTTCGCGGGTAGCCCCCAACGGAATCCACCGAGAGCGCCACCGATGCGGACCACCCGGTGGCACGGCACGAACAGTGCGGCGGCATTGCGCGCACAGGCGGACGCCGCTCCGCGGATGGCAGCGGGGCGGCCCGACAGCTCCGCGAATTGCGAGTAGGTCACCGGTACGCCGGCTTCGACGGTGCGCAGTACATCCCAGGCGTGCATCAGGAATTCACCGGACCGTTGGGCGACGGTCACATCGTCGATGCGTGCCAGCTCACCGCGGTGATACGCGTCGACGGCTGCGGTGACCGTGCCGAGATCTGCGACGCTGCGGACGGTGTCGGGTCGCATCGTCGGGTGAATCAGGACTCGGAGTTCGTCGACATCCGCGGTCCAGCCCGACGCGAGAACGCGCTGATCGTCGTCGACGATGGTGGTGAACGGGCCGATCGGGGTGTCCTGTGTTGCAGAGGTGGCCATCATGCCTGTCTTCTTTCCAGTGCGGTGATCCAGAGGTGCATCGAGACGTACGATCGCCACGGTGCCCAGCGGGCGGAGTCCTTCAACGAGATGTCCAGCGCGGCTGCGCCTTGACGGACGACCAGGTCGGTGTCGAGGAGAACGTCGGGGTCGCCGAGCAACCGCATGACGACATACCGAGCGGTCCACGGCCCGATGCCTTTGAGCGCCAGCAACTCTCGTTCCAGTTCGGCACCCTCGCGCGCAGGATGCAGTTCGACGGTTCCCGACGTGATGGCGTCGGCGACGCGGATGACGGTCTGGACGCGGGCAGCGGGTCCGGTGAGAACCTCGTGGCCGCGTTCGGCGATGATCGCCGGCTCGGGAAACAGTCGCGTGACGGTACCGTCGCCCAGGTCCAGTGGTGTGCCGAGCGCCTCGACGAGTCGAGCGGTGTGGGTGGCTGCAGCTTTCAGCGATATTTGCTGACCGATGACGGTGCGCAACAACATTTCTGCGCCGTCGACCACCCCCAGTGCCCGAATTCCAGGGTGGGCGTCGACGCTCGGTGCCAGCTGTGGATCTGCGCGCAGAGCCTCGTCGACGGCCAGCGGATCGGCGTCGAGGTCGAGGAGGTGTCGGATTCGGGAGACAGCAGGAGCAAGATCGCGCATGTCCTGCAATGTCACTGCAGCACTGACGAATCCGTCCATCACCCGCAGGGCCACCAGCCCACCGGCGTGCGGCAGGCGCAGTGATCGGACGTATTCGCCGTCGTCGGAGAACGATTCGATGCCCTCGACCACGTGACCGCGAAGGAACCACTCGATCCAACCGCGGTCCAAGGGCTGACGGTAGGGCAGCCGCAGGGTGACCGTTCCGCCTGCGGTGGGTGTTGCGGTGCGGTGTGCTTCGCGGCGCAGCGTCGACGGATCGACGGCGAACACTTCCTTGACGGTGTCGTTGAACTGCCGAACGCTGGAAAATCCTGCAGCAAAAGCGATGTCGGCCATCGACATATCGGTGGTCTGAATAAGTGTGCGAGCGGTGTGTGCTCTGTGTGCACGGGCCAGTGCGAGGGGGCCTGCGCCCACTTCGGCCGTCAACACCCGAGTCAGCTGCCGACTCGAGTATCCGAGGGTGCCGGCGAGGCCGTCGACCCCGCCGCGCTCGACCGCCCCGTCGGAGATCAGTCGCATCGCGCGAGAGCTGAGGTCGGAGTGGATGTTCCACCGCGGGGAACCGGGAGTGGCGTCGGGCTGGCACCGGCGGCAGGCGCGGTAACCGGATTGTTGAGCCGCTGCCGCGGTGGTCAGGAACGAGACGTTGCCCGGCTTGGGGGTGCGCGCCGGGCAGGACGGGCGGCAGTAGATGCCGGTGGTACGAACGGCGGTGAAGAACTGGCCGTCGAATCGTGCGTCGCGCGAGGAGACCGCGCGGTAACACCGCTCGAAGTCCAGTTCTTGCACCTGCCGTTCACTGCTCATGTACCTACTGTGTCAGCGCGGACCCGCCAGTGCTAGCGGAAATCGGACGCGGCTGCGGTCGTGCGCGTTTTGCGTACCTGGAGGGGCGCACAACGCGCACGAGGGCGAAGCCCTAACAGCAGCGAGCCCCTGGGTTCCGGTCGGCCTCTGCGTGCCGATCCTTCCAGTACTGCCGAACGGTCGGTGGTTCCTGTCCCGGATGGTGCCGGGCCAGATGGGCGACGTATCGGTCGTAATCGTGATCACCCATCACCGAGGTGATCCACCACCACAGCCCGCGCATCTAGTGCGCCGATCCGGGGCGTCGAACGGTGCCGGCATCGATCAGTTCGTCCCACTCTGCCTGGATCTGCTTCTCGGCGGGGGTGAGGACGAATCCGGCGGGGCCGAAGATCTTCGACGGCACCTCCGGTTCCTCGTTGTCCGGCAGATCGGCTCCGCGAACGGCCCTCACACACACGATGACTCCGGCGATGACGACGACCAGGACGAGCACGGCGAAGATGATCGACAGCGTGCCTTGGATGAACGTGTTGCGGATGACGGCGTCGATAGCCTCGGGTGTTCCCGCGGTGCGGAACTCGCTGAGGCCCTGCGCCTTGGCGTCGCGGAACTGCGCGTGCTGCGTCCAGTAGCCGATGGCCGGGACGGAGGAGAAGATCTTCTGGTACGACGCCGTCATGGTGACGATGAGGTCCCAGGCCAGCGGCACTCCGGGAATCCAGGCCCACTTGTAGAGACCGCGTTTGACGACGATGACGAGCACTACCGTGAGCGCGATGGCCGCGAGCAACTGGTTGGCGATACCGAACAGCGGGAACAGGGTGTTGATGCCGCCCAGTGGATCGGTGACGCCCATGAGAAGGATTGCGCCCCAAGCTGCCACGACGATGATCGAGCAGATCCACGCGCCGGGACGCCAGGACGGATCCTTGAACTTCTTGGCCGATTTGCCGGGAAGATTGCCGATGCTGTCGGAGAGCATGAAGCGCGCGACGCGGGTGCCGGCGTCGACCGTGGTGAGGATGAACAGGGCCTCGAACATGATCGCGAAGTGGTACCAGAACGACTTGAGTCCCGCTCCGCCGAAGACCTGGCTCAGTACCTCGGACATGCCGAACGCGAGGGTCGGGGCACCGCCGGTACGGGAAATGATCGACTCCTCGCCGACATCGGTTGCCGCCTGGCTCAATTCGGCCGGGGTGATGTCGCCGCCGCTGAGCGGCAAACCGTTGACGTATTCCGCCGCAGTCTCCGGCGTGCCCCCGGTGAGCGCAGTCGGAGCGTTGAGTGCGAAGTAGATGTGCTGATCGAGAATGCAGGCCGTGATGAGCGCCATGATGGCAACGAACGACTCGGTCAGCATGCCGCCGTAGCCGATCATCCGCATCTGCTTTTCCTTCTCCAGCAGCTTCGGTGTGGTGCCGGAGGAGATCAGAGCGTGGAAGCCGGACAGCGCCCCACAGGCAATGGTGATGAACAGGAACGGGAACAGTGACCCGGCGAAGGCCGGTCCGTTGCCCTCGGTGGCGAAGCTCGTCATGGCGGGCATCTGAATTTCGGGACGGGCGATGAGGATGCCGACGGCCAGCAGTGCGATGGTGCCGACCTTCATGAACGTCGACAGGTAGTCACGTGGTGCGAGCAACAGCCATACCGGCAGGATGCACGCGAGCAGGCCGTAGCCGATGAGCAACCATGCGACGGTCACCTTCGACAGCGTGAACCAGGTGTTGCCCCAGTCGGTTTCGGATACCCAGCCGCCGGCGATGATAGCGAACAGCAGCAGGACGACGCCGATGAGCGAGACTTCGGTGACGGCACCCGGCCGCAGGAAGCGCAGGTAGACGCCCATGAACAGCGCGATCGGGATGGTGAGCGCGATGGAGAAGACACCCCAGGGGCTTTCGGCGAGGGCGTTGACGACGACGAGAGCGAGCACCGCGATCAGGATGATCATGATGGCGAACACTGCGATCAGCGCCGCGGTGCCGCCGACGACGCCGAGTTCGTCACGGGCCATCTGGCCGAGGCTGCGGCCGTTACGGCGTGTCGAGATCCACAGCACCAGGAAGTCCTGGACAGCGCCGGCGAAGACGACGCCGACGATGATCCACATGGTGCCGGGCAGATAGCCCATCTGAGCGGCGAGGACGGGTCCGACGAGGGGACCTGCTCCGGCGATGGCGGCGAAGTGGTGACCGAACAGCACCCGACGGTCCGTCGGCATGTAGTCCTTGCCGTTCTCCAGAACTTCTGCAGGAGTGGCGCGGTCGTCGCGTGGGAGGACTATCTTGCGTTCGATCAGCCTCGCGTAGAAACGGAACGCGAAGATGTAGGTGCAGACGGCCGCGACGACGAACCAGACGGCGTTGGGGTTCTCCCCGCGCACGATGGCGATGATCGTCCACGCAACACCGCCGAGTAGGCCGATGGCGACGAGCATCAGTCGCTTGATCGTGGTCATCGGATGTGACTCGACGACGCCGACGGGCGGTAGATCGGGATCTGTCTTCAGCAGTTCGACATGTGGATCGTCGGGCGCTTTCAGTGACATGTGTGGGGTCTCCAGGCTCGCAGGTGTGACTGCGATCACCCTATGTGCGACGCCGATCCGCGTCCTCGAATCGACGCATCGCCGTGCGCCCGGCGGTCGCTGGCGTGCGCCGAGTGGTGGCGGCCCGGAACCGAACGAGCCGGGGCTGCGTCGTATCGGGTGTCATCACAATCATCGAGTCGGGGAGAACAACACATGTCGGGACCGTACGAGCAGACGCAGCAGCAGCCTTTTCCCGCAGCCCAGCCTTATCCCGCAGCACAGCCCTATCCCGCAGCGCAGGCACCGGTGCTGCCGGCTTCGAACGCGGGGTGGGCAGTGGTGGCAGTGATCTTCTTCTGGCCACTGGCCATTCCCGCGTTCAATCACGCGCTGAAGGTGCACCCCCTGTGGATGATGGGTGATGTTCAGGGAGCGCAGTACTCGTCGACTCGTGCAGGGTTCTTCGGAAAGCTGTCTCTTGCACTTTTCGTGGGCCTCATGGTCCTCTACTTCGGCTTCGTCGCAGTCCTCCTAGCCAACGTGTGATCCCGGTGGTGGAGGAGCTGTTCAGCCGCGGGTGACCGAAATGCCGCCGTCGACGAACAGCGTGGTTCCGTGCACCATTGTGGCCCGGTCCGAGACCAGAAACAGGACTCCGTCGGCGATGTCCTGCGGGGAGAGCACGGTGCCTGCCGGGGTGCCGGCGGTCATGGCGTCGAGCACTTGACGTGCGTCTTCGTTGCCCGGGGTCAGCGTGGCTCCGGGCGCGAGGGCGTTCACTCGTACGCCCCGTGGGCCGAATTCGGCGGCCCAGCTTCGGGTCAGTTGCTCGTCGGCGGCTTTGGTGGCCGAGTACATGGCAGCGAACGGGCTGCCCATCGTGGCCATCCACGAACCGATGTTCACGATGCATCCGCTGCCGCGCACGGCCATCGCCGTTGCCAGCGCGCCGACGAGAACGTGCGGAGCTCGAATATTGACGGCGAGCATCGCGTCCAGCTGATCATCGGGGAGGTCCGCCGTGGCGGTAGCCGGGTAGATGCCCGCGTTGTTGACGAGAATGTCGACGCGGCCGCCGAGGGTCTCGGTGCTGCGGGCGGCGAACTCGCGGAGCTCGTGGTAGCTGCCCGCGAGGTCGACGTCGACGAAGGCTGCGGTGCCACCTGCCTCGGTGATGCGGTGAACGACGGAGTTGCCGCGGTCGGCGTCGCGGCCGCTGACGACCACCGACGCCCCGTGTGCGGCGAGGGTCGACGCGATGGCAGCACCGATCCCACTGGTCGATCCGGTGACGAGAGCAGTGCGGCCGAGCAGTTGTGGCGAAGTGGAAGATGTCATGACGCCATGTCTACGGTCGTCGGATCGAGCGGGCCAGGCGTTGTTCGACCTAGGTCTGTCATGACCAGGCTCATCGTCGTCGATGGCGCTACGTTCGAATCCATGAGCAACGACAGGTCGGCACTGAGCGCTTTTCTGCGTGATCGGCGCGACCGAATCAGCCCCGCCGACGCTGGCTTGCCTGAATATCCCGGTGCGCGGCGGGTACCGGGCCTGCGGCGAGAAGAGCTCGCAGCGCTGGCCGGAGTGAGCCCGGATTACTACAGCAAACTCGAGCAGGGTCGTCAGGCCAACGTGTCGAACGAGGTACTGCGAGCGATCGCCCGGGCCTTGAAGCTGGACGCCGTGGAATCTGCGCATCTACTCGATCTCGCGTCTCCGGCCGGTGTCGTCGGTGATGTCTCGGAACGACCGGACCCAGGGTTGCTTCAGGTCATGCAGGCGCTCGATCACCTGCCGGTGCTGATACTCGGGCGTTCGGGCACCATCCTGGCCAGCAATGCACTGGTTCGTGCGGTGTTGAGTCTGTCGTCGACCGCCGGTGAATCGCTGTTTCATTACCTTTTCCGCAACCCCATTGCCCGTGAGCGGATCGTCAACTGGTCCCAGTTCGCGGCGGCGGCCGTGGCATCGATGCGGCGCGACCTCGCTCGACGGCCGGGGGACCCCGCGCTGAACGCCGTGATCGACGAATTACGTTCCAGTGAGCCCGAATTCGAGCGGTGGTGGGCCGACCACGAGGTCGGCGAGTTCGAACGTGCCACCAAGATCATTCAGCATCCGGCTGCGGGGACCCTGCAATTCGGCGTCGAATTCCTGGCCTCACCGAGCGAGCCGAACCAGACTCTGATCGTCTATACCGTCGAGAAGGACTCCAGCACGGCAGAGATTCTGCCCATCCTGGCCAGTTGGGATCCGAATTCGGCGATCACCACTTGACCTGAACCATTGTCGAGGTTTTAGCGTCGAACCCATGGACACATTGGGTCTCGGCGCGATCGGCATTTCAATCGACGTGTCACCGTCGTATCTCGACGATGCACGCGCGTTGGAATCACTCGGATTCACCTCGTTGTGGCTGCCGGGTGGGCAGATCGATCGGCTCGGCAGGCTGGCCGATCTGGTTCACGCGACCGAGACCGCCACCATCGTTCCGGCAATCGTGCCGGTCGATGTGTACTCGCCTGCGCGGGCCGGTGGACTGTTCGACGAGCTCTCGGGCACCGGTCGATTCGGCCTCGGCCTGGGCGGACCGCAGAGTGCTCGGCCTCTGGCCGGGTTGGGGAAGTACCTCGACGAGCTCGAGGTGCCCACCGATCACCTTCTGCTCGCGGCGCTCGGTCCGAAGAAGTTGGAGCTGGCGCGGGACCGCGCTGCCGGTGCAATCGGGTTGCTGGTGACGCCTGACTGGACGGCGCAGACGCGCGGTGCACTCGGTGAGTCGACGTTGGTGGTCGACCAGTTCGTCGTGGTCGAGTCCGATCCGGATCGAGCGCGCGCTGCAGCGCGGGAGCCATTGAACTTTCTCGCTACGGTCCCTGGCTATCGGCAGAACTTCCTGCGGATGGGCTTCACTGAGGCGGATGTAAACGCGCTCAGCGACCGACTGGTCGACGGCCTGGTGGTGTGGGGGAGCATCGACGACATTGCCGAGAGGGTGGCCGCCCACCACGCTGCCGGCGCGGATCACGTGGTTCTTGCGCCCCTGGGTGCGTCGAGTATCGACGCTGGCCGGGCACTGTCCGAACTGGTGGCGACGTCAAAGTAGACTCCATAGACCGTGAGCCTCACCCTCGGAATCGTCGGACTGCCCAACGTCGGCAAGTCCACCCTCTTCAACGCACTGACCAACAACGATGTGCTGGCCGCGAACTATCCGTTCGCCACCATCGAGCCCAACGTCGGTGTGGTCGCGCTGCCGGATCCCCGGCTCGAGAAGCTGGCCGAGGTGTTCGGTTCGGAGAAGCTCGTGCCTGCGCTGGTGTCGTTCGTCGACATCGCCGGCATCGTCAAGGGAGCGTCCGAGGGCGCTGGCCTGGGCAACAAGTTCCTCGCCAACATTCGTGAGGCCGACGCCATCTGCCAGGTCGTACGAGTCTTCGCGGACGACGACGTGGTGCACGTCGACGGTCGCGTCGACCCGACTGCCGACATCGAGGTCATCGAAACCGAACTCGCGATCGCTGATCTGCAGACCCTCGAGAAGGCCATCCCGCGCCTCGAGAAAGAGGTGCGGATCAAGAAGGATCGCAAGCCTGCACTCGACGCGGCGCTGGCAGCGCAGGCTGTGCTGAACGACGGCAAGACGCTGTTCTCGGCCAAGGCGAAGCTGGACTTCGAGCTGCTCGGTGAATTTCAGCTCCTCACCACCAAGCCGTTCCTGTACGTCTTCAACGCGGACGAGTCGGTGCTGACCGACGACGCGAAGATCGGCGAACTCGCGCGCCTCGTCGCTCCCGCCGACGCGGTGTTCCTCGATGCGAAGATCGAATCGGAATTGCTCGAGCTCGACAAGGAATCGGCGGCCGAGCTGCTCGAATCGGTCGGCCAGACCGAGCCCGGTCTGGACGCCCTCGCCCGCGCAGGCTTCCATACCCTGGGCTTGCAGACCTACCTCACCGCCGGCCCGAAAGAGGCCCGCGCGTGGACGATTCACCGAGGTGACACCGCGCCGCAGGCGGCCGGAGTCATCCACACCGACTTCGAGCGCGGCTTCATCAAGGCCGAAATCGTCTCCTACGAGGACCTCATCGCCGCTGGGTCGATGGCCTCGGCCAAGGCCGCGGGCAAGGTGCGCATAGAGGGCAAGGACTACATCATGTCCGACGGCGATGTGGTGGAGTTCAGGTTCAACGTTTAGGTCTGCTGGTCAGAGCCAGTATTCGGCTTTCGGTACGCAGAGGGTACGCAGTAGCTTCCGTGAAGAGCGCCGAGGTGGCCTTGCGCGTTCGATCGTCTGCGTTCGGCCAGAGGTGGGCGTACGTCGACAGGTGACGTTCGGTGAGCTGTGACCGAGCGCCAAGCGGACCACATCATCAACGTCGCAGCCGGCGGCCAAGAACGCATCGACAACATGCAAGCAGCCTGCGAGCCCTGTCACACCGCCAAGAAGCAGCAGGAGTCAGCAGCAGCACGCCGAGCCAATCAGGCCAAGCGAAAACACCCGAGCGTGTACGACGATCACCCGGGGCTGAAGCAGCGCCTGTAGCGTCTGTTCGCACGAGTGGAACGACGATCACATACGAAGACGGCAGCACTCGGGTATTTCCTAGAGCATTCGTCTGGAACCGCAGAAAGCTTGGTCACGCCATAGGGATCGACCAGACTGGCGAGGTCGTCTTCGATCAGTTCAACGTAGTTGGCATAGCGCAGACCTCAGGTGGGAACGCAAAGAGTCCGATCGGCGATGGTGACTCAGAGCCAACACATGGAGAACGGCGCGCTGCGTACATCATGAGCTTCGAGCGAAAAGTGGTCAACGATGGTGAGCCGAATCAGGCTCGTTACCGAGCATGGCTTGAGCAAATGCGCAACGCTGACCCCGCGCACCTCGACCAGATCCTCGACGAGGAGTTCGACATCCTGGAGCCTCCTAGTTAGCCCAGGGCTCCACCCCCCCTCCCCGGCTACTGTGTCCAGCCGCAACGCTCTGTGACTCACCACGGCGACGGGTCTGGGGCTTTGGATAAGGACGCACCAGTGGGGGTGTCCAGAAGGTATCCCGCTGCTCCCGGAGGGCCATTGAGACTTAATAAGTACGCGTCGCCATCAGAAAGTGGCCGTTTCCGACTGGGAACCGACAGCGCAGCGCTCGGCAGCACTGCTAATCTCCAGATTCGGTAGAGCGGAGATAGCTGTGAAACGTCGAGTCCTGGTAGCGGGAAGCGCGGTCGTACTTGCTTGGGCAACAGGCTGCAGTTCGGCGGAGTCAGGGACCGCGACATCCGCCACTCGCGAGCCAAGCCCAGCATCGGTGACCGACGCCGCGGGGCAGCCGCCCGAGGTCGCCACCAACGATCAAGGACGATTGGAAAAGAAGTTCGGCGAGGCGGCAGGTTTGTCGGACAATGTCACCGGCGAGCCAGCGATCACTTTTACCATCAGCAATCCGAGGATGTCGAACACTTGCTCAGGGTTTTGGAAGTTCGAACCCAACAACGGCATCTTCCTCATGGTGGACATCAACGTCCAGACGTCCCCTGCGTACGCGACAGCGGCCGTCGGTGCCCGAAACAGCAGCGTTGCGTCACTTATGGATTACTCCCTGAATCCAAGCGCGTGGGACGCCACCAATCCGGACGGCACGGTCAACGGTGACCTGGTCTCGACCGCAGCCTTAAACTGCGACGAGTCGAATACCGACGCCTTCTCCGGCCAGCTCGCTCCTGCGTCGACCTACTCCGGTTCGTACGCATTCGACGTCGTACCGGGGTCGCAGAACATCTTCTTGGGACCACCGAGGTCGGGTATTGGTTGGGAATGGGACCTTCCTGCGGACTTGCTCTCTCCAGGTGCTGGTCCAGGTGATGGCGCTCATCGAAAGTGCTCAACTTCGCTCAGCGAAAGTGCTCACCCGGTAGCGGTGATCACTGTAGCGGTTGACGGCTCCCGGTGACGGC
>NZ_JBITUQ010000036.1:0-32867 GCF_044542515.1 Rhodococcus sp. NPDC078407 | reverse complement strand
TAACCTTTGGCCACCAGCACATTCTCCCAGGCCATCACCACCCGCTACAGCACAACACGCAGCAAAATCAACAACGCTCAAATTGCAACAGCCCGGATCCCGTGCGCCGAACCGAATTGTGGACACTCAGCACACCTGGACCCCCGTGAACTGGCGAACTAGCTGCGCAGGCGAGCCGCCGCAGCCTCGATGCGCTCGTCCGTGGCCGTCAGTGCGATGCGCACGTGCTGCCCACCGTTCGGGCCGTAGAACTCTCCCGGAGCCGCGAGGATTCCGCGCTCGGCGAGCCAGTCGACGGTGTCGCGGCACGGTTCGCCCCGCGTGGCCCACAAGTACAGTCCGGCCTCGGAGTGGTCGACGGTGAATCCCGCAGCTTCGACCGCGTCCTTCAGCACCGTCCGGCGAGCTCGGTATCGCTCGCGCTGAATGCTCTCGTGCTCGTCGTCTGCCAGAGCAGCCGTCATGGCGGCCTGGATAGGAAGCGGCACCATCATTCCGGCGTGCTTGCGTACCTCGAGCAGCTCGGCGACGAGGGATGCGTCACCGGTGACGAACCCGGCGCGATAGCTGGCCAGGTTCGAGGTCTTCGAAAGGGAATGCACCGCAAGCAGGTTGGTGTGATCACCGCCGCACACGCGCGGATCCAACACGGACACGGCATCGGCGTCCCAGGTCAGACCCAGATAGCACTCGTCGGAGACGACGATGGCATCGCGCTCGCGGGCCCATTCCACGACCTTGCGCAAGTGGTCGACACCGAGCACTTTGCCTGTCGGATTGGACGGCGAATTCACGAAGATCAGCGACGCCCGCTCCGGCCCGAGCCGTGCCAGACCGTCGGCGCGCAAAATTCGTGCGCGGGCGAGCAGTGCACCCACTTCGTAAGTGGGATACGCCAATTCGGGAATGACAACCAGGTCGTCCGCTCCCAGGCCCAGGAGCGTGGGCAGCCAGGCGATCATTTCCTTGGTACCGATGGCCGGCAGCACCGCGTCGGACGTGAGACCGGTGATCGAGTAGCGGCGTTCGAGCGCCGCCACCGCCGTCTCGCGCAGCGCATCGGTCCCGACGGTCGTCGGGTAACCGGGCTGGTCCGCCACGGAGTTCAGAGCAACCCGAATCACCTCGGCAACCGCATCCACCGGCGTACCGACCGACAGGTTGACGATGCCATCCGGGTGCGCCGACGCCTTCTCTTTGGCAACGGTCAACGAGTCCCACGGAAAATCGGGCAGCGCCGCTGCCACCGCTCTTCGTGCCAAGGTGTCAGTTCTCGCCCATGGGAGGCAGAGCCTTGATGAACGGCGGGTCGTAATCCGTCTTGCCGAGCTTCGCGGCACCCCCGGGAGATCCCAGGTCGTCGAAGAAATCGACGTTGGCACCGACGTATGCACTCCACTGCTCGGGAACGTCGTCCTCGTAGAAGATCGCTTCGACGGGGCACACGGGCTCGCAGGCCCCGCAGTCGACGCATTCGTCGGGGTGGATGTACAGCATTCGATTACCCTCGTAGATGCAATCCACCGGGCACTCTTCGATGCACGCTTTGTCCAATACATCTACGCACGGTTCTGCAATCGAGTAAGTCACTGCTGCTCTCCCCTCCTGTATCGATGGTGGGCGCTCACGCGCCCTGAGCATCCTAGTATCGCGGTCCGAAACTGGGGCAAAGCGACCAGGGTGGCCTCACCTGCCCCGTCCGGCTATCGGCGCAGTTGCTTTGCGGGTACATCGGCACCCGCGATCGAGGCCTTCTGATGAGCTGCCAGCCACTTCCGTCCCTGCTTGGCCGCGCGTGAGAGCGCGCCGCGTTCACCGAGGTATCCGGCGACGCCGCCGACGAGTGGAATAGCACCGAGGACGCGGTAGAAACCGCGAGGATGCGGGCGCTTCTCCAATTCGCCGGTGACGTCGCGCAGCACGTTGGCGATCTGCCACATCCCGCGCAGCAACGCGAACGGGCCCGATTTCGGCGATTCTTCCTTCTTCTCCGGCGGGCTGTCGGCCAACGACGTCAGGTCCCGCTTGCACAGCACGGAACCGAGGAGCGCGACGTGTGTCTCGCGGTCGGTCACCCCGGATTCGCGGGCCACGGCCACGAGCACCATCGCCTGGTTGGCGAACCCGAGCAAGTCCTGAATCGGCAGCCGGTTGATCAGGATGCCGAACACACCGGGGAACGCAACGGCAACGGTGTTGAGAGCGCCGATGCGATTGACCCACCACTGCGAACGCGCATCGCTGTCGAGTTCTTCCCAGCCTGCGGTGCCCGGGAAGTCGGTGGTGTCGAACGCCTTGGCCAGGAAGTCGATGACGTTGTCGAGGGTCGAATCGTCCGCCGATGACTCACGAAACGTCCGGCCCTTGAGTCCGATCGGGTCACGAGTGGCAAGGATGTCGAGCACAGGATGAATGATGGCGACGGCACTGCTCAGTACCGCGGCGACTCGACGGTCGTCCATGTCAGAGAATGCTCCGTTTCGGAAAGCAGGGTCAGATGAGGCCGGCGACCGACACCGCAGGTGCCGGGCCGTACGTGGTGGTGCGCTGACGAACCGGTCGACCGATGCCATCGGCGATCTCGTGCAGTTCCGCGACGGTCTTCTCCGAACCGTTCTGCGAACCCGCCATCCGCGAGATCGTCTCCTCCATCAAGGTCCCACCCAGATCGTTCGCGCCTCCGTTCAGCATCGCCTGTGTACCCGTGATTCCCAATTTCACCCATGAGGTCTGAATGTTGTCGATCCGGCCGTGCAACATGATGCGCCCCAGGGCGTGCACCGCGCGGTTGTCCCGATTGGTCGGGCCGGGACGCGACGCACCCGCCAGATACAGCGGTGAGGACTGATGCACGAACGGCAGCGGCACGAATTCGGTGAACCCACCGGTCTTGTCCTGGATCTTCTTGAGAACGTTCAGATGTCCCACCCAGTGCGACGGATTGTCCACGTGGCCGTACATCATCGTCGAGCTCGACCGCAGGCCCACCTCGTGCGCGGTGGTGATCACTTCGATCCACTCGGCGGCGGGCAGCTTGCCCTTGGTCAGCACCCAGCGGACCTCGTCGTCGAGGATTTCCGCAGCGGTACCCGGGATCGAATCCAGGCCGGCGGCCCGCAATTCGGTGAGCCATTCACGGATGGACTGACCGCCGCGCGAGGCCCCGTTGACGATCTCCATCGGCGAGAACGCGTGTACGTGCATCGACGGCACCTTCGCCTTGACCGCACGAACCAGGTCGGCGTAGCCGGTCACCGGCAGCTCGGGGTCGATGCCGCCCTGCATGCACACCTCGGTAGCACCGACGACATGGGCTTCCCACGCCCGATCGGCCACCTCGGTTGTGGACAGCGTGAACGCGTCCGCGTCGCCCTTGCGCTGCGCGAACGCGCAAAAACGGCATCCGGTGTAGCAGATGTTGGTGAAATTGATGTTCCGGTTCACCACGTAGGTGACGGTGTCCCCGTTGACCTGCTTACGCAGATCGTCGGCGAGCGCGGCAACGGCGTCCATGCCGGGGCCTTCGGCCGTCGCCAGTGCGAGGTACTGCTCGTCCGACAGACCGGCCGGATCCTTCTCCGCTGCTGTCAGCGCGGACACCAGGTCCCGGTCGACTCGTTCGAGACCGGCCAGATCGCGCACCTGCTCACGAATGGAATCCCAGTCGCCGAACGCATTCGCCAGATCCGAACGGGTCTCGGTGTTGCGGCCCTGGGTGTCGATCTCGGTGTTCAAATCCACGCGTCCCGAGGACTCCCATTCCTCGTCCGGCTCCTGCCACGGCAGACCCGTCGGATTGACGCCCTCGCGTGCCATCCCGGTCTCCGGGTCGGCCACTGCCCGCACGTGCGCCGAGATCCGCGGGTCGATCCACGGTGCACCGGCCAACACGTACTGCGGCTGCGCGGCAGTACGTTCCACGAGCGTGTAACCGGCGGCCGCCGACAACTCGGCAAGAGTGTCGAGGTTCGGCCACGGCCGCTCGGGATTGACGTGGTCGGGAGTCAACGGCGACACCCCACCCCAGTCGTCGACGCCTGCGCCGAGCAACGCGGCGGTCTCCTCCGCAGCGACGAGGTTCGGCGGGGCCTGAATCCGCATCGACGGACCGACCACCATGCGCGTCACCGCGATGGTCGCCAGGAATTCTTCGAGACCGGCGTCGGGCACCGACCGCATCGCGGTATCGGACTTGGCCAAGAAGTTCTGCACGATGATTTCCTGCACATGGCCGAAAGACTTGTGCACCTTACGAATTGCCATGATGGACTCGGCCCTGTCCCGCAACGTCTCACCGATGCCCACCAGAATGCCGGTCGTGAAGGGAATGTTGAGTCGGCCCGCGTCGGTCAGCGTGCGCAGCCGAACCTCGGGATCCTTGTCGGGACTGCCGTAGTGCGCCTGCCCCTTCTCCTCGAACAGCCGACGCGAGGTGGTTTCGAGCATCATGCCCATCGACGGTGCCACCGGCTTGAGGCGCGAGAGTTCCTGCCACGACATCACTCCTGGGTTGAGGTGCGGCAGCAGGCCGGTCTCTTCGAGTACCCGGATCGACATGGCCCGCACGTAGTCCAGGGTCGAATCGTATCCGCGAGAATCCAGCCACGCCTTGGCCTCGGGCCACCGCTCCTCCGGCCGATCTCCGAGCGTGAACAGCGCTTCCTTGCAGCCCAACTCGGCCCCCTTGCGGGCGACGTCGATGATCTCGTCGGGATCCATGAACATCCCGTGCCCGGCGGCATTGAGCTTGCCCGGCACCGTGACGAACGTGCAGTAGTGGCACTTGTCGCGACACAGCCGCGTGATGGGCACGAAGACCTTGCGGGAATACGACACCGTCTTCGGACGGCCCGCGGATTCGAGACCGGCGTCACGTACCCGAGACGCCGACGCCATCAGATCGGTCAGATCCTCACCACGAGCGTGCAGCAACACCGTGGCTTCGTCGACGTTGAGAGACACACCGTCACGCGCACGACGCAGCACTCGTCGCATCGCAGAGGGAGCTGGTACGGAATCCGGTAGAGAAGTCACCAGTCGATCATGCGCTTCCTGGTACGCACGTGCCACCCGCGGGGTCGGGGCCCATCGTCGTGCGCGTTGTGCGTAGCTGGAAGTATGCAAAACGCGCACGACGGGTGAGGGCTAAGTTTGTACCCGTGACAACGATGACCGACCCCCGGTGGCACCCGTCTCCACGTGCACGTCTCCTGTGGGCCCTCGGCGCCGGTCTGCTGTGGCTACCGGTGTTCGTCGCCCAGATCGTCTGGGCCGTCTTCGACTCGACGTGGACCACCTGGCCGCATGTCGTAGCTCTCGTGACGTCGCTCGCGCTTGCCGTCGTGCACATCGTCATCGTCCCGCTGTGGCGTTATCGCGTACATCGCTGGGAGATCAGCGATACCGCCGTCTACACCCGCACCGGATGGCTGAGCCAGGAACGACGCATTGCACCGATCTCGCGAGTGCAGACCGTCGACACCGAACGCGGACCACTCGACCGTCTACTCGGACTGGCCACTGTCACCGTCACGACAGCGTCGTCGGCGGGCGCGGTGAAGATCACCGCACTCGATCAGAACGTCGCGAACGAGACCGTCTCTCGACTGACCGATATCGCCGGCCGCACCGTCGGAGACGCCACATGACCGACCAGGCAGAGTTGCTCGCCGTCGAAGAGGAACAGCCGTGGCTACGCCTGGACAAGCGGATGTTGTTGGTACATCCGGTGAACGAGGGCATCAGGCTCCTGCCCGTGCTGCTGATCTCGTTCTTCGTCGGCAGCCAGAGCGGTAACCACTACTGGAGTCTGGGCCTCCTCGCGGTCGTGGTGGTGTTCGCAATCCTCCGCTGGTTCACCACCAGCTATCGCATCGGGCCGGTACACGTACAGCTGCGCACCGGAGTTCTGCAGAAAAAGGTGCTGTCCATTCCGCGCAACAGGATTCGCTCGGTCGACGTCGAAGCGAACGTTCTGCACCGAGTCCTCGGCCTGTCCATCCTGCGGATCGGCACCGGCCAACAGGCCGGCAAGGGTGAGACCTTCGAGCTCAACGCGCTCGACACGTCACTGGTGCCGGAGCTTCGCGGCGAACTCTTGCAGCGAGTATCCGGACGCGTGCCGTCGAGCGACGGAATGCCCGTTGCCGCAGTCGATCCCGGGATCGAAATTGCACACTGGCAATATTCGTGGGTCCGTTTCGCGCCGTTCTCTATCACCGGCATCGTCACCATCGCCGCAGCCGTCGGCGTGCTCTTCCAGTACGGATTGGGGCAGAGGCTCGCCGAGTCCTCGGTGATCTCGAACAGTATCGACTCGGCGGAACAGTTCGGCATAGTCATGTTCGTCGTTGTCGCTCTGGTTGCGCTGCTCGTCGTGTCGAGCATCTTCGCGTGCGTTCGCTACCTGATCACCTACGGAAACCTGACCGTCACCGATCAAGGTCGCACCCTGCACGTCAGCCACGGACTACTGCGTACGCGCCAGTCGACCCTCGACCGCAAGCGGCTGCGCGGCACCTCCCTGGCCCAGCCGCTACTGCTGCGCGCGGTGAACGGTGCTCGTCTGGACGCCATCATGACCGGCGTCAGCGCCGAGAAGAAGGAATCGTCCCTGCTGCTCCCCCAGGCACCGCAGGCCGACGCTCTACGCATGATGACCACGGTGCTCGGCGACGCCGGTCTGCACGGCGGAGCCGACCGACCGCTGATGCAGCACGGACCAGCAGCGCGGCGACGCCGCTACACCCGGGCCGTTCTGCCGCTTCTGGTGATTGCCGCCGGATTGGGCATCGCGCAGTATATCGGCGCTCCGATTCCGATCCTCGCGTGGATCGCTGTCGGGGTGCTGTTCGTCGCCGCCTTCGGCCTGGCTCACGATCGCTACCGAGGCCTCGGCCACGCGGTCCTGCCCGGCTGGCTGATCACCCAGCACGGCTCGCTGGACAGAACGCGGCACAGCCTCGAAGCCGCCGGCATCATCGGTTGGACGGTGCGTCAGACGTTCTTCCAGCGTCGCGCCGGGGTCGCCACCGTGGTCGCCGCAACTCCAGCGGGCGTCGGCCACTACGAGGTGATCGATATCCCCGTCGAGAACGCATGGGCCATGATCGACGCCGTCACGCCGGGGGCCGGAGACATCTGGCTGCACCGAACCTGACATGACGCGGCCGCAGAGCATCGCCGAATTGGATCTGGCCGTGGCCGAGTGCCGGGCGTGCCCTCGCCTGGTCCAGTGGCGCGAGCAGGTAGCCGAAGAGAAGCGGGCCGCGTTTGCCGAAGAAACATATTGGGGCAGAGCAGTTCCCGGCTTCGGGCCGGCCGATGCGTCGATGCTGATCGTGGGACTCGCTCCGGCGGCGCACGGCGCCAACCGCACCGGCCGCATGTTCACCGGTGATCGAAGTGGCGACGTGCTGTACCGGGCGATGCACGCTGTGGGGCTGGCGAGCCAACCCACCGCGACACACATCGGCGACGGGTTGACGCTGAACGGAGTGCGCATCACGGCCCCGGTGCACTGCGCGCCGCCGCAGAACAAGCCGACTCCTGCGGAGCGCGATACCTGCAGGCCATGGCTGGACGACGAATTGCGGTTGTTGCGCCCGACGCTGCGGTCGGTGCTCGTTCTCGGAGCCTTCGGCTGGCAGACACTGTTACCGGTACTGGCCGCCAACGGGTGGGAAATACCGAGGCCTGCACCGAAATTCGGACACGGAGTTCGGCTGGAACTGGGATCGATCACCGTGTTCGCCAGCTACCACGTCAGCCAGCGGAACACGTTCACCGGACTGTTGACTCCGACGATGATCGAGGACGTACTTCGGGATGCGGGTCGGCATGCGCAGTTGCTGTGATCGCCTTCATCCGGAACATGAACAGCAGAACACCGGCGGGACCTGCCCCCGCAATGATCAGCAGCATCGTGCGCCAATCAGCGAGCAGTAGAACATCGCCGCCTGGGCCGCCGAACATGCACAGGGCCACCGCGGCGAACCATCCGATCAGGGGCGACGCCACCCAGATCGGCCGTTCGGCAACTTTGCGTGCGGCCAGGACCAGCGCGACATTGGCGATGCCGCCGAGTAGCGCGCTGATGGGAAATTGCACCGGACCGAGGTAGGCCGGCAGGAAGAAGACCGACAGAATTCCGGCGAGAAAGCCGTCGAACACCAGCACTGCGACGGTCGCCCAGGACACCAGGGCGACAGTATTGGAGGCGGCCTTCGAGATCATGCGACCAATACTGCCCTGAACCTGGTTGTTCTAACGCACCGGCACTCAGGAAACCGGAGGGTAGCCCAGCGAAGTGAGCAAGTTGCTCGCGCCCATGGCGATCTGACCCAGAACGTACTGGTACAGATCGGCCTGCGCGCCGAACTGCGGCTTGAGAGAATCGACGAACGCGACGATGGCGTCCTGCACTACCCAGTTGTACATGTAAGTTTCCGCCCCTGCTGTGATGAGATGAGTTCCGTTGTCGAATCAGTGATGCGCAGCACAGCTTAGTACGCCGGCGAAAAGGTCGCTTTCTCTGCCCGTCCCCTCGGCACCGGATCGGCCCCGAACCAGTACGTACTGCTCGTCCAACAGGATCGGCTGCGCGATGTCGTTGGACAGTGCGTACTCGCGTCCCGATGGGGCGACGGTGACCTGAGTGGCGTGCGCACGCAGCGCATCCCGCTTGGCGTCGAGCACGCCGCGGATGTCGATGCTGGTGGTGATCGTATTCTCCGGAACGCTCGGCAGCTCACCGTCGACCGGTAGTCGCCACCCGGCCGGGATATCGTCGATCTCGGCGAGTCCCGACTGCAGTTGATCGTGCCCGGTGACGGTCCAGTAGAACTTCGACACCTCCCAGGGCGTCCCTGCCCCGGGGTAGGAAGCCGTCCCGCAGACCTCGACGGCCTCGGTCACCAACGAGTGCACCTGCTGATGATCGGGGTGGCCGTAGCCGCCCTCGGGGTCATAGCCGACGACGACCTGTGGGCGCAGCTCACGGATGACGGCCACGAGCGCTCCGAGGGCCTCGTCGCGGTCGGCGTTGACGAAGGCCCGGGGCTTGCGGGCAGCCGAAGTCCCTGCCATTCCCGAATCCCGCCAACGCCCGGCTCCGCCGAGGAAGCGCGGCGGGTTGGCCCCCAGCGCAGCGAGCGCACGGTGCAGTTCCAGAATCCGATAGCCACCCAACTGATCGGCTCGGTCGACCACCAGATCGGCCCACGTCTCACCGATCACCTCGCCCTCCTCGCCGAGCGAGCAGGTGAGCACCGTGACATCGGTCCCGGCGCGAACGTAGTGCGCGATGGTGCCACCGGTGGTGATGGTTTCGTCGTCCGGATGCGCGTGCACGAGGAGTAACCGCTGCGGCTCCGTCAATACCTGATCGGTCATCGCCTGCTCCGCCACTGCTTCTGTTCTCATTTCGTGATTCCTGGTGATGGCTCCGCGGCGATCGGTCACGAGGGCGTCCGCATCCACCGGGCGGCGTCGGCGAAGATGCCCACCTCGACCGGACCGGTCAACGAGACGCCGGTGATGCCGGGGACTGCGGCTACCACGGACGAGTCCTGCATGATCGGCAACGTCGATGCGAGCGACCACAGCTCGGGTTCGACGACGTCGGCGGCGACAGCTGGATCGAGGCCTGTCACCAGGGCCCTGTCGATCGTCGGTTGAAGTTCCGGTACGCACAAGCCGGACAGAGTTCGCGGCACATCGACACCGTTGCCGTCGACCGGTTCGTCGACGCAGCCGAACCGTGAGGCCAGGGCCGTTGCGGGGTCGACTCCCGCGCTGGTCCACCCGACCACCGCATCGACCGTGCCCTCGGTCAGCGCTGTCGAATACAGTTCGTCGGCCGGCAGTGGGGTGACGATCGCATCGATGCCTGCACCGACGAGCTCGTCGGCGGCCGTTCCCGCGACGGCGAGCGCGATGTCGTCGTTCTCGACGGCCCCGATCACGAATCGCAACGCCGTGCCGGTCGTGTCGGCAAGACGAGCGACGCTCGGTGCCGGAGAACTGGTGGTGGTCGGCGCTGCGGTCGTCGTCGGGGCGGCAGTGGCCGCGGCACCCGGCGTGGATGTCACCAGCGCATCGGGTGTCGGCAGGAACCCGGCCCGTTCCAGCAGATCGAGGGCAGCCGTCGTGCCGATGGGGGCGGGGGCGGTGGCGGAATAACCGGGGTCCGACGGAGAGGACAGTTGCGCTGCGGCCCGGCGATCGGTGGCTCCTCCGCCGGCACCGACGGTGGCCAGCAAATTCGGGTCGAGCAGACCGAAGATTCCTTGCCGCACTCTAGGATCGGACATGTTCGGAGCTCGTCCGTTCACCGTCATCGACAGCACCCGGGATTGCCGAATCGTGTCGGTCCGCACGCCGGGGATGGCCGAGAGCTGAGCACGCAAGGCCGCACCACCACGCACCTGGGCGATCTGGGCGTCGGCCGATCGCAGAGAATCGGCCAGTTGTGCCGGCGTGCCGCCGCGTCGAATCAGGATTTGGTCGGGCGAAGCAGGTCGATCCCAGAAGCGGTCGTTGCGCTCGAGCAGAATCTCGTCTCGCCCCTGGTCGACCGTCTTGATGTTGAACCGGGAACCCGAGACCGGAACCGTGTCGGTCAGGCCCCCCTGGAAGCCGCCCGGTGAGTCTCGGAGTAGATGCGAGGGCACCAGGTCGGTGAACAGTCGCTGCCACGCCGGATACGGCGACGACAGGACCACGTCGACCGTCTTGCCCCCGCCCGAGGACGTGACGTCGTCGATCAGCGCGTATCCGGCGGGGTCGACGACCCCGGGTTGAGTGATCATCTGCTGCCACAGGTAGCGGAAATCCTCGGCGGCAATCGGTGCGCTGTCGGACCATTGGGCCTCGTCGCGGAGCTGATAGCGAATGGTGAAGGGCGCCTGCGAGATCACCTCGGCCGAGATCAACAGCGACAGGTCCGGCTCCCACGTCGTCGCACCCGTGTCCGGGTTCCGAACCGGGCGGAACGGGCTGGGTAGCACCAGTGAACTCACGGCAGCCGTGGCAGGCGATTGATCTGCCAGCAGGTGCGGGTTGAAGCCGATTCCGACATCGTCGATCGCGACCACGACCGGATCACCGGTCTTGGCCGGAACCATCGTCGTGCTGACCGACGTCTCGACGCTCTCGATAGGCGGTGGTGGATCCGCAGTGCACGCGGTGAGGACCAGAGCAATGGCAGAAACCAGAACCGTCGGTATCGACACCTTGCGCAACGAGGATCTCCTTCGTGGTCGGCCGCCTTGTGCGACAGAAGCGACGCGTCCCTCCAGGGTGACACGTCGCTTCTGCCGCGCGAAGTGAGTCTTACAGAGCAGCCTTGTCGCGCGTCTTGCTGCGCGAACGCTCACGGGCGCGCTCGTTGGAATCGAGGTGCACCTTGCGGACGCGGACGACCTCGGGGGTCACCTCGACGCACTCGTCGCCCGCACAGAACTCCATGGCCATTTCCAGGTCCAGCTTCTTCGGCTTGGCCAGGGTCTCCATGACGTCTGCCGAGGACTGACGCATGTTGGTCAGCTTCTTCTCGCGGGTGACGTTGATATCGAGGTCTTCCTGACGCGGGTTGATGCCCACGACCATGCCCTCGTAGGTGTCTGCGCCCGGCTCGACGAAGAACGTGCCGCGGTCTGCCAGCTGGATCATCGCGAACGGGGTGACCGTGCCGTGACGGTCCGAGACGAGCGAACCGGTGTGGCGGGCGCGGATCTCGCCGGCCCACGGCGCATAGCCGTGGAAGACGGCGTTGGCGATACCGGTACCGCGGGTGTCGGTGAGGAACTCGGTGCGGAAGCCGATCAGGCCACGCGAGGGAACGATGAATTCCATGCGAACCCAGCCTGCGCCGTGGTTCGTCATCTGCACCATCTTGCCCTTGCGTGCGGCGAGCAGCTGGGTGACGGCACCGAGGTATTCCTCCGGGGTGTCGACCATGAGCTCTTCGAAGGGCTCGTGCAGCTTGCCGTCGACCGTCTGGGTGACCACCTGAGGCTTGCCGACGGTGAGCTCGAAGCCTTCACGACGCATCTGCTCGACGAGGATGGCGAGAGCGAGCTCTCCACGACCCTGGACCTCCCAGGCATCGGGGCGACCGATGTCGAGGACCTTCAGGGAGACGTTACCGATGAGCTCCTGGTCGAGGCGGCTCTTGACCATGCGCGAGGTGAGCTTGTGGCCGCTGACGCGTCCGACGAGCGGGCTCGTGTTGGTGCCGATGGTGACCGAGATGGCCGGCTGGTCGACGGTGATGCGCGGGAGCGCAACCGGGTTCTCCAGATCGGCGAGGGTGTCGCCGATCATGATGTCGGGGAAGCCTGCGACGGCGACGATGTCGCCTGCCACACCGCGCTCACCGGGGACGCGCTCGACGCCGATGGTGTTGAGCAGCTCGGTGATCTTCGTCTTCTGGATGACGGGCTCGCCGTCGACCTCACGCATCCAGCTGACGGTCTGACCCTTGGAGAGCTGGCCGTTGTGGATACGAACCAGCGCGAGGCGGCCGAGGAACGCGGACGCGTCGAGGTTGGTGACGTGAGCCTGCAGCGGCGCGTCGACGTTGCCCTTGGGCGCGGGGACGTAGCTGAGCAGAACCTCGAACAGCTCGTCCAGGTTCTCGGCGTCGGGAGCGTGTCCGTTCTGGGGCTGCACCTTCGAGGCCTTGCCCTCACGGCCGGAGGCGTAGAGGACGGGGAGGTCGAGTGCGAGTTCGGCCGCCTCGGACGCTTCGTCGTCAAGGTCGGAGGCGAGATCGAGAAGCAGGTCGTGGCTCTCCGAGACGACCTCTTCGATACGCGCGTCGGGACGGTCGGTCTTGTTGACGACCAGGATCACCGGCAACGACGCGGCGAGCGCCTTGCGCAACACGAAACGCGTCTGCGGCAACGGGCCCTCGGATGCATCGACGAGAAGGACGACGCCGTCGACCATGGACAGGCCGCGCTCGACCTCTCCGCCGAAGTCGGCGTGGCCGGGGGTGTCGATCACGTTGATGACGGTGATGGTGCCGTCGGCATTGCGCTTGTGAACGGCCGTGTTCTTGGCCAGGATCGTGATGCCTTTTTCTTTTTCGAGGTCACCCGAGTCCATGACGCGGTCGATCGCTTCGGCACGTTCCTCGAACGCGCCGGACTGCCGAAGCATGGCGTCGACCAGGGTGGTCTTGCCATGGTCGACGTGTGCAACGATGGCGACGTTGCGAAATGTGGTGGTGCTGTCGATGTTGTCTGCACTGCTTGGGGCGCTCACGCGAAAAATTCTCCTGGAGTCGAATGCGGGCTCTTGTTCGCTAGCGGGCTTATGTCGCTAGAGAAGCGCGCTGCACCGCGAGGTTCTCGCGACTGATCGAGTTTACCCGTAGTTCGACGGTGCCCTGCGCCACCCTCAGGTCTGTGACCTGCGCCACCCATTAGTCTTGGTGCTCATGGGCAAGGTAAAGGCAGTAGATGTCTCGGGGATGAAGCCCAAGAAAAAATGCTGCCGCAAGAAGGTTCGGTGCGTCACATGCCCCGTCGTGATCATGCGAATGAAGAAGCTGGAATCCGCGGGCGCGACCAAGAAAGACCTCAAGAAAGGTCTGAAGACCGCTCGGGCGAAGTGAGCAGAATGTCCTGCAGATCCGGCAGCCAGAGTCGGTCGGCATCCACCAGATCCACAGTCGGCAGCGTTTCGGCATCGACCCACCGCAGAGCTGAATGTTCCAAGGGCGCAGGGGTTCCCGCGATGATCGAGGCCCGATAGGCCCGCAGGACCAGGCCACCCGACAGCTCGACGTCGCCGCTGAGCGCGGCACCGATCGAACACTCGACGCCCAGTTCCTCGCGCAGTTCACGAGCGAGTGCGGCGTCTTCGGACTCCCCCGGCTCGACCTTGCCGCCGGGCAATTCCCAGCGGCCCGCCAGCTCCGGGGGACGGGTTCGCTGCGCCAGCAGCAGTCGGCCGCCGTCGATCAACGCGGCCGCGACAACCACAGCGGTGGGGGTACCGGACATGCCACCATCTTTCTATGAGCCAATTGTTGACCGACCGCGATATCGAGAACGCCCAGCTCACCGACTGGACGTTGGCAGAGAAGTCCCTGACGCGCACCGTCGAACTGACGTCGTTTCCCGCAGCCATCGAGGTGGTGAACCGCGTGGCCGACGCGGCGGAGGAGGCGGACCATCATCCTGACATCGACATCCGGTGGCGGACGCTGACCTTCACGCTGTCGACACATTCCGCCGGCGGGCTCACACAGAAGGATGTGGATCTGGCGCGTCGGATAGACGCCCTGATCTCGACCTGACTCACACGGTCGTTCCGCGGGCTCCACTCCTGACCCGCCCGGCGTAGACGACCCAGCCGAGGAACAGCACGGAGCCGATCACGTCGACGGCCCCGGCCCAGGCCTCCAGGCCGGGACGGGGGATGGTCCAGATCGATTCCTGGAAGAAGCTCAGCAGCCACGGCACGCCCACCGTGACCGTCACCAGCCAGAAGCCGGCGACGATCTTGGCACCGGCGACATCGCGCAGTGGGCCGTGCAGCAGCCAGATCACCATCGGAATGACCCAAATCCAGTGATGTGACCACGAAATCGGCGAGATCAGCAGCCCGAACAATTGGACGATGATCAGAATCCCCAGGTGATCGCGGCTGTCGAGTGCTCGCCATGCCAGTACTGCCAGCAATGCCACGATCACTGCTGCACTCAGCCACAGCGGCCCTTGCCCGACGTCCTCGCCCACGATGCGGCTCAGGGCTCCGCGAAGAGATTGGTTCCACACCGAGCCGACGGGTCCGATGCGATCTGCGTCCCCGAGCAGCGTGGTGAAGTAGGTGGCGGCCTGACCTCCCAGCGCCGCGAAGCTGACCGCGACGGTGACCGCGAATGCCACCGCAGAGAATGCCGCGGCCTTCCACCGCCGAGTCGCCAGGAAGTAGAGGCCCGTGATCGCCGGTGTCAGCTTGATACCTGCGGCGAGTCCCACGAGTCCGCCCGCCACCCACCACCGCGAGCTGCGCGCCGCGAGCAACGCCAGCAGCACCAGAAATACGTTCACCTGCCCGTAGTCGAGCGTTGTCCGGACGGGTTCCGACCACAGCCCCAGCGCGGTCCACAGCATCGCGATGCGCACCCAACGCGATTCGGCGGCGCGCGCGTCGCCCAGCACCATCGACAGCGCCAGCCGGACCACGACGAACAACGCGGCCATCGTTGCGGCCTGCCAGGCGATGCCGACCAGTGTGAACGGCAGGTAATGCAGCGGGAAGAACACGAGCGCGGCGAACGGCGGGTACGTGAACGGCAGCGGGAAGTCAGGGGTCTGTTCCGAATACGTGTAGTCGTACAGATTGCCGCCGAGCAGAGCCGCAGAGCCGTCGACGTAGACGTGCAGATCGACGAGATTCATACCGTTGGGCGTCGCGAAGGCCCAGACGAATCGGCTGATCACCGAGACCGCCAACAGAACGGGGGCCAGCCGAACAAGTCGGTTCACTGTGCGTGCGGTTCCGTTCGGTATCGATGCGGTTTATCGAGAAGAAAGACTATAGGTCGACGCATGCCTTCCCCAACCACGTCGGTCGACAAGTAACATTTGCATCACCTTTAACACTGACCACTTCAGTAACACGCTATCGTGTGGCTCTGCGGAGAATTCGCAGGGTTGCCCACATAAACTTCCCTGGCACAGTTGTGACGGGGGACGGTTGGACGTCAACAGCTGTACATCGGGGATCGCGCTACATAGAGTGACCCCTCGAGCACCGGCTGTTCGCCGGGGCCCGCGTCATGATCAGAATGGGGAATATCACCGTGCTTCGTACCCGCGGAACGCGTCGCGTCTTCACGGCGTTTGCCGTTGCAGCAGCCGCCGCACTCGTCGTGCCCACCACCGCATCTGCGCAGCCACTGGTGCCCATGGCACCCGCTGATCTGCCTGCGGCGCCGGCCGATCCCGGCGCGCTGATCGCTCAGTTCTTCCCCGCACCCGGCGAGCCGCTGCCCAATCTTCGCGAGGTCGAGGCACTTGCCTCGTTTGCACCTGCCATCGTCGGTGCCGCAGCCGGCCCCGCCGATGTCGGAGCCACTCCGGCAGCCGATCTGCTGGGCCAGGCCCGCGCTCTGCTCGCGACGGCGCAGCTGCCGGAGCAGGTCAAGTCGCTGCTCGAAACGGTCATCACATTCCTCGACGGATCCGGTGGCGGCGGCCCCGAGCTGCCCACCGACGGACCGGTCATCGCCCAGTTCCTGTACCCGACGCTCGGCCAGGGGTGCATCTCCGACACCGCCGATTCCGTCGGAACCGCTCTCGCTGTTCCGGGCCCGGCCACGTTGCCTCCCCCCGGACCGGCCGCGGGTCAGGCGGGCTTCGTCTTCACCGCTCTGGGAACCGCGCCCATCGCCGCCGAGCAGACCGCTCCGCTCACCGTCACGTGGCTAAACATCGACAATCGTCGCTCGGGAACCCAAGACCTGACCGGCGCAGCGATGATCAACACCGACGGCCCGGCCACCCTGTCCGCCATCGCCGATACCGGCCCCGGACGCGTGCTGTCGGTCATCTCCGGCTCGATCACCACGCAGTCGAACGAAGATCCGGCAGCGGCACCTCGTAGCTGCACGTTCCTGCCCACCATCGGAACCGTCTACGTTCCGTAAGTCTCATACGCACGTCGCCCCCGGTTGCTCGTCAGCCGGGGGCGAATTGCTTTCGAAGGTCCGTCATCGACGCATTGTCGAATGCGAGAAATGCCGAACAATTCGGGATTGTGCAGAGGTGAATTACACGCGTGGAATTCAGACGATTTCGGCTGTGGATTTCGACCACTGCCCGTAATCGGTCGTCAGAATTCTATTGACGTCCACGGTGACTCCGCCGACCGAATCCTTGTCGATCCGAATTTGATGAATGTGCGCAGCCGGGTGAACGAAGCCCTTCGGCGTCCCCCAATTGTGCTGCCAGAACCACTGTCCGAGGCCGGCCGTGGAGGCCAGTTCGATGGTGGGCGAGTTGGCGTAGATACCGGTGTTCTCGGCCCCGATCACCGACTGCCAACCCAGGATGTAGGGCGCGATCAGGGTTGCGAACTCCACTGCGGTGGGATTGTCGTCGATCGAGACGTAGATCGGCCGGTCTGCGGGACCGCCGGCCGCGGTGTGCAGTTCCAGGCCGCGTGCGGCGTGTTTCACCCCCGCTGCGTACCCGCCTCGCCAGTCCGACGTCGTTCCTTTCCCGAACTGGTAGTTCGAGACCACTTCGAGCCCGGCGGAAGTGAGCGAGTCGGCCTCGGATCTCCGCATCGGCTTGCCGACCATCCACGTCGCGTCGGGTCGGCGGTCGGAGACGTACCGGACGGCACCGAGGTGACCGGCCTGTTTGATTGCCGAGGCCGAAGGCACCCCTCCCGAATAGTCGACGAGGGTTCCCAGACCGACGTCCGCTTTCGCGGTCGACGTTCCCAAGGCCATCAGGCCTACTGCGGCAGCGGACCCTGCGGCGGCGTACTTGAACAACTCGCGTCGCGAAACCTGCACAGACATCTCCGTTTGTCGTTCGATCGCTGCGGCGCGCCTACCCGACAAATCGCACAACCACTGCTAGCTTCCATCGTTTGTCGTATCCCACCACAATCCCATCGGTATCGCCAGCCCCATCGCTCCCACCCATCACACTTCCCTCCTGCTGCACTCGCGCACCTCGAGCATCGAACTCCCGAGCATGAATATGGTGGGGGGACGATGCACGGAACGAACGCGCGAAGGAGTGGATGGGCATGGGCGTATCGCTCGCCAAGGGTGGCAACGTCTCACTGACGAAGGAAGCACCGAACCTGACCGCAGTGTCCGTCGGACTGGGCTGGGACGTCCGGGCCACCACGGGTGGCGACTTCGATCTCGATGCCAGCGCCATTGGCCTCGGCACCACCAAGAAGGCACTGGGCGACCTGTACTTCGTCTTCTACAACAACCTGCGCTCACCCGACGGTGCCATCGAGCACACCGGCGACAACCGGACGGGTGAGGGCGAGGGCGACGACGAGAGCATCGACGTCGACCTGGTTGCACTGACCCCGGAAGTGGACTCCATCGTGTTCCCGGTATCCATTCACAACGCCGACGCCCTGGGGCAGAACTTCGGTCAGGTGGTCAACGCGTTCATTCGCGTGGTCGACAAGTCCGACGGACGCGAGCTCGCCCGGTTCGATCTCAGCGAGGATGCCTCCACCGAGACCGCTATGGTCTTCGGTGAGCTGTACCGCCGTGGTCCAGAATGGAAGTTCCGCGCCATCGGCCAGGGATACGCGTCGGGCCTGGAAGGCATCGTTCGCGATTACGGCATCGACGTGGGTTGAGCGGTACACGGCCTGCCACCGGACCGTCTCGATTCGACAACGGATTCCGGCCCGGCTTGTGACACCGAGATGATGTGTGGTGGTATCAGCGCAACCGCAGCATAAGCCACATCAGTCACAGGAGTCCCACATGTCTCGACGCCTCAGCCGCCTGGCGGGCGCGCTCGCGCTCTCCTGCGCAGCGTTGCTCGCCGTCCCCGCCACCGCGGCGGCGGAACCGGCAGATCCGCTGGCCCAGGCGATCGCCGCACTGCAGGGCCAGGGCGGCGCACCCCTCGCTGCGGCGAACGCCATCGCCGACTCGCGCACCCCGGTGGCCGAAGAAGCCAGTGCCGATCCGTTCGCGGCGCTGAACGCAGCCAACAAGGCGCTGACAGACTTCGGCATCACCCCGTTCTTCTACCCGACCGCGGCGATCAACTGCGCTGCCACACCGGGCGCACCGCTGGGAATCGTGCCGGGTGTTGCCGGTGGGGCCGGCGGGCCGTGGCCGCAGCTGTCCGTACCGCCGATCGCCACTTTCCCCGGCCTGCCCTCGATCGCCGTGCCCGAACTCGATGCGGTGAACAAGGGCGAGACCATGTTCGCCTTCGTGCCGGCCGGCATCGTGAACGACTCGGCGAACAAGTCCGGTATGCAGGTGGCGTGGTTCAACGTCAATACCCTGCAGGGCGGCTTCGCCGACTTCGGCGGGCTGGCAACCACTCTCGCCGAGTCGATCCTCGACAACTCCGGCATTCCCGCAGAGTTGAAGGAACTGGCCCGGCCTCTCGTCGTCAACGCACTCGATGCGTTGCCTGCTGCCGGTGCTCGCGCAGTGCCCGTCGACACCGGATCGGGAACCGTCCTCGCGGCGGTCTTCGGCACGGTGAACCACAAGGCTCTCGACGGTACCGACAAGAGCTGTTTCTTCTTCCCGACCGTCGGTCTGATCAACGTCGCATAGCATTGCCTGAACGAAAGACCCTGCAGCCCTTGTGCTGCAGGGTCTTTCGTTTTTCAGGCTCCGTCGATCCTCCCCAACCGGCCCAGGACGGCCTGCATCTCGGTGCGTTCGGAACGCGCAGCCCAGGGACGCTGCCGGTTTTTGCCTCGCATCTGCATCGCCGCCCCGACGACAAGATCGCCGTTGGGTGCAAAGTGAACGCGAACTATCTCGTTGAGTGCATGTCCCGACACGACATCCCGGAAGCCGCTGCAGAAACCGCGCGGAAACAGCGGCGCATCGGGTTCGTTGTACTTCCCCCCGACGAAGACCGGTCTGTTGGTACGAAAGTCGCGGCACTGCGCGATGAACCCGTGGAACGCGCGCCCTCGCTCGCGCCCGTAGCAGGCGATACCCACCCGCCCGGACCCGGTGGCGGTGATAGCGCCGAAACGGGCGTCTCGCACACCCGGCGCAGAGACGACCACCGGCCTCGACCAGGTCACCGCTCCATCGGAGGACCAGGCGGCATGCAGCAGACCGTCGCGGTCCGGCCACACCACATACACGTTTCCATCGTCGTCGACGGCCGTCGACTCCCGCAGCAGATAGCGCGACCCGAGCAGCAGAAAGTGCAGCGGGCCGTGATACTTCGCCAGTGCCGACCCGGGAACCATGCGGACATCCCACGTCAGACCTTCGTCGCGGCTGACTGCCACGGCAAACCGTCGGCCGTACCGACCGCCGATGTAGATCGTGCCGTCCGGCCCGACGACGCCCTTGCCGAATGTGACGTACTCACGGCTGGGCAGACCCGGGATGTTCTTCGGATCGATGTCGAACCCGCCGGCCACCTCCCATTTCACGCCGCCGTCGAAGGAGCGCCAGATCACCTGGCGGGTGACGTTGATCAGTGGCCGCGCCCGCACCGAGAACGGAGTCGGAGCGGACAGATAGGTGACTCTTCCACTTCCGGTGTTTCTCGGTCCCGCAAACAGTGTCGCGTCCATCCGGGCTGTGGACGCCACCTTTCGGCTGCGCCAGGTTTCGCCTCGATCATCGCTGACCGCGAGTGTGAATCCAGCACGGAGCGGGTGCGGCGGGATTGCGCCGAATCGGCCGGTATGGAGAAACAGTCGGTCGTCGACACCGTCGAAGTACAGATACGGCCGATGTCGGCTTCCCCGTCCGCCCTCCGGAACCGATGCACGCCAGGACTTTCCGAAGTCGGAAGAACGTAATACACCGACACCGTCGACGGTGAAGGCCGGGGCGAGGAACACAGTGTTGTCCGATGCCACGCCCAGGGTGCAGGCCGCCGAACCGTACTCGGTGTAGGAAATATCGGTGACGTAGTCGGCCGAGGCGGCAGCGTTGGTCGAGGCGCGAAGACCGGCCCGATAACCCGAGGCGACTCTGGGCGTCACGACACCGACCGCGCCGTGTCACGGCGTCGCGTACCGACGGCGGGGAAATGCATTGAAACAGGCTAGCGCCGATTCCGTGGGGAATCGGCGAAGTAATCGAAGAAGTCCTCGGGCCGTCGTGGTGAGGATTCACAGAACCGAACCGGTCAGTTCGCAATCTGCCCGGTAGCGCAGCGGCGCTTAGGCTCTTGCTCGTGGCCCGTGATCGACCCGAATCGACGAGACTGCACCCGGTCGATGCCCGGGCGTACTGGATGGCGTCGAAAATTCCCAGTGACCAGTTCCTGCTGTACTGCTTCGACGCCGGACCGGGCGAGCACGACGCCGCCGACATCGAGGCCGAGGTGGTGCGCTTGCGCGAACGCAGCGCTCGCATCGAACTGCTGCGACAGCACATCACGAACGTGCCTCTGCGCGTCGATTATCCCCGGTGGGCAGACACAGATCCGGGAACCGAGACCGTCACCGTTCACGCCACTCCGCGCACCTGGACGGAGTGCCTCGAGGCAGTCGCGAATTCCTTCGTCGATCAGGTCGATCCCGCCGTATCGGTGTGGCATCTGCACCTGTACCCGAACATCTCGGATGCGCCGGGCGGACCGGGGCCCACTGTCGTTGCTGTGCTGCAGCTTTCACACGCAGCCGCCGATGGAGCACTCGCATCGACGATCGCCCGCGACCTGCTCGGCGCGCATCGACTCGCCCCCGTCTGCAGTTCGCGGTCCGCCAGGATCGAGCCGCTGGCGAGTGTGCTTGCCGCTGCGGCCCTTCCGTTCCGTGTGCTGCTGATGTTTCGCGGTGGTCTACGCGCTCGACGCGACGCGCTGGCGCTCGGGCGTGCCACCGACTCGGGTTCGGTCCCGCCGCCCGCTCGGTCGCGGGCCCTGACCGCGCTCGACGTGCCGCCTACCGGCCGGACGTCCGTCCGGACCATCGTTGTTGCGAAGTCGGATGTACACGCCGAAGGCATCACGGTCACCGTCTTCGTGCTCGCCGCCATATCGATTGCGCTGCAGGAGCTTCTCGGCGGTTCGGCCGATCTGGCCGCAGAGGTCACCCTCTCCCGGCAGGCACGCGGGCACGCGCGCAACAACTTCGGCAACGTGGGCGTCGGACTGTTCACCGACGAACCGGACATCCGCACCCGTGTGCAGCTCATCTCGGATGACCTGGCCGCGCGCAGAATTCGTGCAGATCATCCACTGGCGCGAGCGGCGCGCGCGTCACAGGACGATGTGGAACTACATGTACCGGCGTTTCTGGCCGAATGGGGAGTCGACCAGTTCGACCCGGCCGCGACGCCTCCCACGGTCACCGGCAACACCGTCGTGTCCAGCGTTTCGCGAGGTGCCGCAGACCTCACGCTCGCAGGAGGCACCGTCCGGTTCACCGCAGGCTTTCCCGCCCTCTCCCCCGCGATGGGCGTGACCCACGGCGTACACGGCATCGGGGATACCGTCACCATCGGCATCACCTCCAACAGTGCCGCGGTACCGGACCCGGACCGCTACGAGTCGCTTCTTCGCGGCGCTCTGGACGAAGTACGCGCTGCCTCGACCTGATCGGGACCGAACTGCCAGGCAGTTCTCAGCGTTTGTCGGGTGCCGGGCTCAGGTTCACCGGACAGACTCGAACCATGAATCAGGATCAGGTGACCGTGCTCGCGGTCGGCGGTACCGGGGAGTCGCATCCATCCGACCGTCGGACGCGCGTCACCGGACTGCTCGCCTGCGTCGTGGGCCAACTGGACGACCGCTTCGTCGGCCGATGGGTCGGCTACCCGGCGTCGTACGGTCCCGTCGCGTTCGGCGGCCTGTGCTTCCGCCACAGTGCCGACATCGGTGTTCGACGCCTCCGCCGCGCGATCGAGACCACCACCGGGCCGATCGCACTGATCGGATACTCCCAAGGGGCCACCGTTGTCCGCGAGGTGCTCGGACTCGTCGCCGACGGAACGATCGACGGAACCCGCATCGTCGCTGCAGGCTTGGTGTCCGATCCTCAGCAACCGGTCGGCGCGGTGAGCGGATGCACCGGACGCGGTGTCGCGGGGGCGGGCCCCGCTCTGCCCGCATCGATCCCGGTGCGGTGGATCGGCCTCGCGACCGACATGATCTGCAATGCCAGCGACGACAGCCTGATTCGCGACATCGCCGACCTCACCCGATGGATGTCGTTTCGCACACCGAAAACGTGGCTGCGTGAGCTGTGGATGCTGCTGCGCAGCAACAGTTTCCAAAACGCCACGCGGACTCGACTGCGACCCTCGCAGTGGGCGAGAGATGTTCGACGCCTCCGCACCGCGGCCGGCGAGGTGGCCGGCAACCTACCGCAGTCCATGCGCTGGCGCCGGTGGGAGTGGACCAACGCGGGCGGCGGTCGCCATATCGCCTACGCGCGCGAGAATTACGCGGACGGTCTCACCGGCTGCCAGGTTCTCGCGCAGTGGCTCAGAGAGCAGGAAGATCAGCGGCAGAACGCCAACGGGATGACTTCCCCGGCAGCGCGGGTGGCCTAGTTCATGTGCGCTTGCACAGGCAGAAAATATGCCCGACCGGATCTCGGTACACCCAGAACGAGTCCTGTGCGTGGTCGATCAGTGTCGCTCCGGCGTCGACGACGAAATCCCTGGCCTGCCCCATGTCGTCGACCACCAGGTCGAGGTGGATCTTGATGCCCTCGCTCGGCCAGTCGATGGGCGTGAAGTCGGGCGCCTTCTGGAAGGCGAGACGCAACTCGCCCGGACCGTGGATCACCACCCAGTCCCCGTCGTCATCGACCGGTGCCCAGCCGAGAATGGTGCTGTAGAAGCGCGCCAGTTCAGCGGGTTCCGGGCAGTCCAGCACGGTGTAGTCGACGGTGATCTTCGGCGAAGTCATGACGATCAGAATAACGGCGATGCACCAAGTAATGTAAACGAACATGCCAGTCGGTTTTGTATCTGTCGTCATACCGTGCTTCAACGGTCTACCCGATCTCGATGTGCAATTGTCGGCCCTCGCCGCGCAGGATTTCGACGGCGACTTCGAGGTGATTGTCAGCGACAACGGCTCGACCGACGGACTTCGTCAGCACATCGAGCAACTCGAATCATCACTGGACATTCGTTGGATCGACAGCTCCGACGTCCGGGGCACCCCGCACGCGAGAAACGCCGGCATCGTGGCCGCTCGTGGAGACTTCCTCGCCTTCACCGACCAGGACGATGCCGTGTATCCCAATTGGCTCACCGCGCTCACCCGAGCCGCGGAGAAGTACGACGCCGTCGGCGGTCCGATCGAAGTACAGACGCTGAACTCACCGGAGGTAGCGACATGGCGCGCGGTGCCCGCACCCGACGATCGATTCGAGACGACGTACCTGCCGTACGCGCACGGGAACAACTTCGGAATGTGGCGGCGCGTCGTCGATCAGGTGGGCATGTTCGACGAGAACTTCCTCGGTGGCGGTGAGGACACGGACATTTCGTGGCGCATACAAGAGGCCGGCCTGACGCTCGGCCACGTGCCCGACGCGATGGTCGCCTACCGACTGCGGACGACCGCCCGCGCGGCATTTCAGCAGGGCATCGGATACGGAGCGGCCGCCTGTGATGTCCTTCGCAAGCACCGGCCGTACGGAGCAGAACTGCCGAGCGTACGGGCGATAGTGCTGTTCGGCTACGGACTCGTCATCCGAAATCCGTGGCTGCCGAAGGCGTTGTCGCCACTACCCACGGGCATGTGGGCACTGAGTGCGGGTACCCTTCGAGGCACTGTCTCGCGGCGATTGCGGTACCTACTGGACGAGCGACGGCTCAGCCGCCGATAGCAGGGGCGATCGTCTCGAACCACGCATCGTGCAGGTGCTGCTCCCAGTGGTTCCACCAGTGCACACCGGTACCGGTGATCTTGACGTTCGGTCGCCCGCCTGCGGCCTGCAGCAACGGAACGAACGCGCGGCTGCTCATGCCGGCGGCTGTCTCGAGCGGCACCATCTGCGCGAACTTGACGGGGTCGAAGCGGCTACTGGCTGGGTTGAACACAGGGTCCGTAGCCGGTGAGCCACTGCCCGACGAGACGAACACGGCCGTGTTGCGCAGTGCACCGACGTTGAGCGACGGGTCGTTGCGGATCCAGTCCGCAGACGGCCAGGTGCCCCACATGTTGCGTGCGTTGCCGCCCATCTCGCCGACGGCAACCGATATGCCCTGCGCGAATCCGGGGCTGCTCGCGGTCGGGTAGCCACTGAACGACGCCACTGCCTTGTAGAAGTCCGGACGATGCGCGGCGAGGTTGAGCGCGGAGGTGCCGCTCATCGACAGGCCGGCCACGGCGTTGTTGACGTTGTCGCTGCCGAAACGGTCGGCCATGAACGGGGGCAGTTCCTGGGTGAGGAAGGTTTCCCACTTCACTCGTCCGAGCTTGGGGTCGTCGCGCTGCCAGTCGGAGTAGAAGGTGCCGCCGCCGCCGAACGGAATGACTACGTTGACGTGCTTGTCGGCGAAGAACTGTTCGACGTCGGTCTCGATGAGCCAGCCGCTGTCGTTGTCGGGCGCGCGCAGACCGTCTAGCAGATACAGGGTGGGCGCGGGTCCGTCGCCGGCCACTGTGAGCACCTTGATCGGAATGTTCTTGTCCATCGACGGCGAGTACACGTAGACGAGCTCGGAACTGGCCTTCGCCACACCGGTCCCCATCAGCACCGTGGCCATCGTGGCGACCATTACCGCCACTACAGCGAGCACCAGACTTCGTATCCGAGCATGCAGCATCGAGATTGTCCCCTTGTTCGTATCCAGCCCACCCGTTCCGGGGGAGGGTAACAGCTCGGTCACGATGATGCTTCTTCTAGTGCACGCGGCCGTCGACGATCCACCACGCTGCATACGGCGGTAACCACACCGATCCGGTGCCGTCGACGTGCAGATCGTGTTGCGAAAGCACCTCGGTCGGGGCCGGTATGCCGAGCTCGATCAGCTGCGCATGCGGAAACGAGCGGTGCTCGGCGGTGACGTTGTAAAGACCCACCAGGGTGCCGCTCGGATGACGCCTGCGGACGACGAGCAGACCGTCGTCCGACTCGCTCTGCACGTCCACGGGAGCCTCGGCATGCAACATCGGCAATCCAGCGCGCACCTTCGCGATCCGAGCGATACCGTCGAACACCCGCTGCGCGTCGCTCCCATGCTCGAACCGACCGGCTCGATCGGCGTCGGTCACGTGCGGCCGATGCACCCACCGGTTGTCCTCGGCGTGAGCCGGTTCCTCGGCCCAGCTCGGGTCGCCCGGGGAACCGAGCTCGTCCCCGCTCCACACGACCGGGATCCCACCCCATCCGGCAATGATGGCGTGCGCCAGAAAGATTCGGCCGAACGCACCGTCGGGATCGAGACGGGACGGCCCCAGACCGGTCAGGGCGGCTGCCGTTCCGCTGATCCGGCGGTCACCGGTATCCGGGTTGTATTGGAACACCAGACCTTCGGCCCAGGAGCCGTCGAATTCGCCGGAGTACCAGTCGGCCAAGAAGTGGCGATGCCCTGCGCCCGAGAGCCCGAGTGACGCCGCGTCGCCGTCGTCGATGGCCCAGCCGATGTCGTCGTGGCACCGAACGTAGGTGACCCAGGTTCCACTGGGCGGCGTCGGAGGCAGCGACGCCAATGCGTGACGCGCCAAAGCCGTACTGCCCGTGGCCAACATCGACCAGACCTGCACCATCAACGAATTGTGGTAGGCGATGTCCGACACTCGTCCGGTGTGGCGGCCCTGACCCAGATACGGCAGCAGATCACGCGGGCCGACGATCGCCTCGGCCTTGAACAGAGTGGCCGGAGCAGCGAGCCGAGCGGTGGCGCGCAGGGCCTGGGTGACCGCATGCACCTCGGGTTGATTCTGACAGTTGGTTCCCAGCCGCTTCCACAGAAATGCGATGGCGTCGAGGCGCAACACCTCTACCCCCAGGTTGGCCAAATGCAGCACGATGCTCGCGAACTCTTGCAGCACAGCAGGATTGGCCCAGTTCAGATCCCACTGCCATTCGTTGAACGTCGTCCATACCCATTCGCCGAGTTGGTCGTCGAACGTGAAGCTGCCGGGTGCGAAGTCGGGAAACACCTCGGGGAGAGTGCGCTCGTACGAATCCGGGGTGGTGCGATCGGGGTAGATCAGGAAGTAGTCTCGATACTTCGGATCACCCGAGCGCGCCTTCTCGGCCCATTCATGCTCGCGGGCAACGTGATTGAGAACGAGATCGACCACGAGACTGATGCCGCGTCCACGCAGCGTCTCCGCGAGCGCGCGCAGATCGTCGTTGGTGCCGAGGTCCTCTCGCACCGCGCGGTAATCCATCACGGCGTAGCCACCGTCGTTGTCTCCGGGCCGTGGTTGCAGCAGGGGCATCAGATGTAGATAGGTGACACCGAGATCGGTCAGATGGTCGAGCCTGTCGCCCACCCCGCGCAGGGTCTGCCCGTATCGGTCGACGTAGCAGGCGTAGCCGAACATGTCGGGCTGTTGAAACCAGTCGGGTTCGAGCAGGCGGCGTTGATCGAGCCGGTGCAGGTCCTCGGGCCGTGCCGCATAGGCATGGGCGGCGATGTCCACCAGGCCGGACGCTACTGCGTCGGGATCGGGGTAGACGGCGGTGACCGCGTCGTGCAGATCGGGAAACCACTGCTCGAGACGCAATTCGAAGGTCTCGCGTCGGTGAGCGGGCAGGTCGGCGAGGATGTCGCGGGTGACGTCGGAGACCGTGATGTGCGCCATGGACTCATCATGGCATCGACCGGTCGGTGTCGATGCGCTTACATCCGGTTGGCGCGGGGTATCAGAGCGGCATGTCATTGCTGAGCCGCACGGTGGATACGATCCTCGACCGAGCCATCGTTCCCGGCTATTCCCGAATCGGCTCCACCGTGCGTCGCCGGTTCTGGGCCGCCGATCCGACGCCGTTCGCCTCGCCCATCGACATGGTGGTGACCGGTGCTTCGTCCGGGCTGGGGGCCGCCACCGCGAAGGAACTCGCGCGGCTCGGAGCGCGAGTGCATCTGATCGGCAGGTCGGCCGATCGGCTCGAGTCCGCCGCCGCGGCGATACGGACCGAGGTGCCCGACGCGTCCCTCGTGGTGCGCGAGTGCGATATCAGCGATCTCGATTCCGTGGCGGCGTTGGTCGCGGCACTGGCGTCCGAACTCACGTCGGTACACGCCCTGGTGCACTGCGCAGGGGTGATGCCGGACGGGCGGCAGTTGTCTGCACAGGGGCACGAATCCGCCTTCGCCACTCATGTTCTCGGGCCTGTCGCGTTGACGGTCGGTCTACGAGAGCTGTTCGACGCCGGATCGCGGGTGGTCTTCGTGTCGAGCGGCGGGATGTATGCAGTGCCGCTGCAGAACTCGGACTTCGAGTACGAGAACGGCAAGTACTCGGGAATGACTGCGTACGCTCGGACGAAGAGAATGCAGGTGGTGGTGGCCGAGCAACTGGCCGAACGCTTCTCGCTCGAAGACGATCCCGTGGTGCACAGCATGCACCCCGGCTGGGCAGCCACTCCGGGCGTCACCGGGTCGATGCCGATGTTCGGTTCGGTGATGAAGCCGATTCTGCGCAGCGCCGACGACGGTGCCGACACCATCGTCTGGCTCGTGGCCGCCGATCCTGCACTGACCCGCACCGGCACCTTCTGGCACGACCGAGCACCGCGTCCGACGCACTACCCGTCCTGGCGTGGAGACTCACCTCGCGTTCGAGATGCATTGTGGGCCAGCGTGGTCGAGGCAACGGGCGTCCAGCTTTGAGGACTTCTAGGGGTGGGCCGTCGGCCGCTTTCGCTTGACGAGCGTGTTCCGTACGAGCATCAGCAGAGTCAAGCCGGTTCCCCAGCCCATCATGCACAGGATGACCCCCACTCCTGACTGTCCGGTGACATCGGTGCTCGCGTCGATGCAGAATTCCGTCGCGAAACCCGCCGTCGTGCCCAACGCAGCGACGTGTCCGCCGGATTGCACCCAGCGAGACAGTCGCGCGGCCAGCAGGCACAGCAACACGACCGTCGCCCCGCACCCGGCGACCTGCCATGACGGGAACTCGTTCGGTGCCGGGAGACCAGGCCCTCGGAACTCGCCCCGATAGTCGCCAGACCAGGTCAGCCACGCTGCACACGAGACGAAACCCCCTGCAACAGCAATCGATCCGGTGGCCCACAACCCCAGCGAGCCGGTGCCCGCCCTATCTCGCTGTCTGGAGAACCTGGCCCACAGAAGCACTGCCCAGAATGCCGACCGTACGGCGACGAAAACGAAGACAATCCAGAGAAACTGAGACCAGGAGAAGTCGACTGCCATGTTCCGACGCTATCGCCGACGCCCTTCTGACCGGTTATGTCGGCTCCGGGCCCCGGAAGCCGTCACACTGATCGTGTGAAGATCACCGACGCCCAGCGGCGACACCGACTCGTCGCGCAGCATCTCGCACGCGTATCGACTACCGAGGACGTCGTGTCCTCCCTGCTCGCGTTGCATGCCACCGACCCGGCGACCGTGTATCTGTCGGTGCTGGCGCGGGCCCGGTCGCTGGGACTGTCCGATGTTCGTGACGCGATGTACGAACGCCGAACCCTGGTCCGGCTGATGGCGATGCGTCGCACGATGTTCGTCGTCGCTCACGAGGACGTTCCGATGGTCCATGCCGCCGCGAGCCTCGGGGTTGCCCACACCATGCGGGCGCGCTTGGTCAAACAAGTCTCGACGTTGCCGACCGAACCGGTGATCGACGATGTCGAATCCTGGCTCGAGGCAACCGAAACCGAGACCGAATCGATGTTGCGGTCGTTGGGAACTGCGACCGGAGCCGAGCTGTCCGCTGCAGTCCCCGGCTTGAAGACGGCATACCTGCCGACCACCGACAAGGTGTACGACGTCAAGCGGTACGTCACGTCCGAGGTGTTGGTGATGATGGCCGCCGAAGGCAAGTTGGTGCGCGTCGAACCGCGGGGAGCATGGACTTCTCGGCGGCACGCGTGGGCACCGATCGATCACTGGTGGCCGGACGGAATTCCCGAACTCGACGAAACCGAGGCACGCGCCGAACTCGCCCGCCGCTGGCTGGAAGTATTCGGACCGGCGACACTCGACGACCTGCAGTGGTGGGCGGGCTGGAACAAGACGCAGACTCGCGGTGCGGTCTCGGGCCTCGACACCATGACCGTCGAACTGATCGAAGGTGAGGGAATAATGTTGCCCAGCACCACCTTCGACAAACCCGCCGGCACCAGTGTCATGCTGCTGCCTGCGCTCGACCCCACACCGATGGGGTGGAAGCACCGGGCCTGGTACCTGGGTGAACACAAGGCACCCCTGTTCGACACCTTCGGCAACATCGGTCCGACCATCTGGTCCGAGGGCCGCATCGTCGGTGGATGGGCAGTGACCGGTTCCGGAGAAGTGGTGACCGAACTGCTCGAAGACGTCGGATTGGCGGTCTCGAAAGCCGTTGCAGCCGAGACAGAACGACTCACTACTCTGCTCGACGGCACCGCGGTGGTCCCGTCGTTCCCGACGCCGTTGGAGAAGAAGCTGCGGGGCAAGAAGTAGCCGACCTTCGCCTACAGAATATTCATCTACCCACCGTCACAGGTGGGCATCTGCACAATCTGTGGGTAGACAGTGGTGTCAGAAGGGGTAGCGGCCCTCGGCCCACGCACGGGCGGCCGGCGGAGTCACAGCATCTACAGGCTCTCCGTCGCGGAAGTACTGGGTGTGCAGAATTCGGCCCGAGTCGACTGCTTCCTGCCACGCCTGAGTCGGTCCTTCACCGAACCAGAGCCACGGCGTGATGTCGTCCATGACGACGACCGTGTCCGGGGTGGCGAGGGCACGTAGGTCGTCGAGGTCTGCCCGAGCACCTTCCACCGAATGATCACCGTCGACGAAGATGACGTCGAACCGCACGTCCGGGTGCTGCTTCGCATACGCCTTGACGGTGGTGTGCGAGTCCCCCTGAATCAAGGTGTGGCGGCCCGGAAAGTGTTCGTCGACATGGGCTTTCGCGTCGGCGCTGTAGGCGTAGGCGGCCAAGTCGAAAGATACGACAGTCACGTCGGGTGACGCAGACAGGAAAGCCCAACTCGAGTAGCCGGCGTTGAACCCGACTTCACAGATCAGCGTCGTGCTCGGCCGGGCAGCAAGGGAAGACAAATACCTCTGCTCTGCCTCGTCGGCTCCACGCTCGAAAGGTTCACCAGCGGTGGCAGTCTGGTTGACCAACATTTCGAGTTCCTGCAGACCCATCTACGTTCTCCTATCGTCTGATTCGGAGCGTAGCCAACTTCGATCCGAGGTGCAGACGACGCCGATCACTGGCAGAAGACACCAGTACGATCCCGATGTTGCTCAGCAGGAACAGCTCACGGCTCGATCCCCGCGGCCAGCGTCGGCCAGCTCTTTGCGAGCTGGTCGGCCCAGTACGGCCATGAGTGCGTACCGGGGCTGCCCAGATCGAATGTGGCCGGGATGTTCAGCTGGACGAGCCTGTCGCGGAGCAGGCGCGTGCAGAAGTCGGTGCCTACTTCGATCGCACCGCCGATCACCAGCGTGTCGAGGTCTTCGAGCGTCTCGTACCGCTCGTACGGACCGGGGAGGCCGCTGGCGGAAAAGAGGTAGATGGACTTTCCACGCAGTGCTTCCGCGTTCACCAGCAGGTCGTGGGCGGCCCAGCCCTCGTTGAGGGGCCCACCGAGCATATTGTTGGCGTTGCCGCCGTAACCGGCAACGATGCTTCGCATGACGGTTTGCCCGAGTATGCCCTCGGATAAGAAGCACCCGCTGTACGCCGCGACGGCCGAGTACTTGTCCGGGTTCCGAGCGGCCAGCATCATTGCCGACTGAGCGCCCATCGACAGGCCCGCAATACCGTCAGTGCCGTTGCCCTCGAACTCCGCGTCGATCAACGGCGGGAGTTCCTGCGTCAGAAAGGTTTCGAAGCGGTAGCGGCCGAGGCGCGGGTCGTCGTTCTCCCAGTCGGTGTAGAAGCTCGCCGGCCCGGCAAGCGGGAGAACCACGTTGACGTTCTTGTCACGGAAGAACTCGGCTGCGTTCCCCTTGCGAAGCCAGATGCTGCTCGACGGTTCGTTCTCCCCGGATCCGCTGAGCATGTACAGCGTCGGGCGCGGGCCGTTATGCTCTGCGGGGGTCAGAACCTGGACCTCGATGGTCCGATCCATGCTCGGCGAATACACCGACAGCCACGTCAGCGTCGGGTTGGTATCGATTCGGTTCTCGATCCGCGCCGGCTGACTCGGTACAGGACCTTCTTTGTCGATCTCTTGGGCAGCGGCGGGCACGCCCGCTACGAAGGTGAGCAGAACTGCCATCACCACCAGAACCGGCCGCACGCCGAACATAGAACCCCCACTGCCCGCGGCGCTGCGCGACCGCTGTTGTCGAAGCAGTTTTGCACGACGAAAGGGCAAGAATCGGACTATTCGCCAGCTACTTGTGAAAAATCCGGGATTCTGCCTGTTTTGTGCGACAGTCGATGAAATGGACCGGCGCTCACCGAGGCCGCGACCTGCCTGTGGGCTGCAAGTCAGACGTTGAACCTGAACTCAGCGCGGGGCGTTTGCTGCGACCGACAGATAACGGTTCACGCCTCTGGCCAGGCCTGACGAGGCTCAGTGAAATTCCCCAACCGCGCTCACCGAAATTCCCCACTCGTGAGCGGTCTTCACTGTAGTGGTTGGCGGGTTCCGGTGGTGGCTTTGCGGAGCTTCTCCGATCTGGCGTTGTGGTCTCGCAGCCGGTAGGAATCGCCGTCGAGGTTGAGCACGACGGAGCGATGCAGGAGCCGGTCGAGCATGGCCGCGGCGACGGTGTTGTCACCGAGCACTTCACCCCACGATCCGACACCACGATTGGTGGTCATCACGATCGATGTCTTCATATACCGTTGCGAGACAACCTGAAACAGCGCCGACGCAGCCTCACCGGGCAGCGGTAGGTAGCCGAGCTCGTCGATCACCAGCAGCGTCGGGCCGGCATAGAACCGCATCGTCGTAGCCCAGCGCCCCTCCAGCGCTGCCCGATGGTGACGGCGCTCAGTGAAAATACCCAGATCTGATCCCTGAAAGTGCTCACCCGTGTGGCTCCGCCAATGAGGGCGGGCCTCCTCCGATGCTGA